>CAZYOL010000080.1:0-17837 GCA_964649065.1 uncultured Spirochaetales bacterium
CCGCCACGCCGCTCTCAGCGACTGAGTCGGATCCGGACCGGCTCCGCGCCGCCCCGCTCGAAGCGCTGGGCGGCGCTGGCGACGCGGGCGCCGCGGTCCAGTCTCTCCAGGGCCGGCGGCTCGGAGCGCAGCCGCGCCAGCGCCCGGCGGGCCAGGCGCGCGGAGCCCGGGCCGGGCCCCGCCAGCCGCTTCCACTCCGCGGCCGCCAGCCAGACGAGGGCCTGCAGCAGGCGCCCCTCCGGGCTGTGGCGGCCGGCGGCCCGCCACAGCGCCTCGAAGGCCTCGTGGCGCTCCCAGAAGTAGCCGGCGGTGAAGAGCTCGACGCCCCGCTCGAGCAGCGCGTCCTCGCCGCGGCGCGCGTCCGCCGCGTCGGCGACTTCGGGCTCGGGCTGGCCGAAGGAGTGGCCGCGCGGATCGCGCCGCGGGTGGGGCGTGCGACCCGCGACGTAGCGGTAGCGGGGCAGGGCGCTCATCCGCCGGTCTCGACCTCCACCCGTCGCATGTAGTCGACCAGGGCGGGGCGCTCGGCGAGCAGGCGCTGGGAGCCCGGAATGGCGTCGCTGCGCAAGGTGAAGAGCATCCCGTAGACCGCCAGATCGGCCATGCTCACGGCGTCGGCGTAGAAGAAGGCGCGCGCGCCGAGGAAGTTCACCAGGTCGTCCATGCGATCGCCGAGCTGCCGGAGCAGGGCCGTGTGGGGCCGCTCCCAGGTGCCCCCGGCCCGCAGCCAGGCACCGACGCCGCGCAGCCGCCGCAGGGCGCCCGCCCGGGCGGCCCCCTCGCGCCGGCTCTCGCGCTCCTGATTCATCCGGATCCAGCGCTGGAAGTAGAAGAGGAAGGACTCGTCGGCCCAGTCCTCCAGCTGCCGCTGCTGGGCCTGGGTGCGCGGGTCGGCCGCCAGCAGCGGCGGCCGGGGAAAGCGCTGCTCCAGCCGGAGCAGGATCTCGGTGGAGTCGGCGATCCGCTCGCCGGCGACCTCCAGCACCGGCAGAAGCCCCGTCTCCGGGCTCCAGCGCGCGTAGTCCTCGGGCCCCTGGGGCTCGCGCAGCTCGTAGGAGAGGCCCTTGAGGACGAGCGCGCGGCGAACCTTCTCGGTGTAGGGGGCCCGCGCCTGCCCGTAGAGGACGAGCTTCGCGTCGTCCTGCTGCGGTCCCGACACCAGAGCCCTCCAGCGACCCACCAGCATAGGCTCCGGAAGGGGGCCGTGCGAGCGCCCGCGGCGCGCGTGACGCCGGCCGCCGATCTGGGTCAGAATGTCGGCGTGCCCGCCGGCCACTCCGAGCCCAACCCCGGCCGCTCGCGCTGGGAGCGCGTCTACGGCGTGGTGCGCCGCATTCCCTCGGGACGCGTGGCCACCTACGGCCAGGTGGCCCGTCTGGCCGGCCTGGCCGGGCAGGCCCGTCAGGTCGGCTACGCGCTGCACGCCGCCGGTCCGGAGCGGAGGCTGCCGTGGCACCGGGTCCTGAACGCGCGGGGCGAGATCAGCCCGCGGGCCACCCCGGGCTTCGATGGCCTGCAGCGCCAGCTGCTGGAGCGGGAGGGGATCTGTTTCGACGGAGGCGGGCGCGTCTGCCTGGCTCGCTTCGGCTGGAGGCCGCGCCGCCCGTGAGGAGGCTGCTGCTGGGGCTCGCGGGGGCTTTGCTGCTGCTGGCGGCGCTGCTGCTCGTCGGCGCGTCGCGCCTGGAGTCGCGCCAGCTCCGGGTGGAGCCCGTCGAGCCGGCGGCGATCGACGCCGAGGCCGTGGCGGCGCGCCTGGCCGAGGCCCTGCGCTTCCGCACGATCTCCCACTTCGACCGCAGCCGGATGCAGGGCGCGGCTTTCGTCGGCCTGCACCGGCACCTGGCGACGAGCTACCCGCAGCTCCACGCGACGCTGCGCCGCGAGCTCGTGAACGAATGGAGCCTTCTCTACACCTGGCCCGGCAGCGAGCCCGGCCTCGAGGCGATCCTGCTGATGGCTCACCTGGACGTCGTGCCCGTCGACACCGGCTCCGACTCCGGCTGGGAGCACCCTCCCTTCGCGGGCGTCGTGGCCGAGGGGCAGGTCTGGGGACGCGGCAGCCTCGACGACAAGGGCAGCGTGATCTGCATCCTCGAGGCCGTCGAGCGTCTGGCGGCCTCCGGCTTCCGTCCTCGCCGCACCGTCTACCTGGCCTTCGGCCACGACGAGGAGCTGGGAGGCGACGAGGGCTCCCTGGCGATCGCCGAGCTCCTCGAGGAGCGCGGCGTTCGCCTCGATCTGGTGCTCGACGAGGGAGGAGCCGTGATCGAGGGCGCGATTCCCGGCGTGACGCAGCCGATCGCGCTGGTCGGGATCGCCGAGAAGGGCTCCGTCACGGTGGAGCTGCAGGCCGACGGCGTCGGGGGGCACTCCTCGGTCCCGCCTCGCCACACGGCCATCGGCCGGGTCGCGAGCGCCGTCCACCGCCTGGAGCGGAGCCCGATGCCGGGCAGCATCGACGGGGCCACGCGCCAGATGATCGCCTACCTCGGCCCCGAGCTCGGCTTCGGAGCGCGCGTGGTGCTCGGCAACCTGTGGCTCTTCGGCGGGCCGATCCGCTGGGGCATGGCCCGCGATCCGACGCTCTCCGCGCTGATCCGCACCACCACCGCGGCCACCATCGTCGAGGGCGGCAGCAAGTCGAACGTCCTGCCGGTCCAGGCCCGCGCCGTGGTGAACCACCGCATCCACCCGAGCGACGACATCGATGCGGTGCTGGCCCACGATGCCTCGGTGATCGACGACGAGGAGGTCCGGCTGGAGGTGGGGCTCCACGGCGTGCCGCGCAACCCGAGCCCGGTCTCGCAGGTCGACGCCGAGGCCTTTCGCCGGCTCCAGCGGAGCATCGGCGAGATCTTCCCGGAGGCCCTGGTGGTTCCGGGCCTGCTGCTCGGCGGCACCGACGCCCGCCACTTCCACCGGGTGAGCGATCGCGTCTACCGCCTGCTGCCCTTTCGGGCCAGCCGCGAGACCCTGAAGCTCGTGCACGGCACCAACGAGCATCTGGCCGTGGAGCTGCTGGCGCCGGCGGTGCACTTCTACCAGCGCCTGATCGAGAACGCGACGCCCTAGGCGGCGCCCTGCGCCAGCAGCAGGAGCTTGCCGGTCGTCGCGCGACTCTCCAGGGCGCGGTGGGCGTCGGCGGCCCGGGCCAGCGGGAAGCGGGCGCCGATGCGGAGCTCGAGCTCGCCGGCCGCCAGGGCGGCGAAGACCTCTCCGGAGCGCCGGGCCAGCTCGGCCGGCTCGGCGCTGTAGTGGGCCAGGGAGGGCCGCGTCACGAAGAGCGAGCCCAGTGGGTTCAGGCGCCCGAGGTCGAAGGGCGGCACGGGGCCGCTCGACTGGCCGAAGAGGGCCAGCAGACCCCGCGGTCGCAGCGATTCGAGGCTAGCCTCGAAGGTGTCGTGGCCGACCGAGTCGTAGACCACATCGACGCCGCGGCCCTCCGTCAGTCGTCGCGCCTCCCGGCTGAAGTCGCGCTCGGTGTAGCGAATGGCGTGCTGTGCACCCGCCTCTCGCGCCAGCGCTTCCTTCTCGGCGGTGGAGACGGTGCCGATGACGGTGGCGCCGGCGCGCCGCAGCATCTGCACCAGCAAGAGTCCCGTGCCGCCGGCCGCCGCGTGCACCAGCGCGACGTCGCCGGGGCGGGTCTCGCGCACGCCGTGCACCAGGTAGTGGGCCGTCATGCCCTGCAGCAGCACGGCGGCGGCCTGCTCCTCCGAGACGCCGTCGGGCAGGCGCACCAGCCGGGAGGCCGGCCCCAGCATGACCTCGGCGTAGGAGCCCGGCAGGCCGGCCCAGGCGACGCGCTGGCCGGGCGCGAGGCCGGCCACCTCGGGGCCCACGGCCTCGACCACTCCGGCGCCCTCGACCCCGGCCACGAAGGGTCGGGGCTGTGGATACAGGCCGGTTCGGAAGTAGACGTCGATGAAGTTGACGCCGGCGGCGGTGACGCGCACCCGGGCCTGGCCCGGTCCCGGCTGGCCCGGGTCGTGCTCCTGCCAGCGCAGCACCTCGGGTCCACCGGTCTCGCGCACCACCACGGCATGACTCATCGGCGCTCCTCCTCGGCGTAACGGGCCAGCTCGGCATCGTAGGCGTCGAAGCCGACCAGCTCCCGCAGCGCGGCGAAGGGCGTGAGCCCCTCGACCGGTCGCCCCTCCGCCAGCTGGGAGAGGGCGCGCTGCATGGCGCGGACGGCGACCGAGAGCAGGGTCAGCGGATACGCGACCACCCGGTAGCCGAGCTGCTCCAGCCGCTCGGGGGGAAGCAGCGGCGAGTCTCCGCCCTCGACCATGTTCGAGAGCTGCGGCACCGGCACCTCGCCGCAGATCCGGCGCATCTCCTCCTCGCTGTGCGGAGCCTCGACGAAGACCCAGTCGGCGCCCAGCTTCGCGAAGCTCCGCGCCCGCTCGAGGGCCTCGTCGAGGCCGTGGCTCGCCCGGGCATCGGTGCGCGCCAGGATCAGCACCTCGGCTCCCTCGTCCCGGGCATCCAGCGCGGCGCGGATGCGCGCCTCGGCCTCGGCGCGCGTTACCACCTGCTTGCCGCGGGTGTGGCCGCAGCGCTTGGGGGCCCGCTGGTCCTCGATCATGACGCTGGCGAAGCCGGCGCGCGCGTAGCCGTGGACGCTCCGCTTCACGTTCAGGGCGTTGCCGAAGCCGGTATCGGCATCGCCCACCACCGGAATCTCCACCGCGGCGGTGATGCCGAGGCCCTGGTCGAGCATCTCTCCGTAGGAGATCAGGCCCGTGTCCGGCAGCCCCAGGCGGGCCGCGACGGAGAAGCCGCTCATGAAGGTGAGGGGGAAGCCCGCGCGCTCCACCAGGCCTGCGGAGAGGGCGTCGAAGCAGCAGGGCATGAGCTGGAGCTTCGGCTCCTCCAGCAGCCGGCGCAGCCGTTGCGCGGGGCTCTCTCGCGTCTTCGCCTCCACCCGAGCCGGAGTAGCACAGCTCAGTCGGAGTCGGGCTCCTCCGGACCGAGGCAGGGCAGCCGCACCCGCACCAGGGTCCCGGCGCCGGGCTGGGACTCCAGCAGGATCTCGCCCCGGTGGTTGCGCGCGATCTGGTAGCAGAGGGCGAGCCCGAGCCCCGTTCCCTCGCCGGCCGGCCTGGTGGTGAAGAAGGGGTCGAAGACCCGGTCGATCATCTCGCGGTCGATGCCACAGCCGTCGTCCTGGATCCGGACCTCGATCTGGTCGCCCGCCCGCTGGGTGACGATCCGAATCGAGCCCTGCTCGTCGACCGCCTGCAGGGCGTTCACGATCAGGTTCAGGAAGAGCTGGCGCAGCTGGTGCGGAGCGCAGGGGATCTGCGGCAGCTCGGCGTAGCAGCGCTCGACGCGTATCGCGTAGCGCAGCGCGGCCACGTTGGCGGCGTTCTCGACCAGCTCGTTCACGTCGGCCATCTCGGTGTGTCCGAGGCCGGCGTGGGAGAAGGCCCGGACGTCGCGGATGATGCCCGAGACGCGATCGATGCCCTGGAGCGACTCCTCGAGGATCTCGCGCCCCTCGTCGAGGGCTCGCTCCTCGTCGGGGCCGCCCTTCTCGAGGCTCTCGCCCAGACCCTCCCAGAGCTGGCGCAGGTGGGTGAGGTTGGCGCGCACGAAGCCGATGGGGTTGTTGATCTCGTGAGCGATGCCGGCCGCGAGCTCGCCCACCGCCGCCAGCCGGCCCGAGGTGACGAGGCGGTCGCGCAGCGCCGCGACTTCGCGCAGGTCGCGGACGGCCAGCACGCGACCCACCTGGCTTCCGTGGTCGTCGAGCAGCCGCGAGGCCGACAGAGAGACGGGAAGCCGTGCCCCCTCGCTGGGGACCAGCGCGGTCTCGCGTCCCCGGAACTCGCGGTCCCGGCTCTCTCCGGAGAGCCCCGGGAAGAAGTCCTCGGCGGCCCCGACGACCAGGGAGGGGTGCCGGAAGCCGACGAGTCCGGCGAAGGCCGTGTTGCAGGCCCTCAGGGAGCCGTCGGTTCGGAAGAGCGCGACGCCGTCGCGCAGCGTCTCGAGGATCTCGCTGGCGAAGGCCCCCGGCGCGATGAGAAAGTAGCCGTGGCGGCTGACGCTCCACGCCACCAGCGCGCCGGAGAAGAGCAGGCTGGTGCTGCCGAGTCGGGGCACGTGGATGCCGAGGTAGGGAAAGAGCACGTCGGTGATGGAAGCCATCGACATCGAGACGGCGATTCCCACGAAGAGGGAGACCGCCAGGCGACGCTCGCCTTCCGAGGCCCCACGCGCGAAGAAGCGCGGCCACTGAAGCAGCACCAGGCCGACGCAGAACAGGCTCGGCAGGTAGGCGAGAAGGAAGAGAGGCCCGAAGACGATGCCGAAGCCCCAGCCGACCGGCACGACCCGCTCCACGCCCCAGGGCGTCGTGACGTACATGAGGATGCCCGCCAGGGTCACGCCGTAGGCGTGGGGGAGCAGTCGACGACTCAGGGATCTGGGCTCGTTTGCGATCTCCGTGTAGACGTGCAGCGCCAGAGGTCCCATCCACATCCAGCCGAGGGAGGAGAGCCGGACGATCCGCGCCGCCCACTCCGGATCCGGGAGCGAGTTCCAGATCAGCTCACACAGCGACCAGAAGGCCGAGCAGACCAGCACCAGGGCGACCAGCCGGTTGGCTCGCTGTCCCGAGCCGCCGGCCCACAGGGCTCCGGCGAGCCCCGAGGCCAGGACGGCCGACACGAGCAGGAGCACGCTGAGCCACGGCATCAGGCGAGGCCTGCCCGAGCCGGCTCTGTCTCCTGCTGCTCGGGCATCTCCTCGCAGGAGGGCAGCCGGATCCAGAAGCGGCTGCCGCCTCCTTCCCGGGCCTCTGCTCCGATCTCGCCCCCGTACTTGCCGACGATCTGGCGGGAGATCGAGAGCCCCAGTCCGGTCCCTTCGCCCGCCGGCTTGGTGGTGAAGAAGGGATCGAAGACGCGCTCGATCACCTCCGGGCAGATGCCCCCGCCGTCGTCCTCGACGTGGATCCACACCCCCTCGGCATCGGTCCCGGTCGCCAGGCGGATGCTGCCCCGCTCGCACATCGACTGGGCCGCGTTCAGCAGCAGGTTCAGGAAGACCTGGAGCAGCTCGCGCGGAACGCATCGGACGCGGGAGTGCGCGGCGTAGGCGCGCTCGACCACGGCGCGTTGTCGAAGCTGGGGCGCGGCGACCCGCACTGCCGTATCGAGCAGATCGTTCACGTCGATCTCCTCGAGCACGGCCGGCCCGCGCTCCGCCAGGCCCCCCACGTCGCGAACGATGGCCGTCACGCGATCCACGCCTTCCAGGCACTCCGCCAGGATCTCCGGGCCCTCGAGCCAGGGCGCCCCCAGCTCGCGCGGGCCGAGCTTGGCCGCGCGCTCCGCGAGGCCCTGCCAGTGCGCCGCCAGAAAGGCCAGGTTCGAGCGCACGTAGGCAATGGGGTTGTTGATCTCGTGGGCGATCCCGGCAGCGAGCTGGCCCACGGCCGCCAGGCGCCCCGACGTCACCAGCTGGCTGCGCAGCGAGGTCAGCTCGCGCAGATCGCGCACGGCCAGGACGAAGCCCAGCGTGCTGCCCGCCTCGTCGCGCAGCGGCGCGTGGCAGACCGAGACCGGCAGCCGCCCACCCTCCGCCGTGAAGAGCTCGCAGCGGAGATCGCCCTCGCTCCGGCGGCCGCCCAGCGGGGGGCTCGACAGCAGCTCCTCGACCGGCCGCCCGAGCAGCGCCGAGGCCGGGCTCCCGACCATCTGCCCCAGGCGCTCGTTGGTGGCCCGGATGCTCCCGTCGCTCCGCAACAGCACGATGCCCTCGGGCAGCGTCTCCAGGATCTCGTGGGCGAAGCGCTCCGCCGAGAGCGGAGCGCTGCGGAAGCGATAGACGAACCACCAGACCACACCGCCCCAGCACACGATGGCCGCCGGCCCGAGCGGCGGCGTCGGCGCGTGGCTGTGCCAGGGCAGGATCAGGTCGAACCACCAGGCCACCCCGAAGGGAATGGCCACCGAGGCGTGGATCCAGGTGGTCTTCTCGACCGGGCGCGCGGCGCGGCGTCGCCGGAGGGCGGACTCCACCAGGGCCGCCACCGGGGCCACGATCAGCACGCCGCAGACGACCAGCGTGGCGCTGCCGAAGCGCGGCGACCAGCCGTACTCGGTGGCCACGACGCCCGTCACCAGCCACGGCGTTCCGATCCAGAGCGCCGCGAAGAGGCCGGTGGCCACGTCCCCCAGCCGCAGCCAGCGCTGGTAGCGGGGGATCAGGGAGCGCTCGAGCGACAGGATCGTGTGGAAGGCGAAGGGCGCGATCAGCAGGGCCGGAATGCCGCCCAGCTTCACCAGCAGAGCCGCCTCCTCCCGGCCCTCGCTGGTGCACCAGAGCACCGCCAGGATCGACCAGGCCGCCGTCGCCAGCAGCAGCACGCACATCCGCTGGTTGGCCGGGTTGCGCCGGTCGCGGGCGCCGATCGCACCGCCGAGGGCCACCGCCGCGACAGCGCTCGACAGCGGGATCAGGACGAACGGGTGCAAAGGGAGCTCTCCTCCGAGTCGCATCGGAGCGACCGGGGAGCCGCTTGAGACGGTCCGCGCAGACCAGAACCCCGTTTCCGGCGGCTCTTTGGGCCCGGATTCGCGCTTTCTGGGCGTCGGGTGCCGTGCTACGCCCTGTCGGCGCCCGCCGGAGAGGACCCATGCAGCCTGCCGTCGATGCCCTCGTCGAGCTCCTGGACCTGGAGGAGCTGGAGGTGAACCTGTTCCGCGGCCGGAGCCCGGAGGGCGACTCGCAGCGGGTCTTCGGCGGGCAGGTGCTGGGTCAGGCCCTGGTGGCGGCGGGGCGCACCACCGAGAGCGGCGTGGCCCACTCCTTTCACGCCTACTTCCTGCGTCCGGGCGATCCCCGCTCGCCCATTCTCTACCGGGTCGACCGGACACGCGACGGGCGGAGCTTCACCACCCGCAGGGTGACGGCCATCCAGCACGGCCGTGCCATCTTCCACCAGGAGGCCTCCTTCCAGCAGCCCGAGAAGGGGCCCGAGCACCAGTGCGCGATGCCCGAGCTGCCGGGGCCGGAGAGCCTGCCCGCCTGGCAGGAGCGCATGCGGGCCCGGCTGCCCGCAATGCCCGAGGCGATGCGAAGCTGGGCCCTCCGCGATCGTCCCATCGACGCCCGCTACGTCACCGACTTCGACCCGTTCCAGCCACGCGTGCAGCCGCCGCGCTTCCTGCTCTGGATCAAGGTGGACGGTCGCCTGCCGGATCTCGAGGGCTCGCGGGCCACGAGCCTGCTGCACCAGTGCATCGCCGCCTACGCCTCGGACATGACGCTGCTCGATGCCGCGACCATGCCCCACGCCATCTCCTACACGGACCAGGGCTACCAGATCGCCAGCATCGATCACGCCATGTGGTTCCACCGCGAGCTCCGCATCGACGACTGGCTGCTCTACGAGCAGGAGAGCCCGGTCGCCCACGGCGCCCGGGGCTTCTCTACGGGGCGCCTCTACGGCCGCGACGGCGCCCTGGTGGCGTCGGTGGCCCAGGAAGGCCTGCTGAGACCCCGAAACGGGTAGGGCGGCGACTCTTCCCGGCGCCCTCCCTGTGGGGCAAGGGTGGCCGGGGAGTGGAAGGAGCTTTCCTTCGTGGAAGGAAAGTTCCTTCCCAGGGCCTCCCCGAAGCTGGCTGCAACAGCCAATTTCGCCTGTGATTTCAGGCCTCTGCTGTGACTGGAGCGCCCGGCATCGGGCTTGCAGGCATACTGCGCAGCTCACCATGGGAAGGTGGATCCGTATGCGCTGTGCTCGCTTCCTCTCTCTCGCTCTGCTGACGTTCTCGCTGCTCCTCGCCCAGGGCCTCGGCGCCTCCTCGGCGCGGGCCACGGGATTCGGCTTCACGGTCGAGGTCCTCGACACGACGACCGACATGTCGAACTCGGTCGACTCGTCGACCCTCACGATCAACTTCACGGACCTGGGCGACGGCATCAACCAGTACGAGCTGGACTCGCCCTTCAACGCCTCGGGCTCCGGTCCCAACTGGAGCATCGACTCGTGGATCAGCACCACGAACGTCGATCCCTTCGTCAACAACAACTTCCTGATGACGAACAACGGGCCGAACACCCAGCTCTTCACCGTCACCGTCACCCAGCCGATTCCGCCCCAGACGGTCGATCAGTTCTTCGCCTCGTCGGCCACGGCCTCGGTGCTCGACTCCAACGGCAATGCATCGGCCACGCTGGCTCAGAGCGGGACCACACCCATCTACCAGGCCTTCATCAACAACGCGGCGGGCCCCTTCACGCTCGTCCTGCTGCCGCCCCAGGACAGCGGGATGCTCCCCGTCACCTGCGCGGCCGCGGGCTGCAACGCCACGACCTCGGCACTGCCGCAGGCAGGGGCCTTCGCTCCGACGCTCGCCACCAGCATCGGCATCACCCTGACCTTCGAGCTGAGCCCGGGCGACACGGCGAGCGTCCTGTCGCGCTTCGAGGTGGTCCCCGAGCCCGGGACAGCCCTGCTGCTGCTCTCGGGCCTGCTGGGTCTCGCCGTCGCGCGCCGCCGCTAGCCGCACCGCCCGCAAGCAGACTCCGAGCGAGCCGGCCCCGGGGGCCGGCTCGTTGCGTTTGGGGACCGCGCCGGGAGCCGGCGGCTGGCGCCGCTGGCTGAAACGTGTTCTACTCCAGGCCCCGGGAGCCCCCATGCACGTCGAGTTCACCCCCGAGCAGCAGGCGCTCCGCCGCGAGATCCGCAGCTACTACCGCGAGCTCTTCACCCCCGAGCTGCGCGCCGCCTTCGACGCCGAGTACGAGGAGATGGGCGGCCCCGTCTTCCGGGAGATCGTCCGGCGCATGGGCCAGGACGGCTGGCTCGGGATCGGCTGGCCGGTCGAGTACGGCGGCCAGGGGCGCACGCCCCTCGAGCAGTTCATCTTCTGGGACGAGACCTATCGGGCGCGGGCGCCGCTTCCGATCATCCCCGTCAACACCATCGGGCCCACGCTGATGCAGTTCGGCAGCGACGAGCAGAAGCGCGAGCTGCTGCCGAGGATCCTCAAGGGGGAGCTGATCTTCGGGGTCGGCTACACGGAGCCCGGCGCGGGCACCGACCTCGCCTCGCTCTCGACCCGGGCGCAGCGCGACGCGGACGACTGGGTCATCAACGGCCAGAAGGTCTACACCACCCACGCCCACGTGGCCGAGTACATCTGGCTGGCGGCCCGCACGGATCCCGAGGCGCCCAAGCACAAGGGGATCTCGATCTTCCTGGTGCCGACCGACACCCCGGGCTTCTCCTGCACCCCGATCTACACCCTGGGTCGAGAGCGCACCAACGCCACCTACTACCAAGACGTCCGGGTGCCGGATTCCGGCCGGGTCGGCCCCCTCCACGGCGGCTGGGGGCTGATCGTGGCCCAGCTCAACCACGAGCGGATCGCCCTCGCCACCCCCGGCTTCTGCGAGTCGGTGCTGGAGCAGGTCTGGCGTTGGGCCGCCTCGGTGCGGGGCCCCGACGGCCGGCCCATGCTGAGCCAGCAGTGGGTGCGCATCCAGCTGGCCCGCGTCTACGCCAAGCTCGAGGCCCTGCAGGTGCTGAACTGGCGCTCGGCCTGGGCGCTCACCGAGGGCATCCCGAACATGGCCGAGGCCTCGGCGCTCAAGGTGATGGGAACCGAGCTCTTCGTGGAGGCCTTCAACCTGCTGCTCGAGATCAGCGGCAGCGCGGGCCTGGTCGTCGAGGGCGAGCCGGGCTGCCTCTTCGGGGGCCAGCTCGAGGCCGCCTACCGCAGCGCCACCACCCTCACCTTCGGTGGGGGCGTCAACGAGGTGCAGCGCGACATCATCGCGATGGCAGGCCTCGGCCTGCCTCGCGCCCGGCGCTAGGTCCGTCCGCGATGTCGCAGGCGGCGCAGCGAAAGCAGATCTTCGAGGAGCGGATCCGCGCCTTCGTCGGGCTGAAGGAGGGGCCGCCCTACACCTGCCCGGATCGCGTCAACGAGGCGATGATCCGCCACTGGTGCGAGGTGCTGGGCGACGCCAACCCCATCTACACCGATCCGGAAGCGGGGCGGGCCTCGGGCCACGGAGGCCTGGTGGCGCCGCCCACCATGCTGCAGACCTGGGACATGCGCGGCTATCCGATGCACGACCCCTCGCTGATCCGGAACAAGCAGCGCGAGCTGCACGCGGTCTTCGACGAGGCCGGCTACACGGGTGTGGTCGCGACGGACACCGAGCAGGAGTTCCACCGCTACCTGCGCCCGGGAGACCAGGTGGTCTCGGAGACCACCATCGAGAGCATCTCCGAGGAGAAGGCGACAGCGCTGGGTGTCGGTTACTTCGTGGTGACGCGCACCGAGTTCCGGGACGAGGCGGGGGAGCCGCTGGGCTGGCTCAGCTTCCGGGTCCTCAAGTTCAAGCCCTCCCAGCAGCCTTCCGCGCCCACCGAGGCCGGCGGAGCTCCGGCGGCGCCTCGCCGCATTCGCAGCCCGCGCGGCCACGACAACGCCTGGTGGTGGGAGGGCTGCGACGAGCGGCGGCTGCTGATCCAGCAGTGCAGCGACTGCGGCAAGCTTCGTCATCCCCCGGGGCCGATGTGCGGCCGCTGCCAGTCCACGCGCTGGGAGTCGATCGAGGCCAGCGGGCGCGGTAGCGTTCACAGCTACACGATCCTCCACCACCCCCAGGTGCCGGGCTACGAGTTCCCGCTGCCGGTCGGCCTGATCGACCTGGAAGAGGGCGTTCGGGTGGTGGCCAACCTTCGCGGTGTGGCCCCGGAGGACATCCACATCGGCATGAAGGTCGAGTGCGTCTTCGAAGAGGTCGACGAAGAGATGGTGCTCCCCTTCTTCTACGCGGTGAAGTAGCGACGTGGACTTCCGTTTCAGCGAAGAGCAGATTGCGATCCGCGAGCTGGCCCGGGAGATCCTGGAGCGGGAGACGGCTCCCGAGCGCCTGAAGCAGGCCGAGGCCGCAGGCGAGTTCTTCGACCGGGAGACCTGGCAGCGCCTGGCCGAGGCCAACCTGCTGGGCCTGGCGGTGCCGGAGGAGCTGGGCGGGATGGGCCTGGGAGAGCTCGAGCTCGTGCTGCTGCTGCAGGAGGTGGGTCGCACGCTGGCCCCGCTGCCGGCGCTGCCGACGCTGGTCCTGGCAGGGCTGCCGATCGCCCACTTCGGCAGCGAGCTGCAGCGCAAGGAGTGGCTGAGCCCCCTGGCGCGCGGCGAGCTCGTGCTGAGCGGTGCCTTCGCGCCGGGGCAGCCGCTGCGGGTGCTCGAGAGCGCCGCGGGCTTCGCGCTGGAGGGGCAGCTGCATCAGGTGCCCGCCGCCGGCGTGGCCGAGCGCGTGCTGGTGCCCGCTCGTCCCGAAGGCGGGGAGCCGGCGCTGTTCCTGGTCGACCCGCGGGCGCAGGGCGTGGCCCTGGAGGCGCGCCGCAGCTCCCGCGGCGAGCCCCTCTTCGAGATGGCGCTGAGCGCGGTGGAGGTCGCGGAGAGCGAGGTGCTGTTCGGCGCGCAGCTCGTCGAGTGGACGACCCAGCGCCTGCTGACCGGCTGCGCCGCGCTGCAGCTCGGGGTCTGCGAGCGGGCCCTCGAGATCACCACCGACTACCTGCGCGAGCGCGAGCAGTTCGGGGCCCCCCTCGGCGCTCTGCCGGCGGTGCAGCACCGCTGCGCCGACGCCTACATCGCGCTGGATGCCCTGCGCGGGGTGACCTGGCGCGCCGCCTGGCGCCTCTCGGCCGGACGCTCGGCCGCGCGGGACGCGCGGGTGGCGAAGTTCTGGGCCGCCGACGCCGGCTCGCGCATCACCACCGCCACCCAGCACCTCCACGGCGGCATGGGCGTGGACCTCGACTACCCGATCCACCGCTACTTCCTCTGGGCGAAGGCCCTGGAGCTGGCCTACGGCGGCGCCACCGCCCAGCTGCTGGCGCTGGGGGACGACCTGGCGGAGGCCCTGCCCGAGGAGCCCGCATGAGCGCCGCCAGCCCCCGCCGCAGCGCCGTCCAGGTGGGCGACGAGCTGCCCCCCCTGGCCGTGCCGCTCACCACCAGCCTGATCGTCGGCGGCGCGCTGGCCTCTCGCGACTTCACGCCCGTGCACCACGACCGCGGCGCCGCCCAGGCCGCGGGCCTCGGCGACGTCTTCATGAACATCCTCACCACGAACGGCCTGGTCGGCCGCTACGTCACCGACTGGGCCGGTCCCGAGGCCCGCATCGCCGGACTCGCGATCAAGCTGGGCGCCCCGAACCTCCCCGGAGACACCCTGCAGCTCTCCGGCACGGTGCGCTCGGTCGAGGCGGAAGAGGTGGTCGTCGAGGTGGCGGGGAAGAACTCCTGGGGCGATCACGTGACGGGCAGCGTCCGCGTGATCCTGCCGGACTAGCGCGGAGGGGGGAGCTGCATGTCGATCTCACTCCGCGACCAGGCCGCCATCGTCGGGATCGGCCAGACCGACTTCTCGAAGAACTCCGGCCGCTCCGAGCTGCAGCTCGCGGCCGAGTGCGTGAAGGCGGCCATCGAGGACGCGGGGCTGCAGCCCTCGGACATCGACGGGATGACCAGCTTCACGCTGGATGCGAACGACGAGATCGAGGTCGCGCGCAGCGTGGGCTGCGGCGAGCTCAGCTTCTTCAGCCGCATCGGCTACGGGGGCGGCGCCGCGGTCGCGATCGTGCAGCAGGCGACCATGGCCGTGGCCACCGGAGCGGCGCGGCACGTGGTCGGCTATCGCGCGCTCAACGGACGCTCGGGGCAGCGCTACAGCGAGGGGGTCTCGGGCCAGATCGTCACCTCCGACCTGATCCACTGGGGCTGGTACATGCCCTTCGGCCTGCTCACCCCGGCGAGCTGGGTGGCGATGTTCACGCAGCGCTACATGCACGAGACCGGCTGCAAGAGCACCGACTTCGCCGAGGTCTGCATGGCGGCGCGCAAGCACGCCGTGAAGAATCCGAAGGCCTTCTTCTACCAGCGCCCCCTGAGCCTCGAGGAGCACCAGGGTGCCCGCATGATCGCGGATCCCCTGCGACTCTTCGACTGCTGCCAGGAGACCGACGGGGGCTGCGCCTTCGTGGTGACCAGCCCGGAGCGGGCCCGCGACCTGGGCCAGCCGGCCGCCCTGATTCGCGGCATCGCGCAGGGCTCGGGCGAGGACCAGGAGCAGATGACGAGCTTCTACCGCCCGGAGATCTCGCGCCTGCCCGAGATGGAGCTGGTCGCGCAGCAGCTCTGGGCCACGAGCGGCCTCGGGCCCGCCGACATCGACGCCGCCATCCTCTACGACGCCTTCAGCTCCAACGTGCTCTTCCAGCTGGAGAGCTTCGGCTTCTGCGGCCGGGGGGAGGCCAAGGACTTCGTCCAGGGGGGGACCCTGGAGCTCGGCGGGCGGCTGCCCACCAACACCCACGGCGGCCAGCTCTCCGAGGCCTACATCCACGGCATCAACGGCGTGAACGAAGGCGTTCGCCTGATCCGCGGAACCTCGGTCAATCAGCCCGAGCGGAACGACCACGTGCTGGTCACCGCCGGAGTCGGCGTGCCCACGAGCGCCATGGTGCTCGGAAAGCTCGCCTGAGCCAGCCAGGAGGAGCAAGATCATGAGAGAAGCCGTCATCGTCGAGGCCCTGCGCAGCCCCATCGCCCGCGGGAAGATGGGGAAGGGAGATCTCTCCGCCCTGCATCCGGCGCAGCTCCTGGCCAGGCTGCAGCAGGGGGTCGTCGAGCGCGCGGGCATCCCGGCCCGCGACGTGGAGCAGGTGATCGGGGGCTGCGTCACCCAGGCGGGCGAGCAGGCCGGCAACGTGGCCCGCCACGCCTGGCTGAGCCGCGGCGACGGCTGGCACACCGGCGGCACCACGGTGGACACCCAGTGCGGCTCCGGCCAGCAGGCCAATCACCTGGTCCGGGCCCTGGTGGCGGCCGGCAGCATCGACGTGGGCATCGGCTGCGGCGTCGAGGTGATGAGCCACGTC
The DNA here is from genome assembly GCA_964649065.1 of uncultured Spirochaetales bacterium. GTDB lineage: Bacteria > Myxococcota_A > UBA9160 > UBA9160 > SMWR01 > CAZYOL01. The sequence continues at coordinate 15,928 of CAZYOL010000080.1, forward strand.
GGACTCGGCGCGAACGCCATCCACGGTCCGGGCTTCATGCATCCCGAGGGCTACCCCTGGGACCAGAGCGCCAGCCAGTTCGAGGCCGCCGAGCGCATCGCGCGCAATCGGGGCATCACGCGCGAGGACGTGGACGCCTTCGGCCTGGCCTCGCAGCAGAAGGCCGCGGCGGCCCGCGCCGAGGGTCGCTTCAAGCGCGAGATCCTGCCCATCGAAGCCCCGATCCCGGGCGAGGGCGGGGCGCTCACCGGGGAGACGCGTTGGGTCGACCAGGACCAGGGCATTCGCGAGAGCACGGCCGAGGGCCTGGCCCAGCTCAGGCCGGTGCTCGAGGACGGCATCCACACCGCGGGGAACTCCTCGCAGATCTCCGACGGAGCGGCGGCCATCCTCTGGACCAGCGCCGAGAAGGCCCGCGAGCACGGCCTGCGCCCGCGCGCCCGCATCGTGCAGGACGTGGTGGTCGGCACGGATCCCTACTACCTGCTGGACGGGCCCATCGACGCCACCCAGGAGCTCCTGCGCAAGACCGGAATGTCGCTGGGCGACATGGACCTGGTCGAGATCAACGAGGCCTTCGCGGCGGTCGTGCTCTCCTGGGCCAAGGTGATGGAGCCCGACATGGACAAGGTGAACGTGAACGGCGGCGCCATCGCCCTCGGTCACCCGGTGGGCGCCACCGGCAGCCGCCTGCTCGTCACGGCCCTGCACGAGCTCGAGCGCCGGGACGGGACTCTCGCCCTGGTGACCATGTGCTGCGGAGCGGCCGTGGGCACGGGTACGATCATCGAGCGGCTCTCGTAGGAGATCGGGAATGGCAGATCTCGAGGGGAAGGTGGCCGTCGTCACCGGTGCGGCGCGCGGCCTGGGACGTCTGGAGGCCCTGCAGCTCGCCAGCCAGGGCGCCCGGGTCGTCGTGAACGACCTGGGCGTCGCGGCCGACGGCAGCGGGCGCGACGAGGAGCCCGCGCGGGCCGTGGTGGAAGAGATCCGCAAGGCCGGGGGCGAGGCCATTCCGCACTTCGGCGACGTCGCCGACTGGGGCGCTGCCGAGAGTCTGGTGCGGACCGCCATCGGCGAGTGGGGCGAGCTCAACATCCTGGTCAACAACGCCGGCTTCCTGCGGGACGCCATGCCCTGGAACATGAGCGAAGAGGACTTCGACAGCGTGATCCGCGTCCACCTCAAGGGGCATTTCGCGCCGATGCGCTTCGCCATGGCCTATTTCCGCGACACCGCGAAGTCCGAGGGGCAGGCGCCCTACGGCCGGATCGTCAACACCTCCTCCGAGGCCTTCCTCTTCGGCAACCCGCCGCAGTTCAACTACGCCGCCGCGAAGGCCGGCATCGTGGCCATGACCATGGGCTGTGCCCAGCTGATGTGGAAGTACGGGGTCACGGCCAATGCCTTCATGCCCCGGGCCCGGACGCGGATGAACGAGAGCGGCCCGCTGGCCGCCATCTTCAAGAAGCCCGAGGAGGGATTCGACACCTTCGCCCCGGAGAACGCCACGCCGCTGGTGGGCTACCTGGCCTCGCCGCGCGCCCAGCGCATCTCGGGCTACCTCTTCATCATCTGGAACAAGGAGGTGAAGGTGGTCGCGCGCCCCGGGGTCGACGCGGTCTTCGCCAGTGACGAGCGCTGGACCGTGGACGGCCTCCACGAGCAGCTCGGCCCGCACTTCGAGAAGCTCGAGCCCGTCACCGACGGCTACTCGGTGCCGGCGGCCTGAGCTTCCGGCCGGGGCGGGTCCGGGGCATACTGATCGCATGGAGCCCGTCGCGGTCGTCGTCTGCCTGGCCCTGCGCCAGTACGCGACCTTAATGTTCCGCGCCGGCAAAGCCCGCGGCCGCCGTCAGCCCGGTGCTGCCGATCGCCAGCCCGAACAAGGCCGTGCTGGGCTTTGACCT
>CAZYOL010000081.1:0-17827 GCA_964649065.1 uncultured Spirochaetales bacterium
CGGCCGCAGCGGCGCGCGCGCGAGCTCGCGGATCTCGTCGACGAAGCCCTCGTCCGAGTCGAGATCCACCCCCGCCGCCGCGTAGCTCGGCGCGCTGGACTCGGTCCCGCCCGGGTCGGCCGAGCCGGCGCCGGGTGCCCCCCTGCCTCCCCTTCGAGCGCTCACGACGCATGGATACCGCCCATCGGATGGCTGTCAATCGAGGCCGCCGGGTCGGTTGCTACTCTGGCGCGATGCGGCTCTCGGTGGTGATCCCGGCCCTCGACGAGGCCGACGCCATCGCGGCGGCGGTGGCGAGTGCCCGCGTCGATGGCTCCGGAGGGGGTCCCGTCGAGGTGATCGTGGTGGACGGCGGCAGCCGGGACGCCACCGCCGAGCGCGCGCGCCGGGCCGGGGCCCGCGTGCTGAGCGGTGCCCGGGGCCGGGCGCGCCAGCAGCAGCTCGGTCTGCGCGAGAGCGCCGGCGACGCGGTGCTCTTCCTCCACGCCGACACGCGGCTTCCGCCCGGCTGGGACGGCGAGGTCGTCGCGGCGCTGGGCGACCCGCGCGTGGTCGGCGGCTGCTTCCGCTTCGCCTTCGATCGGCACAGCCCGGCGCTGCGCCTCGTGGAGTGGGGCGCCCGCCTGCGCGGCGCCCTGCTCGGCATCCCCTACGGCGACCAGGCCCTGTTCGCGCGACGAGAGGCCCTCGAGGCCATCGGCGGCGTGCCCCAGGCCCCGATCATGGAGGACCTGGACCTGGTGCGGGCCCTGCGCGCGCGGGGACGCCTGGTCTGCCTGGGGCGGCCGGCCGTGACCTCCGCCCGCCGCTACGTGTCGGGCGGGGCGCTGCGCACCATGCTGCGCCACTGGGCCGCGGCGGCCGGCTGGTGGCTGGGCCTGGACCGCGGGCGCCTGGCCGCCTGGTACCGCGGGTGAGCGCGGAGGCCCGCTCGGCCCGCAGCGGGCGCCGCGCCGCGCTGCGGCGGCTGGTGTCCTACATCCGCCGGAACAAGGGCTTCTACGCGGTCTGGCTGGCCTCGACCCTCGCCTACACGGCCGGCTTCCTGGCCATTCCATGGCTGGTCGGCTGGGCCTACGAGGCCTACGAGCAGTCGCTCGGCGGCGCGCAGCTGAGTCGCCGCGTCGGGCTGCTCGGCGGCGTAGCTCTGGTGACGGCGGTGGTGCGCTACTTCTCGCGGACGCTGGTCTTCAATGCGGGGCGCGAGATCGAGTACGAGATCCGCAACGATCTCTTCGCGCACCTGCAGCGCATGCCCCGCTCCTTCTACGCCCACTGGCGAACCGGCGACATCATGAGCCGCTGCGTGAACGACGTGAATGCGCTGCGCCTGCTGCTCGGGGTGGGGCTGCTGAACGTCGTGCAGACGCCGATCCTCTACCTGGGCGCCTTCGCGATGATGCTGTCGCTCAACGTGAAGCTGGCGCTGCTGGTGCTGCTCCCCTATCCGGCCTTCATCCTGATCGCGCGCACCCTGGGGCGCTCCATCCACCACTGGAGCCTCGAGGTCCAGGAGGGCCTCTCCGAGCTCTCGAACCGGCTCCAGGAGTCCATCTCGGGTATCGCGGTCGTCAAGGCCTACGCGATGGAGGCGGTCAGCGAGCGGCGTTTCGAGCGCAGCAACGAGGAGCTCTACCACCGCCAGCTCGGCCTGGCCTGGGCCAATGCGGCCATGCCGGCGGCCGTGATGCTGTTGCCGACCACCGCCATGTGGCTGGTGCTCGTGATCGGCGGCCAGGAGATCCTCGCGGGCAAGATGGCCGGGGCGGACTTCTTCCGCTTCGCCATGCTGGTCTACCAGCTCACCTTCCCGACGGTCATCATGGGCTGGGTGGTGGCGCTGGTGCAGCGCGGCGCGGCGGCCATGCAGCGCATCGACGAGCTGCTCTCGACGCCCGCGGCGATCCGGGACGCCCCGGACGCCCTGCGCCTCGAGCCGCTGCGCGGCGAGGTGGAGCTGCGCGGTGTCCACTTCCACTATCCCGGCGGAGACCGGGAGCCGGCCCTGCAGGACGTGAGCCTGCGGGTTCCGGCGGGCGGCGTGCTGGGCGTGGTCGGCCCCGTGGGCTCGGGCAAGAGCACCGTGGCCGAGCTGCTGCCGCGCCTGCACGACGTCGATCGCGGCCAGGTGCTGATCGACGGCGTCGACGTGCGGCAGCACGCCCTGGAGACGCTGCGGGCGCAGATCGCCGTCGTTCCCCAGGAGTCCTTCCTCTTCTCGCTGCCGATGGCCGACAACATCGCCTTCGGGCTCGCCCGTACCGAGGCCGGGGCGGTGCGGCGGGCCGCCCAGCGGGCCCAGCTCGCGAGCGACGTGGCCGACCTGCCGGAGGGCTACGACACGGTCGTGGGCGAGCGCGGGGTGATGCTCTCCGGAGGCCAGCGCCAGCGCACCTCGCTGGCGCGCGCCCTGGCGCGGGACCCGCGCATCCTGATCCTCGACGACACGCTCTCGGCGGTCGACGCCCAGACCGAGGCCGCCATCCAGCAGGAGCTGGCCTCGGTCTTCCAGGGCCGGACGGTGATCGTGATCTCCTCGCGCGTCTCGGCGGTCCGCCGGGCCGACCAGATCCTGGTGCTCGATGCCGGCCGCGTGGCGGAGTCGGGGGCCCACGACGAGCTGCTGGCCGCCGGCGGCCTCTACGCGCGGCTGGCCCGGGAGCAGGCCGAGGAAGACGCCCTCGAGGGCGCTGCGTGAGCGGCGCGGCGTCGGAAGACCGCCAGCGGCGCGACCGGGCGCTCGAGGCCATGCACGTGGAGGAGGCCCTCGGCAAGGCCTACGACGCGCGCCTGATGGCGCGCCTCTGGCGCTACGTGGCGCCCTACGGCTGGCAGGTCGCGCTGACCCTCCTGCTGGTCTTCCCGATCCTGGCGGCCGAGCTGGCACCGGCCTGGATCGTGAAGACGGGCCTCGACCGGGTGATCCTGAGTGCCGGCGAGGGCGAGCGGGCGGAGCCCGAAGGCGGCCTCGGCGGGCTGCTCGGCCCCGTGGCCGGCTGGCTCGACGCCCCCGAGGGCTTCGCGCCGCTCACCTGGCTGGCGCTGCTCTTCGCCGCGACCGCGCTGGCCAGCTCGGCCCTGCAGCTCCTCAACCAGTTCGTGATGACGCGGACCGGGCAGGCCGCCATGAAGGACCTGCGCGGCGACGTCTTCCGTCACATCCAGCGCCTGCACCTGGGCTTCTTCGACCGCTACCCGGTGGGTCGCCTGGTGACCCGCGCCACCAACGACGTCGAGAACGTGGCGGAGATGTTCTCTGCCGGCATCGTGGCCCTGGTCACCGACCTGATCAAGATGGTCGGGATCGCGACCCTGCTCTTCCTGATCGACGCCCGGCTGGCCCTGCTGGTCTTCCTGGTGATCCCGCCGCTGGCGATCGTCGCGAGCGTCTTCCGCCTCAAGGTGCGGGAGGCCTATCGCAGGGTTCGCGTCCGCATCGCCCGGATCAACGCCTACATCCAGGAGAACGTCACCGGGATGAAGGAGGTGCAGCTCTTCACCCGGGAGGGGCGCAACTTTCGCGACTTCGACGACATGAACGCCGAGCACCGCGACGCCTGGTTCCAGTCCATCCGCTACGAATCGGCCCTCTTCGCGGTGGTCGAGCTGGCCCAGAACCTCACCCTGGCGATCATCCTCTGGCAGGTCTCGGGCGTCTCGGCGGGCACGCTCTACGTCTTCATCGACTGGCTGCGCCGCTTCTTCATGCCCCTGCGCGACCTCTCGGCCAAGTACTCGGTGATGCAGTCCTCGATGGCGAGCTGCGAGCGCATCTTCCAGCTGCTGGACACCGAGCCGGCGGTGCGCGACCGCGAGACGCGGGTTCCGCGGGCCGGGGGCGCGCCGGTCACCGCGGCGGGCAGCGTCGAGTTCGACCACGTCTGGTTCGCCTACGCGGGCGAGGACTGGGTGCTGCGCGACGTCTCCTTCCGCGTCACGCCCGGCGAGCGCGTCGCCTTCGTGGGTGCCACCGGAGCCGGCAAGACCACCGTCATCAAGCTGCTGACGCGGCTCTACGACGTTCGCCGGGGCGCCATTCGCATCGACGGCGTCGACATCCGCGACCTGCCGCAGCGCGAGCTGCGGCGGCGGGTCGCGATGGTGCTGCAGGACGTCTTCCTGTTCAGCGGCAGCGTCGCCGAGAACATCGCGCTCGAGCGCGAGGAGGTCGACGCGGAGAGCGTGCGTCGCGCGGCCCGCGCCGTGCAGATCGATCGCTTCATCGAGTCGCTGCCCCAGGGCTACGACACGGCGGTGCGGGAGCGCGGCGCCAACTTCTCCGTGGGCCAGCGGCAGCTCCTCTCCTTCGCCCGGGCCCTGGCCCACGGCGCCGAGATCCTGGTCCTGGACGAGGCGACCAGCGCGATCGACGTCGAGACCGAGGCCCTCGTCCAGGAGGGCATCCACACCCTGCTGGAGGGCAAGACCGCCCTGGTGATCGCCCACCGCCTCTCGACCATCCAGGACGTCGACACCATCCACGTGCTGCACAAGGGCCGGATCGTCGAGTCGGGCGGGCACGCCGAGCTGCTGGCGGCCGGCGGAGCCTACGCGCACCTCTATCGCCTGCAGTACCAGCCCCAGGCCGCCAGCCGGGCCGCCGCCGGCTGAGCGACCCCAGGGGAGGGCCGCGGGCCCCGGGCGCCGCCGGCCGGCCCGCTCGCCCGGGCCGCTCGATCGGCCCGGGACGCTTGCCCGCACCCCCCGACGGGTGGTACAACCCTGATACCCCCCCTCCATCCTCCGCGTCGACATGCGCGGTCGCGACCGGCTTCCGGTCCGACTCGAGGGTGCCCTTGCGAATCAAGTCCCTGGAGCTCAACGGATTCAAGTCCTTCGTCGATCGCACCGTGATCGACTTCCGGAAGGGCATCACCGCGGTGGTCGGCCCCAACGGCTGCGGCAAGTCGAACGTGGTCGACGCCATGCGCTGGGCCATGGGTGAGCAGTCGCCCCGGCGGCTGCGCGGCAAGGGCATGGACGACGTCATCTTCGCGGGCTCCGAGGGGCGGGCGCCGATCGGCATGGCCGAGGTGGTGTTGACCTTCGACAACGCCGAGGGCGACGCCCCGCCCGACTTCGCCGACTTCGCGGAGATCCAGATCGCCCGGCGCCTCTACCGCACCGGCGAGTCCGAGTACCTGATCAACAAGACGCCCTGTCGCCTGCGGGATGTCCACGACTTCTTCCGGGACACCGGTGTCGGCACCAAGGGCTACACGATCGTCGAGCAGGGGCGGATCGCCGAGATCGTCTCCGCCAGGCCCGAGGATCGCCGCACCCTCATCGAGGAGGCCGCGGGCATCGGCAAGTACAAGGCCCGGCGCCGCGAGGCCGAGACGAAGATCGCCTCGACCGAGCAGAACCTGCTGCGCGTCTCGGACGTGCTGGGGGAGATCCGCCGGCAGATCTCCTCGATCGAGCGCCAGGCGCGCAAGGCGGCCCACTACAAGCGGCTGCGCGAGCGGCTCCGGGTCGTCGAGCTGTCGCTGGCCCTCGACGAGCGCCGCGACCTGGCGGCGGGGCTCGAGGCGGCCGGCAAGCGCCTGGAGGATCTGCAGGGCGAGCTCGCCGGGCTCGAGGCGCGCATCGCCGAGCGAGAGCTGGGGATCCAGGCCAAGCGCCTCGAGCTGGCCGAGCAGGAGCGGCTGCTGACCCAGGGAACCGAGGGCCTGCTCGGGCTCCGGGGCCGGATCAAGGAGCTGGAGGGGCGCATCGGCTACGGCCGACGGGAGCGCGAGACCCTGGCCGAGACCGTGGCCTCGCGACGTCTCGAGCTGGAGCGCCTGGAGGAGCAGACCGGTCAGCGCAGCGGCGAGCTGGCCGAGCTGGAGTCCGAGCTGAATCTGGTCGAGGGAGCCGTGGCCCAGGAGCGCGACGCCCTGGGCGACGCCGAGCGGCAGGCCGCCCTGGCCCGCGAGCGCCTGGCCGACACCGAGCGGGATCGCGAGACGGGCAACGCTGCCCTCGTCGAGCTGCTGACCCGGATTGCCCGCGGCGAGGATCGCCTGGCCGCCCTCGACGACCGCAGCCAGGCCATCGAGGCCCGTCTGCGCAGCGCGGACGAGGGCATCGAGGTGGGCCTCCACGAGGCCCGTCGCGTCGACCGCGAGCAGCACGATCTGGAGGAGGGCCTGCGCAACCTGCTGGGCGAGCGGGAGCGCCTGATGGGCGACCTGCGTGGAGCCCTCGAGGCCCAGGAGCGGGCCCAGGCCGCGCAGCGCGCCGCCGCGGGTGAGCTGGCGCGCAGCCGCGAGGAGCGCGAGACGCGCCGCGCGCGGCTGGCCTCCCTGCGCGAGTGGCTCGAGCGGGGTGAAGACGTCGCCTCCGGCACCCGCCATCTGCTGGCCGCCGACGAGGAGCAGCGGCGGCGCCTCGGGCTGCGCGGGATGGTGCGCGATGCCCTGGAGGTCGACGAGGAGGTCGAGCGCGCGGTGGAGGCGGTGCTGGCCGACCGCGCCGAGGCCCTGGTGGCCGAGGGCGCCGAGGGGGCGCTGCGGGCGTTGGCCGAGCTGCGCGCCGCGCGGGCGGGCCGCGCCCTCTTCGTCACCCTGCCGGCCGGTGAGCCCGAGCCGACCGGCTTCGTGCCCCTCGGCGCCAGGCTGCTCGAGCGGGTGCGCGCCCGGCCCGGCTCGGAGGAGCTGGCGCGCCGGCTGCTGGCCGACGTCTACCTCGTGAACGATCTCTCCGAGGTGCTGGCCGTCTACCGCCGCGGGCGCATCCCGGCGACCTTCGTCACGGCGCAGGGCGATTTGCTGGCCCCGGACGGCGTCGTCCGCGGGGGCGCCGCCGACGACGCGCCGGCCGGCCAGCTGGCCCGGGCCCGCGAGCTCCGCGAGCTGGAGAGCGAGGTGGCCTCGCTGGACGCGCGGGTGGGCGCGCAGGAGGCCCGGCTGCAGGAGGCAGAGGGCGCCCTGGCCCGGGCGAGCGACGAGCTGGAGAACCTGCGCAACCGGCACCACACGGCGGTGTTGGCCGTGGCGAACCACGAGAAGGACCTGGAGCGCACACGCGAGCGGGTGAAGGCGATCGGGCAGGTCCAGGAGGGGCGCGCCGCGGAGCGCTCCGAGCTGATCGGGGAGGGGCAGGAGCTCGCGCGCGAGCGAGAGGGGCTGGCCGCTCGCCTGGACGAGGATCGGCGCGCGCGCGGCGCCCAGCAGCGGGAGCTCGACGGCCTGGTGCTGCGGGTCGGCTCGCTCGGTCGCGAGCTCAAGCGTCTGGAGGCCGTGGCCACGGAGCTTCGGGTCCAGCACGAGGGGAGGGCCGAGCGGGCGGCGGGCCTGCGCGAGGCCCGCGACCGGGCCCGGGCCTCCCTCGAGGAGACGCGCGCCTGGCGCGCCCGGCGCGAGCAGGAGATCGAGGCGGCGGAGCAGCGGCGCCAGGCGCTGGCCGCGGACATCGGCGAGGCGGAGAGCGAGCTGCAGGGGGCGCTCCGGGAGGAGGAGGCCGCCCGCGCCAGCCACGAGGAGAAGCGCGACGCCTACGAGCGGGTCCACGCAGAGACCTCCGATCTCGAGGAGGCCCTGCGCGGCCAGCGGGGCGAGCTCTCCGACCGGCGCGAGGCGCTGGCGCGCTCGGAGCTCTCCCTGCGCGAGAACGAGATGAAGCTCGGCCACCTCGACGAGCAGATGCGGGAGAAGTGGCAGGTGGAGCTGGCGACCTGGGCGCCGCCGAGTCCCGAGGCGGAGGCCCTGCCGGCTCCCCCGGCCGAGGAGGCGTCCGCGGAGGAGGCCGGGGCGACGGCCGAGGCGGAGGGCGAGCTCCCCGCGCACGACGCCATCCGCGAGGCGCGGGCCAACGCCGAGCTGGCGGGGCTGCCGCGCGAGGAGCGGCTGCGTCACGCGACGGAGGCCCGCCGCAAGCTCGAGGGCCTGGGCGAGGTGAATCTCGGCGCCATCGAGGAGCACGAGGAGCTCAAGGAGCGACAGCGCTTCCTGTCTGAGCAGAAGGCCGATCTCGACAGCACCCTGGAATCGCTGCGCGACGCGATCGCCCGCATCAACCGCACCAGCCGCAAGCGCTTCCGCGAGACCTTCGAGGAGGTGGCTAAGCGCTTCGCCGAGAACTTCCCCAGGCTCTTCCGAGGCGGCAAGGCCAGCCTCTCGCTGACCGAGTCCGAAGACGTGCTCGAGGCGGGAATCGACATCCTGGCCCAGCCGCCCGGCAAGCGCCTGCAGAACGTGAACCTGCTCTCGGGCGGGGAGAAGACGCTCACGGCCATCGCGCTGCTGGTGGCCGTCTTCCAGGTGCGCCCCTCGCCCTTCTTCCTCCTCGACGAGGTGGACGCCGCGCTCGACGACGCCAACGTCGGCCGCTTCAACGAGATCGTGCGCGAGCTGGCCGACGACTCCCAGTTCGTGCTGATCACCCACAACAAGCGGACCATCGAGGTCGCCGACGTGCTCTACGGGGTCACCATGGAGCGCAAGGGCGTGAGCAAGCTGGTCGCGGTCGAGCTGCACTAGGCCGCCCCCCGGAGGGGGCTGGCTCCCGTGGTATCCTGCGCGCATGCGCGGGATCGGCTGCTGGCTGCTGGCGGTAGGGGTCCTCGTCGGGCTCTCCGCTCGCGCCTCCGAGGAGGCCTTTCCCTTCTCGGAGATCCAGCGCGACGTGGTGCTGCGGCCCGCCGAGATCGTGGCCGAGCGCGACGGCGTCCCGGTCTACCGACGCGTGGTGCTGAGCCGGGTCTACACCATCGACCGCATCTACACCTCGATGCGCGGACCCCGCAGCACGCACGAGTTCCGCCTGCTCGACGGCGAGCCCGAGGTGCTGTGGCTGGTGGGCTATCGCGCCACCATGACCGAGCCCGATGGCGACGCCGAGCTCTCGCCCGAGTTCATGTGCCACAGCAACCTGGACATGGATCATCGCAGCTACGTGCGCCGCTTTCCCACCGGCCTCTCGCTGTCGGCCGGGCGCCTCTTCACGCTGTCGCAAGGCCAGCTCGAGGTGGAGCTCCCCGCCGGCTTCGGCATCCCCATGATGTCGGACTTCCCGCTCGACCTCACGGCTCAGGTGCTGAACCACAGCCACGAGAACGCCAGCTTCGACGTGCGCCAGCGCATCGCCATCGACTTCGTCCGGGATCGCGACCTCGAGGAGCCCCTGGAGCCCCTGGCCGCCGTGTCGGCCAACTCCTACAAGCTGCTGGGAGGCGAGGATGGCCACTTCGGGCTGGCCTCCACGGACGTGGACCCGGAGCTGCACGGACCGGGCTGCTCGGTGGGGACCGACGCCGGGGACGGCATGATCCACAGCGACGGTACGGGCCGTCGCTTCACCTCCTTCTGGGTGCTTCCCCCGGGCGTCGAGGAGAACCACACCCGCGTCACCACCCAGTTCCGACTGCCCTACGATACCCGCGTGCACTACATCGCAGCGCACCTCCACCCCTTCGCGAAGGCCCTCGAGCTGCGCGACCGGAGCGCCGGCGAGACCGTGGTGCGGCTCGGGGCCCGCCAGACCGAGGGCCGCATCGGACTGGCCCACGTGGACGACTACTCCAGCGAGGAGGGCCTGCCGCTCTTCCGGGGCCACGAGTACGAGCTGGTCAGCTATTACGACAACACCTCGGGACGCGAGCAGGACGCCATGGCCTCCTTCTTCATGTACGTCCACGCCCGGGATCTCTACGACTTCACGATCCGCCGCCCGGCGCGCCGCGACTAGCCCTCAGCTGGTGCGCCCCGTGGCGACCAGCCGGCGCAGGAAGGGCAGGGCCAGGGCCACGCAGGCGATCTGGGAGGCTCCCGCGACCGCGAAGGCCGCGCGGTAGCCGGCCTCCCAGCCCGAGCTGGTCGCCACCCACTCGCTCACCAGCCCGCCGGTGACCGGGCCGACGATGAAGCCCAGGGAGCCCGCGGCGTTGAAGGCGCCCAGCGCCGTGCTGCGCACCGTCGCCGGCGCCGCGTCGGTGGTCACGAGCAGCGAGGGAACGAACATCACCGCCGAGGCCACGCCCAGGGCCAGCATCAATGGCAGCAGCGAGTCCACGGGCCACCACGGCACCAGGCCGGTCCCGACGCCGTAGATCGCACTGCCCGCGCAGAGCAGCAGGGTTCGCGAGCCCCGTTCCGAGAGCCGACCGCAGGGGTAGGAGCAGAGCGCGAAGAGCGTCATGAAGCAGAAGATCAGCACGCCGATGCGCGGCGCCGGCAGGCCGTGGATGCCACTCAGGTACAGGGAGAAGGTCGTGGTGTAGAAGCCCACCGTGAAGCGGTCGGTGAAGGCGAAGGCCAGGGGCGCCAGCAGCAGGCGATTCGCCCGTATGGCCGAGCGGATCTCCCTCCAGCCGGGTCGCTGGGAGCGCTCCTCGGGGTCGCGCAGCCCGAGGGCGGCCAGCCCGGCGGCGAAGAGCAGCAGTCCGGAACCGAGGCGGATCGCCGCCAGGGGGTCCCCCCGGCCGAGCAGCCCGCCGAGCAGCGCCCCGGTCGCCACTCCCAGCGTCAGCCCCCCGCCGGTCAGCCCCATGACGCGTCCGCGCTGCTCGGCCGGCCGGCAGGTCGCGGCCACGCCGAGCAGCAGCGACAGGGCGACGATGTGGGCACAGCCCTCGAGGAAGCGCAGTCCGAGGAAGAGCGGGAAGGGAGCCGGCAAGGTCAGCAGCCAGAGCAGCAGGGCATCCGCGAGCAGCGCGGCCACCACCAGCGGCGTGCGGCGGCCGAGGCGGTCCGCCACTCCACCCGCCAGGGGGGCCGCGATCACCGCGCCCACCATGTTGATCGACATGAAGAGCGAGGTGAGCGTCTCCGAGACCCCGAAGCGCTCCTGGACGAAGGCGCGCAGCACCGGGACGGGCAGGGTGACGGGGGCCAGCATCAGCAGGGCCAGCACGCCCAGCAGCGCCACGCGCCAGCTCTCGTAGGGCCTGTCCATGGCCGGAGTCTCGGCGCTCTCGGGGCCGTCGCAAAGGGAGGCTGGGGTATGCTCACCGCCCTCATGGATCTGCCCCTCGTGAACGCGCTGGAGACCTGGATCGCCACCACCCCGTGGGCCGCGCTGCTCGTCGTCTTCGCGGTGCCGCTGCTGCTCGTCGCCCTCGTCGAGGGGCTCGGCTGGGGCCGCCGCGCGGTCGAGCGCCCTCCGTCCGAGGCGCCGCAGACGCTTCCGCCCGCCGAGGCGGCGGCGCCGCCCCAGCCGGCGGCCGAGCCGCAGCCCCTGCCGGCGCCGCCCGAGGTCGGGGTGGCTCCGGCCGCCGTACCCGCTCCGGGCGCCGCGCCGGAGCCCGAGGTGGCCCCCGAGCCGGAGCCCGCAGTCGTCGCCGCGCCGGAGCCCGCGGCGGTCCCGGAGCCCGGCCCCGAGCCCGCGGTCCTTTCCGAGCCGGAGCCCGCGCCGCCGCCGCCGCCGTTTCGGCTCGGAGACCGGCTGCGCCAGACGCGACAGGCGCAGGTCGGGCGGCACGGCACTCAGCTCGGCAGCGCGCCGGTCGACGAAGATCTCCTCGAGGAGCTGGAGGTCGTGCTGCTGGGCGCCGATCTGGGCGTCCAGACGGCGGATGCACTGCTCCAGGAGGTCCGCAGTCGGGCTCGGGGCCGCGAGGCGCACGCCGTCCGCGGGGTGCTCCGAGACGCGGTTCTAGAACGGCTCAGCAAGGCCCAGGGCGAGTCGGGGCCGACTCTCGACGCCAAGCCGCACGTGATCGTGGTGCTGGGCGTGAACGGCTCCGGGAAGACCACCACCATCGGAAAGCTGGCGGCGCGGTATCAGCGCGACGGCAGGAAGGTCATTCTGGGCGCCGGGGACACCTTCCGCGCCGCCGCGATCGAGCAGCTCGAGACCTGGGGCAAGCGCGTGGGCTGCACGGTGATCGCCGGCAAGGCGGGCGGAGATCCGACCGCCGTGGCCTTCGACACCGTGAAGGCCGCGGTGGCCCGCGGCGCCGACGTGGCGATCATCGACACCGCGGGTCGCCTGCAGACCAAGCGCCCGCTGATGGAGGAGCTCGGCAAGCTGGTGCGCGTGGTCGGGCGCGAGTGCGCGGGCGCCCCGCACGAGACGCTGCTGGTGCTGGACGCCAACACGGGTCAGAACGCCATCTCCCAGGCCCGGCTCTTCACCGAGGTCGCCGGCGTGACGGGGCTCGTCCTCACCAAGCTCGACGGAACCGCCAAGGGCGGGGTGATCGTCGGCCTCGCCCAGGAGTTCGGCCTGCCGATTCGCTTCGTGGGCGTGGGCGAGTCGATCGACGACCTCCGCGACTTCTCCGCCGAGGAGTTCGTCGAGGCCCTCTTCGGGACATGAGCCGCTTCGTCCTGGCCCTCGACCAGGGCACGACCTCCTCGCGGGCCCTGCTCTTCGACGCCGCCGGCGCCGTGGCGGGCGCCGATCAGCACGAGTTCCCCCAGCACTTCCCGCAGCCCGGCTGGGTCCACCACGACCCCCAGGAGATCTGGGAGAGTCAGCTGCGGGCGGCGCGGGGGGCCATGGCCCGGGCCGGCGCCTCGGCCTCCGACCTGGTGGCCATCGGCATCACCAACCAGCGGGAGACAGCCATGGTCTGGGACCGCGCGACCGGCCAGCCGATCCACCCGGCGATCGTCTGGCAGTCGCGCCAGACCGTCCCGATCTGTCGCGAGCTGCGGGCGCGCGGCCTGGAGCCGGAGGTTCGCGCCCGCACGGGGCTGCGCATCGACGCCTACTTCTCGGGCACCAAGCTCCGCTTCATCCTCGACGCGGTCCCCGGTGCCCAGCAGCGGGCCGAGCGGGGCGAGCTGGCCTTCGGAACCGTCGACAGCTGGTTGCTCCATCGGCTGACGGCGGGACGCGTTCACGCCACCGAGTACTCCAACGCGTCGCGTACCCTGCTTTTCGACATCCACCGCCTCGATTGGGACGACACGCTGCTCGAGGCGCTGCGCATCCCGCGAGCCATGCTCCCCGAGCTCTGCGACTCGAGCGGGATCTTCGGCATGGCGGATCCGCAGTGGCTGGGTGCCGAGGTCCCGATCGCCGGCGTGGCCGGCGACCAGCAGGCCGCCCTCTTCGGCCAGCGCTGCAGCGAGCCCGGTCGAGCCAAGAACACCTACGGCACCGGGAGCTTCCTGCTCATGAACACCGGGGGGGAGGCCCCCTCCTCGGACACCGGGCTGCTCACCACCATCGCCTGGGGGCTGGCCGGGCGCGTCGACTACGCCCTGGAGGGCAGCATCTTCGTCACCGGAGCCGCCGTTCAGTGGCTGCGCGACGGACTGCGGTTGATCGAGTCGGCGCCGGAGACCGAGGCCGCGGCCCGCGCCGTCCCGGACACCGGCGGCGTCTATCTGGTGCCCGCCTTCGTCGGTCTCGGGGCTCCCTACTGGGACGAGCAGGCGCGTGGGGCGATCGTGGGCATCACGCGCGGCACCACCCGCGAGCACCTGATCCGCGCCACGCTGGAGTCGATCGCCTATCAGACCCGCGACGTCGTGGAGTGCGTGAGCGCCGACTCGGGCCTCGGGCTCAGCACGCTGCGCGTCGACGGCGGAGCGGCCCAGAACGACTTCCTCGTGCAGTTCCAGGCCGACGTGCTCGGGGCTCCGGTGGAGCGACCCGCGCAGCTGGAGGCGACCGCCTTCGGGGCCGCCGCGCTCGCCGGTCTGGGCGTCGGCTTCTGGAGCGAGCCGGCGGCGCTGCCGAGCGGCGGAGGCGTGACCCTCTTCGAGCCGGCCCTCGACGAGCAGCGCCGCGAGAGCCTCTACGCGGGCTGGAAGCGCGCCGTCGAGCGCGCCCGCCACTGGGAAGAGGCCGAGCCCCCGGCGTGATCGTGATCGCCCACCGGGGCGCCTCGGGCCAGCGGCCCGAGAACACCCTGCCGGCCTTCGAGCGGGCCATCGAGCTGGGCGCCGACATGATCGAGATCGACCTCCACCGCAGCCGCGACGGCGCCGGCGTCGTCACCCACGATGCGGACCTGGCCGGTCTCGGCGGCGCCGGGCCCGTCGGGGAGGCCACGCTCCGCGAGATCCGCTCCCTCGACGCCGGCGAGGGCTGTCGCGTGCCCACGCTGGAGGAGGTGCTGGATCGCTTCGCGGCGCGCATCCCCTTCAACCTCGAGATCAAGCTCGGGCCCGCCGGACCCTACCCGGGCTTCGAGGCCGAAATCCTGGAGCGGCTGCGGGCCCGCGACCTGGTCGGGCGCGTCGTCTTCTCGTGCTTCGACGACGGCGTGCTGACCACGCTGCGCTCCCTGTCCAGCGAGGCGAAGCTGGCTCTCCTGCTCTCGCCGCGGCGCCCCGGGGACTTCGTGCGACGGGCGTTGGCCGTCGGCGCCGGGGCCGTCAACCCGTGGGCGGGTATGGTGACGCGCGAGCTGGTGCGGGCCGCACGGGCCGAGGGCATGCGGGTCTTCCCCTTCACGGTCGACGACCCCGGAGAGATGCGGCGGCTGGCGGCGCTGGGCGTCGACGGGATGTTCACCAACCACCCGGAACGGCTGCGCGCCCTGTTCCCGGAGCCCCCGGAGCCCGTCGGAGGCTAGCCGCGCCCCGTCGGCGGCTGGCCTCCGACGGGCCGTGCCCTGCACAGCCCGCCGAACAAAATAGCGTCCGGTGTGGCGTTGAGGCTCGATTCGCTTGACGAAAAGGCCTATTCTGTTGTATTCCTTCGGCTCTTTAGAGGCCGCGCCTAATGAAATTCAGCCGCCCCCAGGGCGAGTGCGACGCCATCGACCGCTCGATCCTCAGCCTGCTCCAGGACAACTGCAAGCGACCCCTGGCCGCCATCGGGGAGAAGGTCGGGCTCTCGGCCCCGGCGGTGGTCGAGCGCATCCACAAGCTCGAGGAGGCGGGTGTCATCACCGGCTACTCGGCGCTGCTCGACGCGCGGCGCCTGGGAGTCGACGTGACCGCCTTCATCGGCGTGGCCTCGGACCAGCCCCGCGCCATCGGCGACCTCGAGGCCCGCGTCGCGGAGCTCGACGAGGTGCAGGAGTGCCATCACGTCACCGGCCAGCACACGCTGCTGGTGAAGGTGAAGACGCGCAACACCGAGTCTCTGGAGGACCTCATCGAGCGCGTGCGCGCGCTGCCCGGGGTCTCTCGCACCGAAACCATGGTCGTGCTGTCGACCTCGATCGAGCGCATGCGGATTGCCCTGGGGCTCGAGGAGGAGGCCCCGCCCAGAGCCCCGCGTCGCTCGGGGGGGCGCTCGCGCCGCACGGCACGAGAAGGGGAGGCACGAGCATGATCCCGAGGCAGGGCCTCTACGATCCCGCCCACGAGCACGACGCCTGCGGAGTCGGCTTCGTCGCCAACATCCGCGGCGAGAAGTCCCATCGCCTGATCCACCGCGGCCTGCAGGCCCTGGTGAACCTGGAGCATCGGGGGGCCTGCGGCTGCGACCCGGAGACCGGCGACGGCGCCGGCGTGCTGATCCAGCTGCCCGACCGCTTCCTGCGCGAGGAGGCCGAGAAGCTCTCCTTCGAGCTGCCTCCGGAGGGCGCCTACGCATCCGGCATGGCCTTCGTCTCGCAGGATCCGCGCGAGCGCGACTGGCAGGAGAAGGCCTTCGAGAGCGCCGTGCGCGCCCAGGGTCAGCAGGTCCTGGGCTGGCGTCGCGTCCCGGTGAACGAGGGCGCGATCGGCCGCGATGCCCGGGCTCGTATGCCGGTCATCCGCCAGATCTTCATCGGCGCCTCCGAGGGCCTCTCTCAGGACGAGTTCGAGCGCAAGCTCTACGTGATCCGGCGTCAGGTCGAGCGATCGGCGGTGCCGCGGCGCTCCTTCTTCTACGTGCCGAGCCTGTCGAGCCGCACCTTCCTCTACACGGGCCTCCTGATGGGCAGCCAGGTGCTGCCCTTCTATGCCGACCTCTCGAATCCCTCGGTCGAGTCGGCCCTGGCCCTGGTGCACTCGCGCTACAGCACCAACACGCTGGGCGCCTGGGATCTCTCCCAGCCCTTCCGCTACATGGCGCACAACGGCGAGATCAACACCCTGAAGGGCAACCGCAACGCCAAGCGAGCCCGCGAGGGAACGCTGCGCTCCGAGCTCTTCGGGAACGACCTCAAGAAGCTCTATCCGATCATGCGCGCCGACGCGAGCGACTCCGCCCAGTTCGACAACATGCTCGAGTTCCTCTGCCTGACCGGTCGCGAGCTCCCCGAGGCCATCCTGATGATGATTCCCGAGGCCTGGGAGAACCACGCCCAGATGCCCCCGGAGCTGCGCGCCTACTACGAGTACCACTCCTTCCTGCTCGAGCCCTGGGACGGACCCGCCTCGATCGGCTTCAGCGACGGCCGGGTGATCGGCGCCGTCCTGGACCGCAACGGTCTGCGCCCTTCGCGCTACGTGGTCACCAAGGACGGCTTCGTGGTGATGGCCTCGGAGGTCGGGGTCGTGGACGTCGACCCGGAGAACGTGCTCATCAAGGAGCGTCTGCACCCCGGCAAGATCTTCTGCGTGGATCTGGAGCAGGGCCGCATCATCGACGATGCGGAGATCAAGGAGCGCTACATCCGGCGCCGGCCCTACCGCCAGTGGGTGGATCAGGGGCGCATCCTGCTGGAAGACCTTCCCCGGGCCCAGGTGCCGGAGGCCCACGGCAATCCCGAGCTGCGCTTCCGGCTCCAGCAGGTCTTCGGCTACACCAGCGAGGACCTCAAGTTCCTGATCGCGCCGATGGTGGCCAACGGCAAGTGGGCCATCGGCTCGATGGGCGAGGACGCGGCCCTGGCCTGTCTCTCCGACCGGCCGCGCATGCTCTACCACTACTTCAAGCAGCTCTTCGCGCAGGTCACCAATCCCGCGATGGACTCGATCAACGAGGGCACGGTGATGTCCCTCTACTCGACGCTGGGAGCAGAGAAGAACCTGCTCGAAGAGACGCCCGAGCACGCGCGGATGCTCCGCTGCAACCGTCCGATCCTGACCAACGACGAGCTCGAGCGCATCCGCCAGATCGCCATGCCGGGCTTCCAGTCCCGCACGCTCGAGGTCCTCTTCAAGGTGGCCGATCGCGGGGCGGCCCTGGTGTCGGCCCTGGACCGGATCTGCGAGGAGGCCGAGCGGGCGGTACGCGAGGGCGTGAACCTGCTGATCCTCTCGGACCGCGGCGTCGGGCCGGATCTGGCGCCCATTCCGATGCTGCTGGCCACCGGAGCCGTGCACCATCACCTGGTGCGCGAGGGGCTCCGCACCCAGTGCGGCATCGTCTGCGAGACGGGAGAGGCGCGTGACGTCGCGCACTTCGTGGAGCTGCTCGGCTATGGCGCCGGAGCCATCAATCCCTACCTCGCCTTCGAGACGATCGCGGAGCTCGTCGAGGAGGGCACCTTCGTTCCGAGCGAGCTGGGCCTGGCCGCCGGCGTCCAGAACTACCTGAAGGCCAGCGACAAGGGAATCCTCAAGACCATGGCCAAGATGGGGATCTCGACCCTCCAGAGCTACCGGGGGGCCCAGATCTTCGAGGCCGTCGGCCTGGACCAGGACCTGGTCGAGCGCTGCTTCGCCGGGACCGCCTCGCGAGTCTCCGGGGTGGGCTACGACGTGATCGCCGAGGAGACCGCCCTGAGGCACCAGCGGGCCTTCCCGGGCGAGGCCTTCGCCTATCCGGAGCTCGACCCGGGCGGCCTCTACCAGTGGCGCCGCCGCGGCGAGCGCCACAGCTTCAACCCGGATTCGGTGGCCAGGCTGCAGCACGCCGTGCGCCAGGACAGCTACGCCACCTTCACCGAGTTCTCGGCCGCCGCCAACGACGAGGCCGAGCGCCTCTGCACGCTGCGGGGCCTGCTGCGCTTCAAGTGGGCCGAGCAGCCCGTGCCCCTCGAGGAGGTCGAGCCGGCCTCGGAGATCGTCAAGCGCTTCTGCACCGGCGCGATGTCCTACGGCTCGATCTCCCTGGAGTC
>CAZYOL010000082.1:0-17633 GCA_964649065.1 uncultured Spirochaetales bacterium
GACGAGCTGGACGCCCTGGCCGAGCTGGGCGCGCTGGCCGGCATCGACCCGACCGCCGGCTCGCGCCGGGCGGCGCTCTGGCAGGTGGCGGCGGTGGAGCGCGACCCGCGCTCGCTCTTCGCCGGCGTGGCGCCGGGCCGCGGGGCCTCACCGCTCGACGAGATGACGCCCCTGGAGGAGACCCTCAGCGACTACCGGCGCAGCGGCCTCACCACCGGCCCGCAGATCCTCACCCACCTGCGGCCGGAGCTGCGGGCCCGGGGCGTGCTCACGGCCGCCGAGCTGCGCGAGGTGCCCAGCGGCCGGCGCGTGCGCACCGCCGGCCACGTGATCGTGCGCCAGCGGCCGGGCACCGCCAAGGGCTTCTGCTTCCTCACCCTGGAGGACGAGACGGGCACCGCCAACGCCATTCTCACGCCGCGCCAGTTCGCGCGCTTCCGGGTGCCCCTCCACACCTCGGGCATCCTGGAGATCGAGGGGCCGGTCCAGAACGTGGACGGGGTGATCCACGTGCGCGTCGCCCGGCTGACCCCTCTCGTGCCCAAGCGCGCCGTGCCCGCCTCCCACGACTACCGCTGACGCGCTCGCGGAACCGAGCGCGGCGAGGGGCGCGGAGGCGTCGACGCGGAGCGAGAGCCCAGCCGCGCCGCAGCGGTCTGGACGGCGTGGGCGGCGGAGAGGAAGAGATAGACCGCCGGGGAGGCCACCACGGCATGGAGGGCATCGGCGCAGGCGTAGAGCAGTGCGTTCGCCGCCAGGCAGCCCGCGTGGAGCGAGAGCAGGCTCGCCAGGCGCTGGCGACGCGCGCGTCCGCGCTGCGACCGGGCCCGCTCGACGCTCGCGTGCAGCCAGGTGAAGGCGTGATAGAGGAGCACGGCGCCGGCCAGATCGGCGAAGCCCAGGGGACCCAGGGCCGGGAGAGCCCGCCCCGCCCACCACAGCGACCACTCACGACCGTCGGGCGTCGCCAGCCCCGCGACGGCGAGCATCGACGTCAGCAACGCGATCGCTGCGAGCTCGCCGGGACGGTGCGCGAAGCCGAGAGGCTCCCCGGCCCTCCGACGGGCCAGCGCCAGATCGTTCTCGACGATGTGCCAGGCCGACAGCAGCAGCAGCGGTGCCAGCACCCAGGGCCGAAGCAGCGGATCGCGCAGGAGCTGAGCGTAGATCCCGAAGAGGAGCAGCAGGGTGAGGCCCGCAAAGAGCCCGGCCCGGAGCGCGTGCGGTCGACGTCGCCGCCCGACCATCAAGGCCCCCAGCAGATGGGCGTAGCCCAGCGGCAGGCTCAGCAGGTAGGCCCAGAGCTCGCGCTCTGCCGGATCCCTCGTAGCGAGGTGAAGGCCGAGCAGATACAGACCCACGGCCACGGCCGCGACCAGGCGACGATGCACGGGAGATCCTCCGGAGCGCGGATCAGCGGCGCTTCAGACGCTCGGCCAGGGCCTGGCAGGCGCGCTGCCGCGTCTCCTGCCGCAGCGTCGTGAGCGGCAGCGAGAGCCCGGCCCCGGATACGCATCGGATCGCCAGCCTCGAGCCGATGAGACGCGCGCTGCGGATCTGGGCCAGCGGAATGCAGCGCGGGCGGCCCCAGCGCAGCGGCGAGTCGTAGCGAAGGGTCTCGTCCGTCAGCTCGAGCACGGGTCGGTGTCGACGTAGGAGTGCGTTCGCGAAGACGGCGGAGAGGATCAGCAGCAGCACGGCGTTGGGGAGCGCCAGATCACCCAGCGTCTGGCGCGTGGCCTCGAGACGCAGCGCGGTGTCGAGGGCCAGCAGGGGAAGGCCGAAGGCGCCGATCCACAGGGCCCGCATGCGCCAGCCGTCCGAGAAGAAGCGCTCCTTCATTCCTCGCGCCTCCGCCGCGCTCGCAGCAGCGCGACCCCGGCCGCCAGCTGGAGCGGGATCACGAGCCAGAGCCAGGGGCCGAGCCCGGGAACGGCTCCGATCCGCGTGGGCGCACAGACGGCCGGCGGAGGCGCCGAGAAGCTCAACTCGGGCACCAGGGCCGGCTGCAGCTCGGTCAGGCTGGTGGCGTCCGACATTGCGCCTCCCTCACCGACCCGAAGCCCCACCGAAGATCGGTACCAGGCCGACAGCGTGACCGCCAGGCCGATCGCCGCGACCGTGATGGCGAGCACGGCGAGGACCGCCGCGACGGCGCTGGCCTCGGGCCCGAGGAGCAGCAGCGCGCCCAGGGCCCCGGCGACCTTGGCGGCGTCGAGGGCGACCTCGATGCCCGAGGGCCCCGACTCGGCCCCGCCGGGATCGCTGAACCACAGCGGATTGCCCCCCGCGTAGGCGTAGGCGTTCACCAGCTGGAAGACCGGGTCGGGGGACAGAAAGCGCCCGGCCGCAGCGTCGTAGACCCGCTGGCCGAGCAGAGCCAGCTCGCCCAGGCGCGTGCGGCCGACGAAGGAGACTCCGTCGTCCTCGGGCCCGTAGACCGCGTGGAGACCGTAGGGTGCGTAGTGATAGTGGGAGACCCAGGCGCCGGCCTCGTCGCTGACGCCGCTCACGTTGCCCCGCAGGTCGGGATGCCGGTAGCGGCGCTCCCCCCCGAAGCCCACGAAGAGCTCCCCGAGGTCGAGGCCGATGAGGCCCCCGCTCGCGGGATCGCTCTGGACGCGTCCGCCGAAGAGTGCGAAGGAGCGCTCGACCCCTCCCTCCTCCCAGGAGACCGGCCGGCCGGCGAGATCCCAGCGAATGGCGAGGCTGCCGTAGGAGGCCAGGCGGCCCGTGGCGGTCCATTCGATCGGGATCCGATCTCGCGAGGTGGCGTAGCCGGCATCGTCCCAGGCGTACTCGATCGCCGCTCCCGAGTCGGGCCGTGGTGCGCGGAGGAGCCGACCCCCGTCGCTGGCGTAGGCGAAGCCCTGCCCGAGGCGATTGCCGAGCACGTCGTAGTCGAAGCGACGCAGCTCGCCGGAGCCCTGCCGCCAGCCGAAGACCTGCTTGCCGACGCGCGAATCCGGGCGCGCAGGGCTGCTCCCCAGACCGAGCCAGTACTCCTCGCGGGTGGAGGCCAGTGGCGTGTCGACCCAGACCGAGACCTGGCTCCGCGCCGGTGCCGTCTCCGCGCGCTGCTCGATGCGGGTGCGCTCGACCTCGTGGCCCTGGCTGTCGACCGTCCGCAGCCCCACGAGCAGGCCGCGGTCCGGATCGTACTCGCGGCCCCGCGTCAGGCCGTTGCCGGTCTGCGTCCGAGCCAGCCTCCCCCGCTCGAAGACGTGCTCCACCTCCGCGACACCGTCCACGCGAATGGCGATGCGCCGGTCGGCGAGGTCGTAGTCGTAGTCGAGCGTGACGATCGGCCCCTCGCCCGGCAGCGAGAAGGTCTCCCGTACCAGGCGCGAGCGCTCGTCCCACTCGAGCTCCAGGCCCTCGCCGTAGCCGAAGTCGACCCGGGCCAGCCGACCGGCCGGGTCGTAGGCGTAGCGCTCCAGGGTGCCGCGGACCGAGTCGAAGCGGCTGGCGAGCCGGCCCGCCTCCCAGCTCTGGCGGGCCTCGGCCTCGAGGACGCCGTGGCGCAGGGCGCGGTGCAGCTCGACGCGGCCGTAGGGGCCGTAGTGCCACTCCTCCCGCATGCCATTGGGGCGCTCCCGGGCGGTCATTCGCCCGGCCGCGTCGTACTCGAAGCGGGTCTCGTGCCACTGGCCCAGGCTGCGCTCGCGAAGCGCGACGAGGCGTCCGATGGCGTCGTAGTCCCACTCGTGGTCGTTCCCCAGCGGACGCTCCACGGCGAGCAGGCGGCCATCGGCTCGTCGCCGCAGCCGCAGCTCCGCCGTCTCGACCACGCGCCCCTCCGCGGTCGCGGCCAGGCTCAGGCCGGACAGGCGGCGGTCGGAGTCGTAGCGGCGATCCAGGATGCCTCCTCCCCGCGCCAACGAGCCGGGGACGCGCAGGTTCCCGATCGGATCGAGCGCGCGGTCGTCGGGTGAGGGGCCCTCGCGGCGGGTCCAGTGCCCGTGCAGGCCGAAGCGCGGAAGCTCGTGCACCAGGCCCGTGGGCTCGAGCAGCCGATCGACGATGCTGCCCAGCGCGTAGCCACGACCGGAGCGTTCGCCCTCGCCGTTCTCGCTCTCGACGGGGCGCCCCTGGGCGTCGTAGCGCTCGAGCACCACCACGCCGAGGGCATCCACGACGCGGCGAATCGCCGCGGAGCGGGGATCGCGAGGATTGACGGCGCCGGCCTCGTACTCGATGAGGATCCGGTTGCCCGAGGGCTGGACGACCGAGGCGAGCTCGTCGTCCCGGTAGCCGTACTCGTAGGCCGACCCGTCGGGCAGCTCGAGCCGTACGGGCCGAAGCGCCTCCCAGGCGACGTGACTCAGCTCGGAAGTGGCCTCGCGCTCCACGCGCCGCAGCCGACGCCGCGAGTCGAAGAGGTAGCGAGTGAGGGCCCCGGTGGGATCGGTGTGCAGCGTCGCGTAGAGCCCCTGGTCGTCTCGACCCAGGTAGCGAAAGTGGTGCACCGGGGACTCCTCCCCGACCTGGATCACCTCCGAGAGCCGGCGACCCGGCTGGTAGAGATACTCGACGCGCTCGCCGTCCGGGCTGATGCGGGCGCTCAGCAGCGTGGTGCCGGCCAGGTACTCGTAGCGGTGGCCGGAGTGCCCGAGCTCCGCCTGGAGCGGGCCCCGCGCCTCGACCAGCCGACCGAGGGCGTCCCAGTGCCACTCCACGCGGCGACCGCCGCGCAGCTCGAGCAGGGCCAGAGGCCGCCCCTCTGCATCCAGCTCGATGTCGAAGATCGGCTGGCAGGCCTCGGCCTGGGAGCAGCTCGAGATCGCCAGCCGGTCGGGCGACCAGTCGTAGCGGGTCTGCGGGTACTCCTGGCCCCGCCAGGCCACCCGGGCGAGGCGCCCCGCGGCGCCGAAGTGGTAGACCCGGCCGCCGCGCGTCTCGACGCGTGCGGCGTCGACGCGCCGGTACACGCTGCCGGGCACGGCGGCACCGTCGGCGAGCAGGGCCATCGCGTACGGCGAGCCCGCGGGATCGACGAAGACGGAGCCATCCCACCGACTCTGAAAGCTCCAGTGCCAGGCTCCCGTCGCCGACTGGTAGACCGCGCGGATCTCGTGGCGACCGAGCAAGGCGTCGACCGAGATCTCGTCGCGCGCGATCTGCAGGTTGCCGCCGGCGGCGTTGACCCGCCCTCCGGGCACGGCGATCTGCCCGAGCTGCTGATACTCCGGAGCCCCGGCCGAGACCGAGAGCGCGCTCGACGGGTCGCAGCCGACCAGCGGCATCCAGCAGGCCAGCCCGAGACACAGCGCCCTGCCGGGGAGTGTCTGGAGTCGGTGCCTCATCGCTTCACCTCGCGAGGCGGGACCGGCGGGAGAGCAGGAGCAGGAGCCCCGCCCCGGCGCCCAGCAGGCAGGCCGAGGTGGGCTCAGGCAGGAAGCGAACGGTGACCCGGGCGAACCCGGGCAGCGTGGCACCGAGGCTGTTCTCGACCCGAAGAGGGGTCACCAGGGAGAAGGCTCCCCCGGAGAGCGCCGTCGAGGTCGTGAAGGAGAGCGCACCGTGGCGCCAGCCACTGGCGACGGTGGACTGGCCACTCCCGGAGGGCGTCGTCCACGCCACCGTCGCCGCGCCCACCGTCCAGGGCGAGGCGACGAGCGAGAGGCGCAGGGGACCGGCTCCACCGACGGTCAGCAGGCCGCCGATGCCGAGGCCTGCGCTGCCCGCCGACGTCGCCAGCGGCAGCGCAAGGGCTCCGCCGTCCAGGCAGGCCGGGTCGAGCAGGCAGATGCGCAGCTGGCCTCGGAGCGGCAGGACCGCGGGGTGGAGGGCGACCGCCCCGAAGCTGTCCGAGACGAAGCCCAGGGAGCCGCTCTCGACTCCCGCGCTCAGCTCGACGGCCAACAGCCCCGCCGCGACGACGTCGGGATCGGTGACCGGGACGAAGGTGGTCTCCACGCTGCCGCCGGCCAGGCGAACGCGCGTGAGGTGAGCGCCGCCGCCCGAGCCGTTCACCGTCGCAACGCCCGCGCCGGGGACGACCAGCCGGGGCAGCCCCGGCACGAGCAGCTCCAGCGCGGTCTCGCTCTGCCACGCGAGGCGCGCCGCGGCGCTGGGAGTGGAGACTCCGAGCGAGAGCAGCAGCAGGGCGGCGAGCGGGCGAGCCATGCCCCGTCCCCGGAGCAAGGCCCGTGCCGGCGTCTCGGCGGCGCTGCGCGCAGAACGCGGTGCGGCCGGCCCCTGCGTCCACGCGCTCGGGCGGACGCTAGTTCGTGGCGCTTTGCTGCTCGGGGCCGCCGCCGGCCAGCGAGCGGGCCGTCTGCACCAGGCAGACGACCAGGCCCGCGCTGAAGAGGCCGAGCAGCAGGCCGAAGCCCAGCATGCGCGGCCAGCTCCCCGCCTGCAGGCCGCCGTGGAAGAGGCCCGCGAAGAAGGCCACCAGGGCCACGTAGCCGGCGCAGGCCGAGAGCCACTCCACCACGGCCCGGCGCGGCCCGGGCCGGCTGAAGGAGACCACCAGCCAGCCCAGCGCGACGCAGCCCAGGGCGCAGAGGGCGACCAGCGTGAAGGGGCTCATCCCTCCAACGACCTCAGGTGCTCGGCCACCCGCTCGGCCACCTGCTCCGGCGTGAAGCCGAAGTGCTCCGCCAGGGTCTCGTAGGGGGCCGAAGCGCCGAAGCCGTCGATGCCGTAGACCAGGCCGCGATGGCCCGCGAAGCGGCGCAGGCTCTCGCCGCGCCCCACCTCCAGGGCCACCACCGGCGGGCCGTCGGGCGGCAGCAGGCCGTGGCGGTAGCGCTCGGGCTGCTCCAGGAAGAGCTCCACGCTGGGCATCGAGACCACCCGCGCCGGCAGGCCCCGGGCCTCCAGCAGGCGCGCCGCATCGCAGGCCAGCGAAACCTCGGAGCCCGTCCCCAGCAGCACCACCCGGGCGTCGGGCCCCGGGTCCGAGACGGCGTAGGCCCCCTTCCAGACGTCCTCGCGCTCGAAGGGCACGCGCCGCTCCAGGGCCGGCAGGCCCTGGCGCGTGAGCGCCAGCAGCGCGGGGCCGCCCGTATGCTTCGCCATCCAGGCGAAGGCCATGGCCGTCTCGATGCCGTCGGCCGGCCGGAAGACGGTCAGGTTCGGAATCGCGCGCAGGGCGTCGAGCTGCTCGACGGGCTGGTGGGTGGGGCCGTCCTCGCCCAGATAGATGGAGTCGTGGGTGAAGACGAAGCTGGTGGGCACGCCCATCAGCGCGGCCAGCCGGATCGACGGGCGCATGTAGTCGCTGAAGATCAGGAAGGTGCCGCAGTAGCCGCGCAGCGTACCGTCGAGGTTGATGCCGTTGGTGATGGCCGCCATGCCGTGCTCGCGCACGCCGAAGTGGAGGTTGGTGCCGGCGAAGGGGTCGGCGCCGTCGCCCGCACCGGGCCCCACGGTGCCGGCGCTCTTCACGATGGCCGGAGCCGCAGAGCCCGCGAGGTCGGCCGAGCCCCCCACGAAGTAGGGCGCCGCCTCCACCAGCCGGTTCAGCGCAGCCCCGCCGTGCTTGCGGGTGGCGTCGCTCTTGTCCTCCAGGCCCTGGCAGAGCCGCTCGGCCAGGTCTTCGGGCAGCCGGCGTTCGCGGGCGGCATCCCAGGCCTGGGCCTTCTCGGGGTGGGCCTCGCGCCAGCGGGCCAGGCGGGCGTCGTCCTCCTCGCGGGCCTTGCGCTTTTCGGCGATGCGGGCGTTCAGGTAGTCGCGCACGTCGTCGGGCACCAGGAACTCGGGCTCGAGGGGCCAGCCCGCCCGCTCCTTGGTGAGCCTGCGCTCGTCGGCCCCGAGGGGCGAGCCGTGCACGCCGCTGGTGCCCCCCTTGTTCGGGCTGCCCAGGCCGATGGTGGTCCGCACCACGATCAGCGAGGGCCGGTCCATCTCGGCGCGCGCCGTCTCCAGGGCGCTGCGCAGGGCGCCGGCGTCGCCGCCGTCGGCCTGGCTCACGTGCCAGCCCATGGCGTCGAAGCGCTTGCGCACGTCCTCGTGGAAGGTGAGCGAGGTGGGCCCATCGATGGTGATCTCGTTGTCGTCGTAGAGGAAGACCAGGTTGCCGAGGCGGTGGCTGCCGGCGAAGGAGGCGGCCTCGTGGGAGATGCCCTCCATGTGGGCGCCGTCGCTCACGATCGCGTAGTCCGTGTGGTGGCCGGGGCCCTCGCCGCCCGCGCCGTAGCGGGCGCGGGTCATGCGCCCGGCCAGCCCCATGCCCACGGCGTGGCCGAAGCCCTGGCCCAGCGGGCCGGTGGTGACCTCGATGCCGGGCGTGTCGCCGTACTCCGGGTGGCCCGGGGTGATGGAGTGGAGCTGCCGGAAGCGCTGGATCTGCTCGAGGGTCATGGCCTCGAAGCCGAAGAGGTGGAGCAGCGCGTACTGCAGCATCGAGGCGTGGCCGTTCGAGAGCACGAAGCGGTCGCGCAGCGGCCAGCCCGGGTCGCTCGGATCGAAGCGCAGATGCCGGTCCCACAGCTCGAGGGCGGCGCAGGCCAGGCCCATGGGCGCGCCGGGATGGCCGCTGTTGGCCGCCTCGACGGCGTCGACGGCCAGGAAGCGGATGGTGTTCTCGATGCGGGCGCGCAGCTCGGGGCTCGGATCCGGGGTCATGCGTTCTCCAGGTTCGGCGGGCCGGCGGGCGGCCTCGGTCGGTTGCGCGACAGACTACCCCCCGCCTCCCCCGTCGGGAACCGGCCCGGGCGCAGTCGTGCGCGCTAGCCGTAGCGGATGCCGCAGGCCGAGCAGCGTGCCGCCTCCGGCTCGACCTGCGCCCGGCACTCGGGGCACACGTGGAGTTCGCAGGGGAAGGCCAGGCCGCAGGAGACGCAGCGCTCGCCGCTCCCGAAGAGGCCCGCGCCGCAGGCGGGGCACTCGGCGCTGGTGACGTCGAGGGGCGGCGGGCTGGGGACGTCGGGCAGGATCCTGGCCAGGTGCTCCACCTCGAGCTGGCGGGCCTCGTCGGCGTCCTCCTCGCGCACGTAGAGGCCCAGCTCGTAGGGATCGTGGCCGCCGCGCAGCCGGAAGGGCAGCCGCGCGCCGCGAATCGGCTCGCCCGGCGGCCAGGTGTCGATGCGGCAGGAGAGACCGGCGCCCTGTAGCGCCCGGGCCACCCCGCGCAGGAAGCCCGGCCCCCCGCGCCGGATGCAAACCAGCTCGGCGGCCGGCGGCAGCGCGTCGCTCTCCGGGAAGGGCTGCAGCTCGAGCAGCGCGGAGCCGCAGTCCGAGCAGATGCTCGCCTCGAGCCGATACTCGCTGCGACAGCGCGGGCAGATCTTCAGCAGGATGGGATGCACGGTCCGTCTCGGTCCGTCTCGCCCGACAGAGGGGTGGCCGGGAGTGTGCAGAATCCGGAGCAGGCGTGCCGGATACGTCGGCACCCCGCTCCCGCCCTCCAGCGCCGGAGCGCCCTCAGGGCAGGATCTCGACCGGGGTCCCGATCTCGAGCAGCGCGGCCAGGCGCTCGATCTCGCTGTCCCGGACGGCGACACAGCCGAGCGTCCAGTTCAGCTCGGCAGTGGAGCCCCGCCAGCGGGCGCCCTCCCCGTGGAGCCCGATGCCGCCGCCCAGGGGCGTGTCCTGGGGTGGGAGGCGGCGCTCCTCGTGGGCCTCCAGGATGCGCGCGTGGTCGCGTGCGGACAGCCTCCCCTCGGCCAGGGCGGCCTCCGCGTCGGACGGGGCGGGGTAGTCGATGGGGACGAAGAGGTGGAAGCGACTCGCGCGCGGCGGCCCCGCCACGTGGTAGCGGCCCTCGGGCGTGCGCAGATCGCCGCGGGCCCGCTTCGGGCCGGGGGCGCCCCGCCCGATGGCGGCCGTCATCTCCAGGTGGGCTCCCCGCGCACACGACGCCAGGAGCACCCGCTCGCGCTTGTAGACCCGCAGCGTGGCGATGCGCGCGCAGGGGGGAGGAGCCGGGAGCTCGACGAGAGACGGCGCGGCCGGCGCTGGGACCGGGGCCGGGGGCGCGCAGGCCGGTGACAGCGCGAGGCCCAGCGCCAGACCCACGAGCCGCTGCACGGTCCGCCCTGCGCAGCCGCCTCCGCCCGCCGATATCCTGCAGCCGATGTCGCCCCGCTGGCCGCGGCTGCTCCGCAGCGTGCTCTTCGCCCTGGTCGTCACGGGCGGGCTGCCGTGGCACTCGGGCGCCGAGGCCGCGGATCCCCCGCGGCTGCGGCCGCTGGTCGGCAGCCTCGACACCGAGCTGGTGAGCCCCGGAGACACGCTCCTCGACATCGCGTACCGGCACCGCCTCGGCTACGAGGCACTGACGCGTCTCAATCCCGGCGTCGACCCGTGGGTGCCGGAGGTGGGCAGCGTCGTCACCCTCCCCACCCGATTCATCCTCCCGGACGTGCGCGAGGAGGGCCTGGCGATCAACGTACCCGAGATGCGCTTGCTCGACTTCAGCACGGGCGGCCCGCCTGGCGTCTTCGCCATCGCCGTGGGCGACGCCGAGGATCCGACGATCCTGGGAGAGTTCCGGATCGGGCGCAAGCGCGTCGATCCGGTCTGGAACGTACCCGAGTCGATCCGCGCCGAGCGTCCGGAGCTCCCCGCGAAGCTGCCGCCCGGCCCCGAGAATCCGCTGGGCGGCCGCTGGATGACCATCGGCAAGACCTCCTACGGCATCCACGGCACCCACCTGCGCTGGTCCATCGGCCGCGAAACGACGCACGGCTGTGTGCGTCTCTACGAGGACGAGGTCGAGCGCCTCTTCGACCGGATCCCGGAAGGCACCCCGATCCAGATCGTCTACCAGCCCTACAAGTGGGGGCAGGAGGGCGATCGCCTCTACTTCGAGGCGCATCCCGACCTCTACGGCCGCATGCCCGACCGTCTGGCCTCTGCGCTCGCCGTGCCGCGCGCGCTCGGACTCCTGGAGAGCCTCGACCTGGCTCTCGTGTGGCAGGCGATCGACGAGCAGCGCGGTGCCCCGGTGGCGGTCGGCCGGCTCCCCGCCGAGCGCGGGGAAGACTGAGCCCTACTTGCCCAGGGTCTTGTCGAAGACCGCCTCGGACTTCTGGGCCGCGCGGGCCGCGGCCTCGCGGCTCTCCTCCGCGCTGCGACGGGCCCGCTCCGCGGCCTGGACTGCCGCCTCGGAGCGCTCCTCGGCCTGCTGCGCCCGGCGCTCGACGGCTTCGATCTTCCGGGCCAGCTCCTCCACACGCGCCTCGAGGGACTCGACGTCGCCGTGGGTCGCACAGCCGGCCAGCGTCGCCGCCAGCAGGCAGCCCGCCAGGGCTCGAGCCAGGATTGCCATACCCCCCTCCTCTCCCGATGCCTTCATCGGTTCCTCCCTTGTCCGTGTCCGGCGCGCCGCGTGCCCGTGAGGCGCTTCCCTCCGACGCCCGGAGCCACCGCCTACTCGCGGTGAATCTCGATTCTACGCCCTGCCCGCTCCGGAGCAGGGCGCTTCGGAATGGTGATCTTCAGCACTCCGTTCTTGAACTTCGCCCCGACGCCCTGGGCATCGGCGTCCTCGGGAAGCGAGAGCAGACGCTCGAAAGCGCCGAAGGAGCGCTCGATGCAGTGATATCCCTCGTCGCTCTCCTCCCTCTCGTGCTTCTTCTCTCCCCGGATGCGAAGTGTATCCTGCTCGACCTCCAGCGAGATGTCGCCTTCCTCCACCCCGGGAACCTCCACCTCGACGGTGTAGGCCTTGCGACCCTCCGAGATGTCGACGCTGGGACGCAGCACGGAGACTCCGCCGGCCCAGGGCGGCTCCGGCGGCGAGCCCAGGGCGAAGCGGCGGAACACGTCGTCGAAGGCGCGCTCCATCTCCCGCCGCAGGGACACCCCGGCCTCCGGCGCGCCGGGCGCCAGAGCGGCTCCGCCTTCGACCTCCTGCTCCCTGCGAAACCAGTTCCAGGGCGCGATCCTCTTCCAGTCCATCGACTCTCCTCCCGAGCTTGCGGTCGCCTGCCGCGCCCCGCGTGACGGCGGCCCTCCGGGCGCAGCCGGCGCCTCCACCGAGCTCTCTTCGATGCAAGCCCCATGCCCTCGCCGAATCCTCGCAGGGCGAGGCGCTGCGCAGGCAAGCGTGACATACTCGACGTGTCAGGCATCGCGAGTCGCGGCAAGCACCGGGCCGCGCGGCATCCGGGGCAGACTCTCCCGAGAGATCCGGGGCAGACTTCCCCGACAGAGCTGCGGATGAGGCAGGAGGTGGGGCGAATCGTCGCAGGCTCCCCGGGAGCCGTCGCCGCGTCCGAACCGGCCGCGGGTTCTCGCCCGGCTCCTCACCGAGGCTCGCAACGAAGGAGGAGCTCCGGGTATGACGCGTCACCGAGTGGGCCGGACGACGGATCTCGAAGTGGGCGGCATGAAGGCCTGCAAGGCGGGGAGCGAATCGCTGCTGCTCTTCCACCTCGAAGACGGCTTCTACGCGACCCAGAGCAGCTGCACCCACGTCTTCGCGCCGCTGGGCCGCGGCAAGCTCGTCGACGGCCACAAGATCCGCTGCCCCTTCCACAGGGCCGAGTTCGACGTGCGAAGCGGCGAGGTGGTGCGCTGGGCCTGCTTTCCCCCCGGCGTGCAGCTGCTGAACATGGTGCGAGGCGAGAAGGCGCTCGCCACCTACTCCGTCACCGAGGAGGAGGGCGAGCTCTTCGTCGAGCTGCCCTAGAGCCCGCGACCCGACGCCTGCACTCAGCGCGGGAGGCCACAGATGACCGGACCCTCGAAGCGGAAGCTCTGGTGGCCCCCGGCGTACTGCGTGAGGGTTCCGGCGTAGACGCGGACCCCGACGATCTGGGCCAGCCGATCGACGAGCTTTCGACCCCGCTCTCCCCGGCCAGCGTTGCAGCCGTGCAGCTCGATCCAGCCTCCGGGCTCGAAGCAGCCCCGGAGACGGCGCAGCTGTCTCGCGTGGACGCTGTCGCCTTCGAGAGACTCGACCGAGATGGCCCCGGGGGTCCGCCTCGCCAGGTCGCTGAGCCCGGAGAGGGTCGTCGTCAGGTGGCCGCAGGCGACCCCCTGGAAGCCCGGTCCGCCGTGGCCGTGGAAGCGCAGCTTGCGCATCCCAAGGTGCTCGGCGAAGACCTGGATGGCCGAGACGTTCACGCACATGTTGCGATCGCCGACGACGGGCGTGCGATCCGAGTAGAAGACCTGCATCGCCTCGGTTCTCCGCAGATCGGGGTCGGTGATGTCCACGACGTCGACGGCGTCGGCCACGTCCCCGGCGTAGCTCTTCTCGAGCTCCTCGGGGATGGTGACGAGGACGAGTCCCATGGCCCGGCTCTCCCTGTGCGCGCCACGCTGCGATCCTACCCTATGGGGGCTACCTCCGGGATCCGGAGGGCTTCTTGAGGGAGGTCGCCCACGACCCCTTCACCTGGATCGGCCCCAGCGACGATTCCGGGGCCCGGCGGGCCGGGCCGGGCCGCGCCCCCGCAGGCGGGATCGGGCGGGGGCGCTAGCCGGCGATCCGGGCCTCGAGGTCGAAGACGTGCCGGTCGGGGCCCTCGATCTTGGGCCGGATCAGCCGGGCCACGACGGTCTCCGCGTCGGTCTTCCAGAGACACACCTCGAGGTCGTCCTCTTGGTAGAAGGGCCGGAAGAAGGCCGGCACCCGGAGCCCGCGCAGCTTCGCCACGTCGTCCTGCGCGAACTCGCGCAGGATGTCGTGGGTCACGATGCTGATCGCGCAGGGGCCGTGCGCGCGCGGGTCGGACTCGTCGATGTGGCGCAGGTTCGGATCCTCGGAGGCGCAGGCCCAGCGGAAGACCAGCCGCTTGCCTGCCAGGTGGTGCACGAGAACCGAGTCGGGATCGCGCTCGGGGATCTGGACGGGGTTCTTCGGCGGTCGTTCGAGCCCGTCGGGCGCCATGCCCGCCACCCGACTCATGATCTGCACGTCCTGGTAGTGCGTCGCGCCGTCCTCGCTCCACAGCTCCCCCACGTGGCGGACGAAGGCGCTGCCCTTGACGCCGTAGATGCCGTCGAGGTGGTGGCGGATCTCGCCGAAGCCGGTGCCCGGCATCGGGCCGTGGAAGACGATCTCGGTGCCCATGTAGAGCCCGCGTCCGCGGCCCTCGGTGCCCGGCTCGCCGTGCTGCCACGTCTCGTAGCCGCCGGGACCGCAGAGGGTGGTCATGACGGGCTCGGTGTTCCGCGCGTACTGGAGGACGAGGTTGTGCCCGGTCAGCGGATGGGCGAGCGTGCCCGTCCCCTGCTTGAGCCAGCGCTCGCGCGCCGCCGCCCGCACCTCCTCGCCGCCGACCCCGTCCACGTCGCTGGCCTCGGCCAGGAGCGGCCGCAGGTTCCAGGACCACGCGATGGGGACCTTGGGGAACTCCTTGCTCGCATCTTTCGGATCGACCGTGTACTCGCTCACTCCACCATCCCGTCTTCTCGAACCCTTCCGTCGCGAGCGCTTCCGTCGCGAGCGCCCTCGTGTCGAGCGCCTCCGGCCCGGGGCCGGCCTCCCGACGCGCACCCGGAGGGTCCTGGCTTCCTGAGGCCGCTCACTGTAACGGAAGTCTCGCGCCGGCGACCTCCCGCGGGCGAGGGGGCCTCCACCCGATGGAATCCCGCATCAGGGCGCCGGCAGCGCAGCCACGCGGGGGCGGCCCCCCCGCCGGCGCCCTTCGCGCGAGAGCTGCCTCTCGCTCGCGACGATAAGCTCGCTCAGCTGACGGAGTAGGGAGGACGATCGGTCGGCCGTGGGGGATTTCGGAGCGCTCCGCGAGCTGCTGCCGCTCTGGCTGGGTGGGGTCCAGCCCCTGGTGTGGATCGGCTCGGCCTTTCTCTCCACCGCCCTCGCCATGCGCCTCGCGATCGCCGGGGTGCTGCCCCGCGACCCGGGCCCCGGCTGCCACTGGACGGAGCGCGCCCGGCGCGCGCATCCGGCCCGGCTCTTCGCGGGCTTCGGCTCGGGCTGCGCCGCCGGCGCCTTCGCGTCGGTGGCGAGCATGCAGGCCGGACCGCTCAGCTGGCTTCCGGCCTGGGTCCTGGCCGTCGCGGTGTTCGTCGCCGCACTGCTGGGCGGGGCCTGGGGCTGCCGCGGCCCACTGACCCGGGCCACCGGCCGACCCGTCCGGCTCTTCAGCGGGGCGCGCAGCCTCGGTGCCTGGCTGATCGTCTTCTGGACCCTCCCCCTCGTGATCGTCCTGATGATCGCCACCATCGGTCCGGAGCCGAGCGCCGGGGCCGCCGCGGGCCTGCTGCTGGGCGTCCTGGGCTTTGCGTCGCTGGCGCGGGGTGGAAGTCTGCGGCTGGCGCGCTGGCTCGGTGTGGCGCGGGAGGCCGGGCCGCGCCTGCGGGAGCTGGTCGACGCGGCGGCCGCGCGCGTCCGTGTCCGACCCTCCGTCGTCTACGAGGTGGACGTCGCGATGGCGAACGCCGTGGCCTTTCCGCTCGGTGGTGCACTGGCCTTCACGACCCCGGCCCTCGAGAACCTCGACGACGACGAGGTCGAGGGCATCGCCCTCCACGAGCTGGGACACCTGGCCGAGCCCGGCCGCGTGAAGTGGGTGCGCCTCCTGTACGCCCTGGCCTACTTCCCGCTGGGGCTCGTGAGGCCGGCGGCGGCGGCGCTGGGCACCCCGGGCATGCTGCTGATCTACCTGCCGCTCCTGCTGGTGCTCTTCCTGGTGCCCCGGGCCCTGCGCAAGCTCGAGCAGCGAGCCGACGGCTTTGCCCACGCCCACCAGGGCGACTCCCCTGCCTATGCCCGCGCTCTCTCGAAGCTCGCGGAGCTCAACCTGACCCCAGCGGTCATGCGCGGCGGCAGCCATCCCAGCCTCTACGATCGGCTCCTCGCAGCGGGGTACTCGCCCGACTACCCGCGTCCCCGACCTCCTTCGCTGGCCCGAATCGGCCTCGGCGCAGGCCTGGCAGTGCTCTTCGCAGCCCTCCTTCCTTGGCTCACGCTCTCGCTCCCGAACCTGTCAGACGGGCTGCTCCGGGATCCGCAACAGGCCGCTCTCGCGCGGTCGGCCCTGCGCGGCGGCGAACGCCAGACGCTCATGCGCCTGGTCGATGCCGTCGCCGGCATGGGGAGCGACGCGGAGGCCCGCGAGCTCAGCATGGCGCTCCGGGAAGCCGCCCCGGCCCACCACGGCGTCGTCGCCCAGGATGCCCGCCTGGCCGCCTCGGCCGGCCACTGCACGGAGGCGCGTCTCGGCCTCGACCTGGCCGTGGCCCTGGCATCCCCGGGGCATGCCGAAGACTGCACGCGCATCGCAGCCGCCCGCACGCAGCTCGAGGCCCTGTGCAGCCCCTCGCCGCCCGCCCGGAAGCGGGGCCCGAGGCTCGAGTAGGTTCGGAGCCGAGCGCCCAGGCTCGGCCACCTTCGGGCCGCTTCCTCAGCCGCTGCGCGTACGGGCTCTTCTACGCCAGCTGGCCAGGCCGAGCGTGCCCGTCATCACCAGGAGGCCGGTGCCGGGCTCGGGAATCACGCTCGCGAGTCGAATGCCCCTGCCGCGGTTCTCGGTATCCGGGAAGGCGGCGATCCGAATCATCGATCGCATGAAGGGCGCGCTGCTGACGAAGGAGCCGCTCCGTACGATGCGGGA
Organism: uncultured Spirochaetales bacterium; assembly: GCA_964649065.1. Lineage (GTDB taxonomy): Bacteria > Myxococcota_A > UBA9160 > UBA9160 > SMWR01 > CAZYOL01. The sequence goes on from CAZYOL010000082.1 coordinate 16,485, forward strand.
CCTTTCGGAGATGGCCTCGGTGAACTCCCAGACGTTCCCGGCCTGGTCGAAGGCCCCGTTCGGGCTCACGGAGCCCGGATAGCTCCCCACGTCCGTCAAGTCCGCGTTCACGAAGCCGCAGTTCGCGGTATTCGCCGTCGGCCCCGGCGCAGCACACACCATCGGCGTGTCCGTCCCGGCCGGGTAGTCGAAGTAGCTCGCCGAGAGCGGGTCGTAGAAGGCCGCCTTGTACCACTCGTCCTCACTCGGGAGGAAGATGCTCGCGTCCGGGTTGCGCGTGACCGTGGTGCCGTTGCTCGGAGTGGCCGTCCCGCCGAGCAAGGTGTACGCCCCCGTCTCCGTGTCGCCGGCGCCCTGGCCGTTGTGCAGCCAGTTGGCGAAGCGCAGGCTGTCGTAGAACGACACGTAGTTCACCGGCATGGCCTCGCGGCCGGCGATGGCGCTGTAGGCGTAGCTCCCCGAGCTGCCAGTCCTCGTGATGCCGCCGGCGGAGTCGGAGCTCATTTCGGTGTTGTAGAGGCCGAGCGGGTCCGATGAGGCCTTCGCGTTCAGGAACTCCGCGTACTGGGCGTTCGTCACCTCGTACTTGGAGATCCGGTAGAGCCCGGGCACGGAGCCAAAGCAGGCCCCCGATATGGGTTCGCAGGCGTTGCCCGGGTCGCCCACGGTGACCCAGTCGATGCTGACGGCGGAGGCGGCGGGAGCCAGCCAGAGAGACGCCGCGACGAGCGGCAGCCAGAGCGAGCGCGCGGAGATCGGCATGGCCCTCCTCGAGGTTGAGCAGCGTCGGTATCCTACCTCCTCACCGAGGTGAACGGGTATCCAGAACCGCTGCGCGTCGATCGTGGAGCCGGTCTGGGCTCCGAGATCCTGCTCGAGATCGACGGCAGCCGGAACCTGGACCAGCGCGACGGCATGATCCACGAGAATGCTCTGGTCTGGGTAGGGCGGCGCGAGACGGACATCCGCCAGGCGCCGGGGCGGACGCTGCTGGCCAAGCGGCAGGTAGAAGCCTCGGGCACGGACTAGCCGGTCGCCCGGCCGCGCCGCAGCGGCACCACGATCGGCCCATAGCGAGACATCGCTGACACCTGATTCCGGAGACATGGTTTACACAACCGGCATTTGGGGAGCCCCCGGATGCCGTGG
>CAZYOL010000083.1:0-17536 GCA_964649065.1 uncultured Spirochaetales bacterium
GAGGGAGGCGCGCGCGAAGGTGCGGCCCATGGCGCGCGCGATGGAGCGGCCGAGCGAGGTCTTGCCCACGCCCGGCGGCCCGACGAAGCAGAGGATCGGGCTCTTGGCCGCCGGGGCCAGCTTGCGCACGGCCAGGAACTCCAGAATGCGGTCCTTGACCTTGTCCAGGTCGTGGTGGTCCGCGTCCAGGACCTGGCGGGCGGCCCGCATGTCGAGCTTGTCCTCGGTCTCGGCCGACCTGGGCTGGCCGGCCATCCACTCGCCGTAGGTCCGGATCTGGTGGCGATCGGGGGCGGGGGTGGGCTGGGCGGCCAGGCGCTGCAGCTCGCGCTCGGCCTGGGCCAGGGCGGTCTCGGGCAGGCCTGCGGACTCGATGCGCTCGCGCAGGTCCTCGGCCTCGCGCAGGCTCGGGTCGCCTTCGCCGAGCTCCTCCTCGATGTCGCGCAGACGGCGGCGCAGCAGCCGCTCGCGTCGCCGCGGATCCATCTCCTGGCGCTCCGACTTGCGCGACAGCGCCTGCTGGGTCTCCGCGATGGTCACCTCGCGCTCCAGGTGCTTCGCGAGCCGCTGCAGTCGGACGCGGGGATCGCTCTCCGCCAGCAGCTGCACCTTCTCCTCGGGCGAGAGGGGCAGCGTCGACGAGATCAGGTCCGCCACCAGGCCCGGGCTCGGAATCCCGGCCACCACCTGCTTCCACTCGTCCGGGTAGTCGTCGTTCAGGTCGATCACCCGGTGGGCCAGCTCGATGACCCGCTGCCACGCCGCGCGACGCTCGGGCGTGTCCTGCTCCGGATCGTGCAGCGGGTCGAGCCGGACGGTCATGGCTGGGTCGGTGGCGATCGGAGGACCGAGGCGGGTGCGAACGACGCCCAGCACCACGGCCTGCTTGCCGCTGCGGAGCGCATCGACGACGCGGGTCACGCGCACCACGCAGCCCACCGGGTGCAGGTCTTCGATGCCGGGGTCTTCCTGGTGGGCGTCGCGCTGGGTCGCCACCACCATGAAGCCGCCGCGGCCGGCGCTCTCGAGCGCCGCGAGCGAGCGCGGCCGGCCGATCGAGAGCGGCAGGGTGATGCCGGGGAAGACGACGACGTCGCGCACGGGCAGCAGGGGCAGGATGGAGGGAATCTCGAGCTGCTCTGCCTCGGTCTCGACGAGCGCTTGCGGCTGATCTCGATCCTGGTCGGACGCGTCGGACAAGTGCCCCCCTGGGTCGGCTGAGACGCGAAACCTATGCGCCGTCGGAGGCGAGTCAAGCGGCGCGGCAGGAGGAGCGGGACTCGCGTGTGGCCGCGTGCGGCGAGTGGTGCCCGGGACTGGAGTCGAACCAGCACCCACTTACGTGGACTAGATCCTGAATCTAGCGCGTCTACCAATTCCGCCACCCGGGCAGCCGGTGGGGAGAGGAAGGCTAGGGGCGGGTTTCGGGGCCGTCAATCCGGCATAGACTGCGCGCGATGCCCCGCGACGCGCGCAGACCCGGGGGGCGCCGGCGCCGACTTCCCCGCCGCGACGGACGACACCGGCCGCGCGGCGTCGCCGACGCCGAGCGACCCGGCCGGAAGCGCGGCGGGCGGGACCGCGAGCCCCGGCGCGAGCTTCCGGAGCGAGAGGTCTGGATCGGCCTCCTCGAGCGTCGGGGCAAGCGCTCCCGGGTGACGCCGTACCGCGACGACGCGCTGTGGCAGATCCAGGTCTCGCGCCCGGACCTGGCCGGCGCCGAGGACGGGCAGGTGGTGGTGCTCGAGCCCGTGCAGCCCCGCAAGGGCCGCCGGGCCAGCCGCCGAGTGCCGTCCCGCGGCCGCGTCATCGAGGTGCTGGGACGGCCCGGCGATGCCGAGGCCGACTTCCGGGCCGTGGTCTGGCGCCGGCAGCTCCCGGTCGAGTTCCCGGAGGAGGCCCTTCGGGAGGCCGAGGCCCTGCCCGAGCAGCTCGATCCCGCCGAGGTCGCCCGGCGGGTCGACCTGCGGGATCGGAGCTTCGTCACCATCGACCCGGCCACGGCGCGAGACCACGACGACGCCGTCTGCGTCGAGCGCGAGCGGGAGGGCTTCCGGCTCTGGGTCGCCATTGCCGACGTCTCCCACTACGTCGCCGAGGGCTCGGTCCTCGACCACGAGGCGCTGCGCCGGGGCAACAGCGTCTACTTCCCGGATCGCGCCATCCCGATGCTGCCGGAGCGGCTCTCGGCTCGGCTCTGCTCGCTGCGGCCCGAGGAGGACAAGCTGGCGCTCACCGTCGAGCTGCGAATCGACGGCCGCGGGCGCGTGCGGCGCCGCAGCTTCTACCCGGCCGTGCTGCGCAGCCGGGCGCGCCTGGTCTACGAGGACGCGGCCGAGCGCATGCAGTCGGAGAGCCACTCCCAGCCGCTCGACGCGCAGCTCGCCGAGCTGGCGGCGGTGGCCCGGGTCCTCCAGCGCCGGCGCTTCGCCCGGGGCTCGCTGGACTTCGACCTGCCGACCGCCGAGATCGTGCTGGGCGACGATCTGCGCCCGGTGGATCTGGTGGAGGCGCCTCGCAGCGTGGCCCACCGGGCCATCGAGGAGGCGATGCTGGTGGCCAACCGGACCGTGGCCGAGACCCTGGTCGCGGCCCGTTTCGAGGCCATTTTTCGCAATCACGAAGCGCCCTTGCCGGAAGACCTGGAGAATCTGCGCGAGCTTCTGTCGGCCTTCCGCCTGCCCGGCGGGCGGGGCGAGGAGTGGACGCCCCAGCTGGTCGCACGGGCGCTCGCGGAGGTCGCGGAGCGGCCCGAGGAGCGGCTCGTCCACCACGCCGTCCTGCGCAGCATGCGCCAGGCGCGCTACGACGTGGCCTCGCGCGGACACTTCGCCCTGGCCTTCGAGCACTACCTCCACTTCACCTCGCCGATCCGCCGCTACGCGGATCTCGTCTGTCACCGGGCGCTCAAGCAGCTGCTGGAGGACGGCCGCCGGGCCCCCGCCTCTCCCGGGCGGCTGCAGCGGGTGGCCGACCGGCTCTCGCTGCGCGAGCGGCTGGCCATGGATGCGGAGCGCGAGGTCGTCGACCTGAAGAAGTGCGTCTTCATGGCCGAGCGACTGGGTCGCGAGTACGAGGGCACGGTGAGCGGCGTCGCCCCCCATGGGATCTACGTGACCCTGGACGCGCTCTTCGTGGACGGTCTGGTGCACGTCTCGCGCCTGCCCGGCTACTTCCACTTCGACGAGCGCGCCCATGCCCTGGTGGACCATCGCAGCCGGCTGCGACTGCGGCTCGGGGATCGGCTGCGCGTGCGGGTCGTCGCCGCAGATCCGGTGCGGGGCCGCATCGACTTCGCCCCGCTCGGCGAGCTGGGCTAGAGGGCCGAGAGCAGCGACTCCAGCTCCTGGCCGGTGTTGTAGTAGTGGGGAGAGACGCGCACGGCGCCGCGGCGGGCCACCGTGAAGATGCGCCGCTGGCGCAGCCGGCGCACCGTGGTCTCGGGCTCCTCGCCGGGCAGCGCGAAGGCGACGATGCCCGAGGTCTCGCCGAGGCCGCGCGGGCTCAGGATCTCGGCCCGCCGGCCGTGCAGACCCTCGACCAGCTCGTCGCCCAGGGCGAGCACGCGCTCGGCGATGGCCTCCACGCCGAGCTCGAGCGCGAGGTCGATGGCTGCGCCCAGGGCGAAGATGCCCGCGGTGTTGGGCGTGCCCTCCTCGAAGCGACCGGCGCTGGGCTGCAGATCCATGTGGTAGCGGTCGTAGTCGTGGTTGTCGGTGACGCTGCGCCAGCCGACGATGCGCGGGGTCACGCGCTCGAGCACGCGTTTCGCCACGTACAGGACCCCGCAGCCCTCCACCGAGAGCAGCCACTTGTGGCCGTCCGCGGAGAGGAAGTCGATGCCGCAGGCCTCGACGTCGATCGGCAGGCAGCCGAGGCTCTGGATGGCGTCCACGCAGAAGAGCACCCCGCGCTCGCGGCACAGCTTGCCCAGCGCCGCCAGGTCGTTTCGCGCGCCGCTGCCGAACTCCACCGAAGACAGCGCCAGCAGGCGGGCCCGCGGGTGCGCCAGGGCCTCGTCCACGCGCTCGAGCGGCAGGCGTCCCTCCCGGCTGCGCAGCATCACCGTGTCGACGCCCCGGGCCTCGAGGCTCCACCAGGGGTAGACGTTCGAGGGGTACTCCAGGTCGCAGGTGACGACCTGGTCCCCGCGCTGCCAGTCGAGGCCGGCGGCGACGATGCCCAGCCCCTCGGTGGTGTTCTTGACGAAGGCGATCTCCTCGGGCCGGGCGCTCAGCAGCTGCGCCGCCCGGCCGCGCACCCGCTCGATCTCCGCATCGAAGGCGCGGCCGTAGTCGAAGGCGCCGCGCCGGCTGGACTCCTCTGCGTAACGCCGCAGCGCCTCGTCGACCCGGGTGGAGATCGGCGCGACACCGGCGTGGTTCAGATAGATCAGCTCTTCGCAGACCGGGAAGAAGCTGCGCGTACGCGGCCAGTGGATCATCGCCGGCTCCTCGACGGCGCAGCATAGCCGTCGCGTCGGCGCGGCGAATCGGACAATCGGCCGCGGGCGTCGGGACGCGGCGGGCTCAGGGGGCCGGTCGGCGCAGGCGGGGAGCGGGGCGAATGGCGAGGATCAGGCCTCCGAGGCAGAGCAGCAGGCCGGCCCGCCACCCGCCCTCGACGGCCCCCAGGAAGACGCCGAGCAGGCCGATACCGGCGCAGGCCAGCCACGAGACCAGCAGCGCCTGGACGGCTCCCTTCGAGAGTGCGCCGGCGCGCCGCGCCGGAGCCGAGGCCAGGATGGCCAGCACGGCCAGCGCCAGGGCGGCGACGAGATAGGGGGTCGGCGTCCCCAGCGCCGCCTCCCGCGGCTCGCCGGCGGCGCCGACCGCCGTCACCGCGGCAGACGCGCCGAGCGTGATCAGCACTCGCGTGCGCGTCCGGCGCAGGGACCGCTCGAGGGCCGCCGCGGCGTCCTCGGGCGGGCTCAAGGCGCGGCGCCGCCGCTCGGAACCGTGCTGCGCGCAGCCCCGCGGCTGCGGCGCCGGGGCCGACGGCTCGGCCGCGCAGTCGGCGCGTTGCCCGCGCGGGCCTGCTCGATCAGCTCCGGGATCCTCCACGGCGCCGGCAGCCGAACCCGCTCGCCGCTCTTGGTGCGGAAGCGCAGCGAGCCGTGCTGCTCGGCGTGCAGGAGGAGATCGCGCAGCAGGGCGACGTCGCGGCGGCAGTAGGCCTCCACCTCCTCGGTGCGGCCCTCGCGCCACCAGGCCAGCGACTGCAGGCCGTCCGAGGTCTTGGGCGTGCCGAGGGTCTCCTCGGCCAGGTGGCCCAGGGGCAGCCGGAAGCCCAGGCGCGCGCGCACCGCGTCCAGCATGTCGAAGGTGGGGAACGCATCGAAGTCGCGGTCGCTGTAGCCGCGCAGCACGGCGTAGTCGAAGCGCCGGATGTTGAAGCCCACCACCAGATCGGCCTCGGCGAGGCGCTCGACCAGCCGGGACACGTCGCCCTCGTAGAAGGTCTCGAATCGCTCCCCCTGGCTGTCGTAGACGACGGCCAGGGCCACGCGCATGAGGTGGGCATTGTGCCAGCCGCCCACCTCCTCGGCGCTGCGCTGGGTCTCGAGGTCCAGGTACAGCACCCGGGGTGGCGGGCTCGCGCCGCGGGCCGCCGGCGGGCCCGCGTCCGGCTCGGCGAGCCGCTCCGGCCGCCGGCGGGGATCCAGGGCGGGCAGGGGGTCGCGGGCCAGCAGCAGGCGCGCGGTCTGGACCGCGGCCGACTTGTCGAGGGGCCGGTTGCCGCTGCCGCACTTGGGCGAGTGCACGCAGGCCGGACAGCCCTCCTCGCAGTCGCAGTCCTCGATCAGGCTGCAGGTCGCCTCGAGCCAGACCTCGACCCGGTCGTAGACGCTGGCGGCGAGGCCGACGCCACCCGGGTGCCCGTCGTAGACGAAGAAGCCGGCGCGACCCGTCTCCGGATGGCGGACGTAGGAGATGCCGCCGACGTCGTGGCGGTCGCAGAGCGTGAAGAGGGGGAAGAGCGACAGCGAGGCGTGCTCGAGGGCGTGGATCCCTCCCATTACGTGGCGGTCCGCGGCCTCGACGGCCGCGGGGATCTCGTCCGGAAACTCCAGCCAGATGCCGACGGTCTCGAAGGAGGTGGGCGGCAGCGCCAGGGGCTCGGTCGAGAGCAGGTCCTGGCCCTGCACGCGGCGCCGCTCGTAGCCGGTGATGCGCGTCGTGACGCGCAGCCGGCCCTGCACGAGGCGCGCGTTGCCCGCCGGCCGCTCGCGCTCGCGCGACAGGATGGAGGTCTCCTTCTCGGACAGGGAGCGGGTGTACCAGGCGGCGCGGACCCCGCGCACGCGCACGATCCGCTCCTCGGTGTCGAGCTCGGTCACCAGGTACTGGCGCCCGCGGTGCAGGTAGATGGCGCCCTCGTGGCACTCGGCGAAGACCCGCGAGGCTCCGATCGAGCCGATCACCGCGGGCCGCTCGCCCTCGAGCGCGATGGCGTAGCTCGCCCCGATCTGGCGCAGGCTCACGTCCCGGTGCGGGCGGCGGCGCGCGGCGAACCAGGTGTCGCCGCCGTCGCTGCGCAGCAGGTCTCCGCTCTCCTCGAGGGCGGCCAGCCGCGCGCGGGTCTCGGGGGCCTCGAGCCAGCGCTCGCCCGCGCGCAGCGGCACCTCCACGGCGGCGCAGGGCAGGTGGGCCGCCGCCACCTCGGCGTTGTGCGGATCCGCCACGGCGTGCTCGAAATCGCGCTCGAAGAAGACCCGCGGGTGGGTCACCAGGTACTGATCCAGGGCGTCGGGCTGCGCGACCAGCGCCACGGCCGCCTCGCCGCGCCGTCCGACCCGGCCGCTGCGCTGCCAGGTGGCGATCTGGCTGCCCGGATACCCGACCAGGATGCAGACGTCGAGGCCGCCGACGTCGATGCCCATCTCGAGCGCCGAGGTGGAGATGACGCCCAGCAGGTCGCCCGAGAACAGCCGCTGCTCGATCTCGCGGCGCTCCTCGGGCAGGAAGCCGGCCCGGTAGGAGCTCACCCGGCGCGCCAGCCCGGGCTCGGCCTCGACCACCCAGGTGTGCATGAGCTCGGTGATGACCCGCGCCTTGGTGAAGGCGATGGTGCGCAGGCCCAGCCCGACCGCCAGCCGGAAGAGCCGCGCGGCCAGCGTGTAGGGCGAGGCGCGGGGCCGGAAGAGCAGCACGTCGCGGCGGGCCGTCGGCGCGCCGGCCCGTCGCACCACCTCGAAGGCGTGGCCGGGCAGGGCCTCGGCCAGCTCGCCCGGGTTCGCGATCGTGGCCGACGCGGCCACCCACTGGGGGCGCGCGCCGTGGAAGCGGGCCACGCGGTCCAGCCGGCGCAGCACCTGGGCCACGTGAGAGCCGAAGATGCCCCGATAGGTGTGGAGCTCGTCGACGACCACGGTGCGCAGGCCGCGAAACAGCCCCTGCCAGCTGCCGTGGTGGGGCAGGATGCCGGCGTGCAGCATGTCGGGCGTGGTGATCAGCACCTGCGGCGGATCGCTGCGCAGACGGCGCCGCTCCGAGGTCGGCGTGTCGCCGTCGTAGATGCCCACGCGCAGGTCGTCCTCGGCTCCCAGCGCCCGGACGTCCGCCTCCAGCTGGGCCCGCTGGTCCTGCTCGAGGGCCTTCAGGGGAAACAGGTAGAGGGCGCGGGCATCGGCCTCGCGGAGCGCCCCGCGCAGGACCGGCAGGTTGTAGACCAGGCTCTTGCCGCTGGCCGTGGGGGTGCCCAGCACGACGTTGGCGCCCGCCTCGAGGTGGCCCAGGGCGCGGGCCTGGTGGGTGTAGAGGTGGCGGATGCCCCGCGCCGCCAGAGCCGGCTGCAGCGCCCGGTAGGCCTCGGGCAGGGGATCGGCCAACGCGGCGGGGCGCGCCGGCAGGGTCTCGCAGTGGACCAGGCAATCTTCGAGGGCGGGCTCGGCGCGCAGCGCGCGCAGGAAGGCATCGACGTCGGGCACCGGTGGGACTCTTCCCGACCCGCCTGCACAGGGCGCGCAGGCACGGCCGGGAGCAAGCCGGAGCGGGGAGGACCGCGCGCGAGCGGCGGCTCCGGACCTTCGATCCTCGGAGGGGTGGCGGCAAGCTACCCCGACTCGGCATCCGGCTTCAAGTCCCGCTTGAGCCCCGAGGGAATTTCCTGCATGATGACACAGGAATGCGGCTGTCTCTGCAAGTGCAGTACGCGATCTGTGGGATCTTCGACCTGGCCTACAACGGGGAGGGTGAGCCCATCCAGATCCGCGTGATCTGCACCCGCCAGGGGATCCCGGCCCGCTACCTGGAGCAGATCTTCCAGCGCCTGCGCCGCGCCGAGCTGGTCCACTCGAAGCGCGGGCCCGGGGGTGGCTACACGCTGGCCCGCCCGCCCGCCGAGATCAGCCTACGCCAGGTGGTCGAGGCGGTGGAGGGGCCGCTGGTCGACGCCCTGCAGATGGACTCCCCCGCCGGCGAGGAGGGCGGCGGCTACCGGCCGGACTTCCTGTGGACCCAGCTCGCCAGCCGCTTCGCGGCGGCCCTGGAGGCCACCAGCCTCGACGCCCTGTGCCGCGAGGCCGCCCGCCGCGACGTGAAGCGCGCCCACCCCGAGGCGCCCATGTACTTCATCTGAGGCGCCGGCCGAGGCCACTCCACAGGCCGCGCGCGCGACCGGCTAGCCTGCTCGCTGCGACGGCGGAAGGCCGAGGGGAGGGTCGTGCAGTGAGCCGCGGAGTGCGAGGCCAGACGGCGTCTCTCGCCCGGCGGGCGCTCGACCCGGCCCAGAGCTGACCCGGGGTTCGACTGCTGCGACGGGCTCGCGTATTCTCCGGCCTCCGAATGGGGCTCCCCCGAGGGAATCGGTGAGCCGACGCGTCGACGTCGACGAGGCGCTGCCGGCTGCGGAGCTTCCGCCGGACGTCCTCCACGAGCTGTACGCCCACGCCCGGGAGGCCCGTCCGGACGAGTGCTGTGGGCTCGTGCTGGGCGGCGGCGCCCGGCGCTTCCGGCGGGTGGTGCGCTGCCGCAACGAGATGACGCGCCTGCACCACGAGGACCCGCAGGAGCACCCGCTGGACGCGAGAAAGGCATTCTGGATGAACCAGGCGGACTACCACGCGGCCCAGCGCACGGCCGAGAGCGAGGGCGAGCGGATCACCGCCGTCTACCACTCGCACGTCGACGCCGGGCAGGGCGCGGGGGTCTATCTCTCCGAGCTGGACCTCGCCTACGCGGAGCACGCGCTGTTCCCGTTCCCGGACGCGGCCCAGCTGGTGATTGCGGTGGTCGAGGATCGCGTGGCCGGCGCCGGTCTCTTCGAGCGCGACGCGCCGGGCGCGCCGTTTCGGGGCCGCTGGGTGGTCTCGGCCGAGCGGTGAGACGTCTGCTGCTCGCATGGGTCGCGGCCGCGCTGGCCAGCGCCTGCCAGGGACCGGGCGTCCCGAGCGAGGAGCTGGCGAGCCGGCCGATTGCCGTCGCCTGGCGCGATCCGGAGAGCGCGCGACAGCGGGCCGAGCGTCTGGGGCGCGCTCCCGAGGCGGCGGGGGGCACGCGCTCGCGGGGCGGCACCGCCACGGCCGACCAGCTGCAGGGCTACCTCGAAGGGCTGCTGGGCGTCCCACGCCAGTCCCGCGAACTCGAGACCAGCTATCGCCTGGCGCTGCTGGATCCGCGCAGCGCCGAGGTGGAGCCCCTGCCCAGCGCGCGCAAGGGCTCGCGTCCCGAGGCCTGGTCGCCCGATCACCAGCGGCTGCTCTACGCCCAGAGCGAGGGCTCCGATGTCCAGCTCTACGAGCTGGACATCGAGAGCGGCGAGGTGCGCCAGCTCACCCAGGGCCCCGGCCTGCATCCGCGGGGCTGCTACGGCCCGGAGGGGCGCCTGGTGCTGATGCTCGCCGGCTGGCAGCAGGGCAAGCCGGCCTCCCGGATCGCCCTGACCGAGCCGGGAGGGCTGAATGCCCGGGTCGTCTCGGACGGCCCGCGCGATCACAGCCCCGCCTGTGCGCCCGACGGCAGCGCAATCGCCTACGTGAGCGTGGACCGTCGCGGTCGCGACCAGCTCTTCGCCATCGACCTGAGCGGCGAGGATCGCAGCCCGCGGCGCCTCGGACCCGGGCGCCAGCCGAGCTTCACGCCGGACGGCCGCTGGATCGTCTTCTCGGCCCAGATCCAGGACCACTGGCAGCTCTGGAGGATTCGCCCGGACGGCACGGGTCGCTCGCGGATCGGGACCGGAGTGCTCGACGAAGGGGATCCGGCCGTCTCGCCGGATGGCCGACACGTGGTCTACGTGGTCGAGGAGCAGTTTCGAGAGTTTCTGTACCTGCGGCGCCTGGACGGTTCGGGCGATCGCATCCTGTTCCGAACGGGCGACTCGAGCAACCCGGTCTGGTGAGCGGGCCCACGACGAGAGCGGAAGGAGTACCCAGGAGATGACGGAAGGAAGCCACGGCGGGAATCTGGTGCCGGTGCACGGCGGGCTCGAGGAGCCGATCGATCGCGGGGTGCCGCTGCGCGAGCGCAAGGCCCTGCTGCGGGAGGCCGAGGGCCTGCCCTCGCTGCGCGTCAGCCGGGCGGACCTCTCGACGGTCTACCGCATCGGCGATGGAGCGCTGTCGCCCCTCGAGGGCCCCATGGATGCGGCCACCTGGCACCGGGTCCTGGAGGAGCGACACATTCTCGTGAACGACCGGGCCTACGCCTGGACCATCCCGCTCTCGCTCCCCATCGCGGACGACGAGGCGGCCCGGGTCTCGGGCGGGGCCTCGCTGGCCCTGCGCGACGAGGAGCGCCGCGTGATCGGCGTCCTCGACGAGATCGAGATCTTCGACTGGGACAAGGACGCCTACGTGCGCAGGGTCTACGGCACCGATCGCTACGACCACCCGGGCGGGCGCATGGTGCAGGGCGACGAGCGCGCCAAGCTGGTGGGAGGCCGGGTCCGCGTGCTGCCCCAGCCCGTGCACCCGGAATACGGCGAGTACATGCTGAGCCCGCGCCTGACCCGGGCGCTGATCCGGGATCGCAAGTGGCAGCGGGCGCTGGCCTTCCAGACCCGGAACCCGCTGCACCGCGCCCACGAGTACGCCCTGGTCTGGGGGGCCGAGCAGCTCACCCGCGCCGGGCACTTCACCGGGGTGGTGCTCAACCCGCTGGTCGGCGAGCTGAAGGGCGACGACGTGCCCGCGGCCGAGCGCATGCGGACCTACCGCGTGCTCCACGACCGGCGGCTGCTCGGCGAGGGAGACAAGGACGTCGCGCTCTGGCAGGACGTGGGCTACGACCTCTCCGAGGTCTTCGAGCTGATCGGCCTCGACATCAAGATGTTCTACGGCGGGCCCAGCGAGGCCGTCATGCACGCCATCTACCGCCAGAACTACGGCTTCTCGGACCTGGTGATCGGCCGCAAGCACGCCGACGCCCCCTACGAGGACGGCTCGGCCATCTGGGGCGACTTCGACGCCCAGCAGATCTTCGGCGAGCTGCGCGGCGAGCTGCACCTCAGCCCCTGCAACGTGGGCTTCGCGGCCTACTACGAGTCGCTGGGACGCGTCGACCTGACCGAGCGGCACCCGGACGAGAAGCCGGTGGCGGTCTCCGGAACCAAGGTGCGCGAGCAGCTCAAGTCGGGCCAGGCGCCGGATCCCCGCATCATGCGCCCGGAGACGGCCGAGATCCTGATCGAGGCCTACCGGGGCAAGGCCTCGTGAGCCGGGAGGCCGCGTGAAGATCGGCGTCCCGCGCGAGATCAAGGACCAGGAGTTCCGGGTCGGCATGGTGCCGGAAGGCGTGCGCGTCCTCAGCGCCGCCGGCCACCGCGTCCTGGTCGAGCGTGGGGCCGGGGGCGGCAGCGGCTTCCCGGACCCGGACTACGAGGCCGCGGGCGCGGCCCTGGTCGACACCGAGCGGGCCTGGAGCGAGCCCGACCTGATCGTCAAGGTCAAGGAGCCGCAGGCCCGCGAGCTGAGCCGGCTGCGCGAGGGCCAGCTGCTCTTCACCTACCTGCACCTGGCCGCCAACCGCGAGCTCTGCGAGGGGCTGCGAGCTGCCAAGGTCCGCGCCATCGCCTACGAGACGATCCGCAACCCGGACGGCTCCTTCCCGGTGCTGGCGCCCATGAGCGAGGTGGCGGGTCGCCTGGCCGTCCAGATCGGCGCCACGCTGCTCCAGAAGGACCGGGGCGGGAAGGGTCTCCTGCTGGGCGGCGTGCCCGGCGTGCTGCGCGGCCGCGTCACGGTGATCGGCGCCGGCACCGTCGGCATCAACGCCGTGCGCGTGGCGCGCGCCCTGGGGGCGGAGGTGGACGTCCTCGACGTGGACCTGGCCCGCTTGAGCTATCTCTACGACATCTTCTCCGGCGAGCTCAACACGCTCTTCTCGACCCGCGCCAACGTCGAGCGCTCGGTCGTGGAGAGCGATCTGGTGGTGGGCGCCGTCTACCTGCACGGGCGCCGCGCTCCGACGCTCGTCTCCGAGGCGACGGTCGGCCGCATGCAGCCGGGCTCGGTGCTGGTCGACGTGGCGGTCGACCAGGGGGGCTGCATCGAGACGATCCATCCCACCACCCACTCGGAGCCCACCTACAGCATCCACGACGTGATCCACTACGGCGTCGCCAACATGCCCGGGGCGGTGCCGCGCACCTCGACCTTCGCCCTGAGCAACACCACCTTGCCCTTCGTCGAGGCCATCGCCCTGCAGGGTCCGGAGGCCGCCGTGCGCGGCGATCCGGCGCTGGCGCTGGGGGCCAACGTCTGGGACGGGCACGTCGTGTGTCGGGGCGTGGCCGAGTCCCTGGAGCTGCCGTACCGGCCGCTCGCCGAACTGCTCTAGCAGGCCGGTGCGGATCTCGGTGCCCGCCGGCTCGGGTGGGAGCCCTGCGATCGGCGGCGCCTAGACGCGGCGGATGCGCGGCTCCCGCGCGCGGGCCAGCAGGCCGGCGCGGTCCTCGCCGTCGGTGGGATAGACCGCGTAGCCGAAGGCCAGGGCCACGCGCACCGGATCGTTCAGGGCGTCGTCCTTGGCGATCTCGTCGGCCACGGTGCGGGCCAGGTCCACCAGCTTGTCGCCCGGCTGGGCGCCGGGGTCGGGCAGCAGCAGCGCGAACTCGCCGCGGGCCGTGCGTCCGAGCACGTCGAAGCCACGCAGCCGCTCGCGCAGCGCCTCGACGGTGCGCTGGACCACCGCCCGGCTGCGGCCCGGGCTCGCGGCCGCCTCGATCTCCTCCAGGTTCTCGACGTGGCAGACGCAGAGGGCGAGGGCGCCCTCGCGACCCGCCGCGCGGGCGATCTCCTCGTCGATCCGCTGGCCCAGCTGCAGGGCGTTGGGGAGGCCGGTCTCCTCGTCGAAGGCGTCGAACTGGCGCGCGTGGGCGAAGAAGAGCGCGTTGGCCACGGCGCGCTCGGTGTAGGACACGAACTGGGAGAAGAGCTCGAGATCGTCGGGGCCGAAGGAGCCCGCGTAGAAGCGATCGCTGGCGACCTTGTCGTAGAGGGCCAGCGTGCCGATGACCCGGCCCTCGCGCAGCAGCGGGGCCGCCAGCAGCGATTGCACCTCGGCGCCCACCTCGGCCAGCCGCGGCTCCTCGGCGATCTCCCGCACCAGCCGCGGCGAACCTGCCTTGATCACGTCGACGGCCACGGTCTTGTCGAGGCGGAAGAGCCGCTCCTGCAGCGGCCCGTCGGCGGAGCCGAAGTAGGAGCGGATCACGAAGCGCCCGGACTCGCGATCCTGGAGCCGCAGCAGGGCGTGGTCGGCCTCGAGGATCATGGCGGCCGAGGCCGCGGCCAGGCGCAGCACCTCGGAGGTCTCCCGCTCGCTCACCATGCGGATGCCCATCTCGTTGATGGCGCCCATCTTGGTGGCGCGCGCCGTGATGCGGGCCTCGCGCTGAGCGTCGCCGATCTCCTCGCCGGCGGCCGAGGCGATCTCGAGCAAGAGCTCCTCGCAGGCGGGAGCGTCGGGGGCGGAGGGGCCGGTCTGCACCGAGAGCACGCCCACCAGCGTCCCTCCGGCCTGGAGCGGCAGCGCGGCGTAGGCGACGCCGCCATCGGGGCGGCGCAGGAAGGCCGGCTCCTGGCTGCGGGCGACCATGCCGTCGATGCCCTGGCCGAGGGGAACCCGGTACTCGCCGCCGAAGCCGCCGCCCTCGAGGGAGGTCGCGGCCAGGCGCAGCGATGCCTCGTCGCGCTCGTGGAGGTAGACGGTGGCGATGCCCGCGCCCGCCTGCTCCGCGACCAGCGCGACCAGCGCGCCGAGGCGGTCGCCGAGGGGCGCCCGGTCGGCGAAGATGCGCTGCACCTCGCGGGCCGTCTCGTAGCGCGCCGCCCGCCGCCGCAGCGAGTCGTGCTCCTGGGAGCGCGCGATGATCTGGGCGTCGAGGGCGGCGAGCTGCTCGGCGAAGTCCACGTCGGCCTGGCTGAAGGCGTCGGTGCGGCTGGCGTGGTGCAGGTTGAGCACGCCCAGCACGCGGTCCTCGAGCAGCAGGGGCACGCAGAGCGCCGACTCCACGTCGAGGCGCTCGCGCACGATGCGGAAGGCCTGGCGATCGGCGCGGCCCCGCAGCCGCAGCGGCCGCGCCTCGGCCGCGACCCGGCCGGCGATGCCCTCTCCCAGCGGCACCCGGATCTTGGCCCAGAGCTCGGGCTCGATGCCCACCGCCACCCGCACGGTGAGCACTCCGCTGGGCTCGTCGAGCAGCATCAGCGAGCCGCCCTCGGCACCGGTCACGCCGAGGGCGATCTCGAGCATGCGCCGGAACAGCTCGTCGGCGTCGATGGTCAGGTTGTAGGACTCCACCACCTCGTGGAGCGCCTGGAGCAGCTCGGCCTTGCGGTCTCGGGAGGCCGGGCCGTAGGCGAAGAGCAGCCGACCCGTGAGGGGGCTCATGATCTGCACGCCGCGCTCGACGAGCTCGGGGTGGCGCTCCGCGAGGTCGCCCCGGCCGTCGATGGCGGCGTGGAGGGTGGGATCGGCGACCAGGGCCTGGACGTCGCTGGTCAGCAGGGCCGCGACGGCCGGGTCGCTGTCCTGGAGCCGCTGGCGCAGGGTCGCGGCCTCGGGATCGTAGACCGCACCGATCTCGATCTCGGCGTTGGCCGACAGCAGCGGGATCAGCTGGAGCGACTCCTCGGTGGCTCCATGGATGCCGACCCGCCGGCGCATCAGCAGTCCTCGTCCACGAGGGCTTCGAGCTCGATGTGGAGGGCCACGCTGGTGGTCTGGCCCGAGGCGTCGCCCAGCACCAGCGGAACGCGCAGGCGCCGATCGCCGGTCCGCTGGGCCTCGCCCACCGAGACGATGCTGAGGTCGCGACCGATGCGGACGCCCGTCGGGCGCTCGATCTCGCCGGCCACCTGCTCCCAGGCCGGCGTCTCGAGGGCGGTCTCGACGTCGAGCGCCGCGACGGCGGCCTCCGGGTGCTGGTCCTCTTCGAGGATGGCCTCTTCCATCACCTGGGCGCTGGGCGGCGCGGGCGGCGGCTCCGGCTCGGGGGCCGGCTCGACCCCGTCCAGGCGGGCCGGGTCGCGCAGGCTGCGGATCACCCGCTTCGAGATGGTCGACAGGGTCTGGAGCACGCCGGTGCCCTCGGTGGCGACGGCCTCGAAGACGGGCGCCGGGCCCACGTCGAGCTTGCGGTGCAGGGACTCGATGGAGAAGGGGTCGGCCTGGTCGCGCTTGTTGTACTGGATCACCAGCGGGACCTCGTCCAGCGAGCGCCCGTAGGCCGCCAGGCCCTCCCGCAGCTCCTCGAAGCTGCCGAGGTTCTCCTCCTCGCGCTCCGGGGCCGCGTCGAGAACCAGCACGATGCCGTCCACCCGGTCGAGCAGCTGCTTGCGGGTCGGCGCCTGCTCCGGCGCCCCCGGCGCGGCCACGATCTGGATGCGCGTGCGCACGCCGGCGATCTCGCCGAGCTCGATGGGCAGCACCTCGTAGCAGACGGTGGGGTCGAAGCGGGTCGGCACCTCGCGGATCTCGCCGCGGTGGTCCGGACGCAGCTTGCCGTGTACGGCCCGCAGGTTCAGGCTCTTGCCCGCGCCCTGGATGCCCCAGTACACGACGCGCGCGTCGACCGCGCCGCTGCCCTCGCGTACCTCGGCCATCAGATCTTCCCCTTCTTCGAGAGCAGACGCCGGGCGTGCTGGGCCACTGGGCGGGGTACGTCCTTGCTGCGCATGATCGATCGCAGGTCCTTCTCCTGGAGGAAGTTCACGAACTGCATGGCCGTCGAAGGGCTGGTCTTCGGATTGGTCGCCAGCGCCAGCTTGATGGCGTAGCTGCGGGTCCACTCGCGGTTGCGGGCCACGATGCGCAGCACCTCGTCGTTCACGTTGCGCGACTGGGCGACGCCCACCACCTCCGACTCGGTGATCTTCGGGTTGGTGATGGCCGAGATCGCCACGACCTTGTTCCGGTCGCGGATCAGCAGGCCGCGGGCCTCCTTGTTGCCGAGCCGGGCCAGCTTGATCTTCTGGAAGACCGACATCTTCTGGACCAGCGAGTAGAGGTTGCCCTCGGCGACCTGGGAGCCCTCCTCCTCGCTCTCCTCGATCAGCTCGCGGGCGAAGCTGCCCAGCTCGTCGCCCAGGATGGCGCGCAGGGCGGACTCGGCCTCGTCGTCGCTCACCTCGCTGGGGCCGCCTTCCTCCTCGGCTCCCTCGAGGCCGAGGAAGGAGAGGATGCGATCGATGACGGCGCGACCCGTCAGGGGATTCGATCCCAGGGCATCCACGATCTGGGGCGCGCGCAGCATGCGCTCCTGATTGTTCGAGACGATGTCCACGACGCGCCGGTGGTGCAGGGTGGCCAGGAAGGCGATGGTGTCGTCGTCCGTGGCCGGGTTGAGGGCGATCTTCTCGAGCACGGGCTCCTGCTCCGCGA
This sequence comes from uncultured Spirochaetales bacterium, assembly GCA_964649065.1. GTDB lineage: Bacteria > Myxococcota_A > UBA9160 > UBA9160 > SMWR01 > CAZYOL01. Next base: position 16,827 of record CAZYOL010000083.1, read on the forward strand.
GCTCGTGGGCCAGGTGCGAGAGCAGGGCGGGGTGCGCCGGCGAGGAGACCACGGTGCCCAGGAGGCCCTCGGGCAGGGCGGCCAGGCTCTGGCGCGCCCGGTCCTTGACCTCGGCGTCCGGGTCGTGGAGCAGGGCGAAGAGCACCGTGGCCAGGTCGAGCGGGGGCAGGGGCAGGGCGCCCCGCGCCGCCATCAGGCGCGCCTCGCGCGGCGCCTCGCGGCGCGCATAGCGCTCGGCCTGCGGCGACAGGGTCAGCCGGATCTTCTGTCCTTCGGACACCGGACGCAGTCCTCCCCCCGGCCCCGCCGACCGCGCCGGTCGCAGCGGGGCTAGGACCCCTCCGCGCTGGCGCCGGGCGCCTCCGCGATGATCTTGTCCTGGAGCTGGGCGGGCACCTGCTCGTAGTGCGAGAAGTGCATGTGGAACTCGCCCTGGCCCCCGGTCATGCTGGTCAGCGAGGTCGCGTACTCGAGCATCTCGGCCATCGGAACCTGGGCCTTCACGAGGGTGGCCGAGCCCTTGGCCTCGCTGGTCTGGACGCGACCGCGCCGGCTCGAGACGTCGCCCATCACGTCGCCCACGTGATCCGCCGGCGCCGTGATCTCCACGTCCATGATCGGCTCCAGCAGCACCGGGCGGGCCGCCGCCACGGCCGCCTTGAAGCCGAAGGAGCCGGCCAGCTTGAAGGCCATCTCGTTCGAGTCGACCG
>CAZYOL010000084.1:0-17219 GCA_964649065.1 uncultured Spirochaetales bacterium
CGCCCACGGCGCCTCCCACACCTCCTTCACGGCCGAGGCCGGGGCCCGCGAGGGAGAGCTCTCCCGGGGTGTGGTCTCCACCTTGAACGACACCGAGTTCGAGATCGGGGCGGACGGCAGCTACGAGATCGTCGCCAGCGTCGACCCCCAGCCCCGCAACTGGCTTCGCCTCGAGCCCCGAGCCGGCAGCATCACCACGCGTCACTACTGGGAGACCGAGCGCAACGTCGCGGCCGACCCGACCTTCCACGTGCCGCTCTGCATCGAGCCTCTCGAGAGCCCGGGCCCGGCCGCACCGATGGACGATGCGGCCATCGCCGCCGGCATCCGGCGCGTCACCCGCTTCGTGCGCGGCGTGACCCTGGACTTCCCGGAGCTCCCGCCGGAGGTCATGCCCGCCTGGGTCTCGAACGAGGTCAACCGCTTCGACAACTCGGCCTACGACGAGAGCAACGCCGAGATCGGCTACGCCGCCGTCGACAACGCCTACCTGCAGACCCGCTACGAGCTGGCCCCGGACCAGGCCCTGGTGATGCGCGGTCGCTTCCCGCTCTGCCGCTTCGCCAACGTCGTGCTCTGGAACCACCGCCTGCAGACGCCCCCCTACCGGTATCGCCGGGTGTCCCTCAACCGGCGCCAGGTCCACCACGAGAAGGACGGCAGCTTCACCCTGGTGGTGGCCCACCGCGACCCGGGCGTCCCGAACTGGCTGGACGCCGCGGGCCTCCCCACCGGCATGATCTTCTGGCGCTTCCTGCTGCCCGAGGAGGCGATCCCGCCCATCGAGACGGAGCTTGTGGCGGTCGACTCCCTGGCCTGAAGGAGACGGCCTGCTGGCAGGAGCGCCCGGCTACTGCGAGGGGCGCCGGATCCGCCACGTGACGCCGGCGCCGACGAAGGAACCGGTCGCGCTGCCGCCCACCCCGCCGCCCGCCTCGATGTCGAGCTGCAGGTCGGGAGCGACCTGCCAGGTGAGGCCGCCCCCCAGGGAGTGGGCGTTGTCCTGGTCGGGGGAGAGCTTGGCGAAGTACTCGCAGTAGGCGCCGAGTCTGCCCCAGGGCAGCGGGGTGGTGAAGTTCAGCACCGGCTCCACGGCGAAGATGCGACCGGGCTCCTCGGTACCGAGGGCCTCCGAGACGAAGCCCAGGTTGGTGGTGAAGGAGAGGTCGTAGGGCAGGGTCCAGGCGGCCACCAGGCGGCCGTCGGGATCGAAGCCGTTGCTGGTGTTGTCGAAGCCGCCGGTGGGGAAGCTCATGTTGAAGTAGAGCGCCGTGTCGGGCCACCAGCCCGAGGCGCGCGTCAGCTCGAAGAGCGCGCCCAGCTCGAGATCGCTGCCCTCCACCTCGGAAGGCCGGCCCCGCTCGTCGATCCAGACCAGGCCGTCGGCCGACAGCCGGGCCTCGAGGCGGGGCAGCACCCCCCACTGCACCAGGACGTTCGGGAAGGTGATGCGGTCGGTGTCCGGGCGCTCCTGCTGGTCCTGGCGCTGGGCGTCGTTCGAGAACTCGAAACCGCCGGAGAACTGGACGGCGCCCGCGCCGATGCTGCTGGCAGGCACGGCCTGGCCCGGGCGGTCCGCAACCTGGGACGGGATGTCGGGCTCGGCCGCCTCGACCCTGCCCGGCGAGAGCGCGGCGAGCGCCCCCAGGCAGACGACACAACGGATCAGATCGCGGCCCACTCGGGCTTGGCTCCCTCGGTTCCCTGGCGATGGCTAGGGTATAGTCGCGCGGCCCGAAGAGACCCCGGTGAGACGAACCGCTCACGTGTCGCTGCTGCCGCTGCTGGCCTTGCTGCTGGTTCTGGCCACACGCAACGGCGCAGCGCAGGCCGACGAGCTCGAGCCCTGAGGGCGCTCGCCCTCCTCAGGCGGGCCGCCGCCCGCGCGGGCGCGGGCCCTCGCGCCAGCGGCGCAGCCCGAGCAGGGCGAAGATGCCCGAGAAGAGCCCGAGCGCTCCGCTGGGCTCGGGCAGCGCGTGGAGCTGCACGCTGGCCTGCTGGCCTCCGCCGTGCTCCACCGTCAACGAGGCCTCGGCCGACGGGGCGCTCCCGACGTACTCCACCGAGAGCTGGAGCTGCTCCGACACCGGAATCAGCACCGGAGTGCTGGGCGTCTCGGCGAGGTGGAAGTCCACCGCGTCGGCGCCGCTCAGCGCGACCGACTCGAGCCAGATCCCCACGTTGCCCCCACCGTGGCTCAGGGCGATCGGCTCGGGCACGCCGGCGGCGAGCGTGGCCTGGCTGGGAAGCGACAGCGTGGCGGCCACGCTCGGGGTGCCGCTGGGCGCGTCCGTGTCGTAGACCTCCATGTTCTTCTGGTTGCCCCCGCCCTGGCTGGGCGAGCCCGCGGTCACGTAGACGCCGGCGCCGGAGACGATGGCCTGGGTGCCGTGCCGGGCGAAGTTCAGCGGAGCCAGGCTGCGCCACAGCAGCGACAGCGGGTCCAGGGCCTCGACGGTGGCGTAGGCCTGCCCGTTGCCCTCCCCTCCGATCACCAGCAGCTCGCCGTCGAAGACGGCCACCGCCGAGGCGGCGCGGGGCGTCGGGAGGTCGCTGGCAGCGGGGAGCGTCGACCAGAGCCCGGTCGTGAAGTCGTAGACGTCGACCTCCGGGATCAGCGGGGCGAAGGTGCCGCCGGGGCCGCCGGAGAGTCGGCCGCCGGCCACGTAGAGGAGGTCGCCCATCACCGCCGCGTGGAAGTGGTCGCGGGCGCGGGGGGCGTCGGCGAGCGGCGTCCAGCTCCCGGTCTCCGGGTCGAAGCGGTCGAGCCAGGGGACGTAGCCGCCGCTGTGGCCGATCGTGTTGCCGCCCACCACGTAGAAGTCCCCGCCGTAGACCACCAGGCCGGCCGAGCCGCGCCGGCGCGCGACCGGAATCGAGGGCCCCTGCAGCCAGAGGTCGAGGGCCGGGTCGTAGGCCCAGATCCCCTCGGCGGGCTGCTCGTTGGGGAAGGCGTTGGTCTGGAAGGCGCCGATCACCCAGATCAGGCCCTGGTACTCGGTGGCCTGGAAGTGGTTGAAGGGCAGCGGGGCGGAGGCGCTGGTCGTCCAGCTGTCGGCGGCGTAGTCGTAGGTGTCCAGGGTCTGGGGGTTCTCGCGGCCGCCGAAGAGGTAGAAGCGGTCCCCGGCCTGCACGAAGGAGCACTCGTGGCGGGCCGTGTAGCCCTCGTCCTCGTTCTTGTCGATCCAGCTCTTGGCGTCGGGATCGGGCACCGTCCACACGAAGACGATGCTCTGGGCGTCGCCCGAGTCGGCGTCGAAGTCGTCCACGCTGACGCTCACCGCATAGGGGCTGCCGGCGGAGGCTCCCGCCTCGATCGTCCCGAAGAGCAGCCCGGTGGTCGGCTCGATCTGCACGCCCGGCGGCAGGCCGAGGGCCGAGAACTGGAAGCTGCCGGAGCTGTCGCCGCCGCTGGCCAGGACCGGCAGGTTCACCGTCTCTCCCTCGGCGTGGGTCGGATCTGCGATCGGGCCGACCTGGATCGGAATCTGCGCCGGCCCGCCTCCGAGGCCGGACACGATCTCGATGCCGTTCAGCATCGGGTTGTTGGCCGAGCCGTGGAAGAAGTCGATCTCCAGCAGGCCGTCGGAGACCGCCACGTCGTGCACGATCACGGAGCCCACCTGGTGACCGAAGGTGGCGCTCAGGTCGAGGTCGCTGAGGTCCGGGTAGGCCACGCCTTCCAGCGTCACGCTGAAGACCCGCTCTCCGGGATCGTTGGCGCCCGACCAGCCATTGCCCATGTAGAGCCGCACCTGATAGCTGCCGGGCTCGGGGACCGGGAAGGCGTAGCGCATCGACGGGCTGCCCGGATCCGAGCTCCAGCGCTCGGTCTGGTAGAGCTGGGCCGGGGTGGTGGTGAGGTCCACCGCGGAGCTGAAGGTGCCGACGTCGAAGCCCGCCTGCTTGTTGCCCCCCGGAATCGCCAGGTAGGCCGAGTTGCTCCCGGTGGTGTCCTGCTCCCAGGGGATGCCCCCGTCGAGGGCGGCCAGCTGGGGCCCGCCGGCGTTCAGGCGGTAGACGGCCACCGGATCGGTGGTCTCGACCGCGAAGCTCTGCTCGACGAAGTAGCCCTCCGCGTCGGTGGCCCGGATCGTGATCAGCCCGTTGGCCACGCCGGTCGGAAAGGTCAGGGTGAGCAGGCTCCCGTTCAGCGCGGCCCCGAAGGCGGGGTTCGTGACCGCCTCGACGCTGTAGCCGAGATTCGCCACGCCCCCGTCGTCGTCGAAGAAGGCGTCGAGATCGATCTCGACGGGCGAGGCGCCCACCGTCTCGCTCAGGTCGGGCAGCGGAGCCGCCGCGCTCGGCTGCCGGCCCACCACGTGGAGGTAGTCCCAGGTCCCCTCGACCTCCGCCCCCGGCCTGTTCGAGCTGCCGATCAGCCCGACGACCAGCGGCGCCGAGGCCTGCTGGATGCCGGCCAGCACGTCGCCCTCGGCGACCAGGGTGCCGACCTGGCCGAGCGGCCCGCCGTCGATCCCGAACCAGCCCTCGACCTCGCCGCTGGCGCTGTCGACGCGCAGCTCCAGCTCCAGGCTCGAGCTCGGCCGGTCCGCGACGGCGATGCTGGCCTCGAGCGGCAGCCCGGGCACGTCGCCGACCTCCTGCAGCAGCTCGATGCCGCCGGGGTGCACGACGAGCTGGATGTAGTCGCTCTGGCTGCCGTCGCCCATGGCGATGCCCAGCTCGCCGTCACCGGCGAAGGGGTAGAGCTGCAGGCCGGCCTGGAAGTTCAGCAGGCGGGCGCGCACGGTGAAGCCGCCGGTCGCGAGATCGACCTGGATGCCGTACTGGAAGCCCTTCTCCTGGCTGTTGAGGGAGCCATAGGCGCTGCCCTCGGTCATCTGCATGGTCATGGCGCCCACGGCGCCGCCGAGGATGTCGTTGGGATTCGGGCCGGCGTCCGTCTGGTCGAGCCAGTCGAGCCAGTTGGGGTTCACCGCCCCGTTGTTCATCAGGCCGGTGAAGCCCAGACCGAGGTAGCCGCCCAGCTCGGGGTTGTCCGAGAAGAGCTCGTTCAGGACCGGCAGCGCGAAGGCGTCGGAGCCGCCGCTGGTGGGATCCCCGATCTGCAGCGGATCGAGGGCGTCGCTCAGGCCGTCGGCGTCGTCGTCCGGGTCGTTCAGGTCCGAGACCAGTGGAGGCCCCGCCAGCTTGTCGAAATCTCCGGGCTGGGAGCCGCCGTTGCAGAGGTCGGTGCCGTTGTCGAGCTCGTCCTGGTTGCTGTAGCCGTCGGAATCGTTGTCCGCGTCGGCGGCGTAGCCCGGCTCTCCGGGCAGCACGCAGTCCACGAAGTCCTGGGGCTCCAGGATCAGGATCTGGGCATTGAAGGGCGCCACCCAGATGGTGCCGGGAAAGGGCCCGCTGTCGCCGACGGTCGTGAGGCCCAGGGCGTTGCCGCCCAGGCCCGAGACCCAGTTCTGGGTGAGCTGGGCCAGGCTGCCGTCGGGGTTCAGCTCCACCCGGTGAAGACTGCCGTTGTTGCGCCCGGCGATCAGGTTGCCCTGCATGGCGCCGCCGAAGTTTCCGGCCGTGTACTCGGCGATGGCGTTGCTGTTGTTGGCCCATGTGCTGAGCACGTCGTCGACCGGGCCGTCGGGGTTGCTGCCGCCTGGGTTGCGGTAATCGCCCTCGATCGGGTTGGCCAGCGCGGGCGGCACGGGCGGCCAGTCGGCGGGCAGCGCCTGACTCGGATTCGAGGCTTCGGCGGAGCCGGCGAGGTCGTAGGGCAGGGTCCGGAACCAGTCGTCGGTGAAGCCGTTGCCGTTCAGGTCGTTCGGGTCGGAGGAGTGGGCGCCGCGGGTGAAGAGGCCCGCGCTCAGCGGATTGGCCCGGATCGGCGCGGGATGGCCGCCGTAGTAGCTGCCGAAGGCGTAGCTGGTGATGTCCGTGGTGATGCAGTGCAGGTGATCCTGGTTGTTCACCTTCGGATCGCCGTGCTCCGGATCCTGGCCGGTGCTGCCCGGCTCGCCCACGCGGTAGTCGTTGGTCGTGTCTCCGGCCAGGCCCTCGTTCACCGGATAGCCGCCCCAGCCCGAGTTGGCGCCGTTGTCGGTGACGTAGACGCCGCCGCTCTCGGTCACGACCAGGTCGTAGGTGTTGCGGTAGCCGGGCGAGAAGATCTGGACGGGGCCACCGACGACGAGCTTGGCCTGGTTGAGGCCGTCGTTGCCGCCCCAGGGGTCGTTCTGGTCGACCCCGTCGTAGCCCATGGCACCCGGGTCGTCGATGCCGTTGGCGTTGGCCCGGGTCGGGTCGTCGACGGTGGGGAGGTCGTAGACGTAGGAGCGTGCTCCGTCGGAGAGGATGGGCATGGACTCGAGCTCGGTGAGATCGACGGCGAGCACGGCGGCGGAGAGGGCGTACTCGGTGTGCCACGCGAAGTTGGTCGAGGGCGAGCCGGCGTTGGTGTGGCCGCCCGAGCAGACGATCAGGTAGTCGCGACCGTCGATCTGGACGAACTCCAGGCCGTTGGTCGCGTGGTTCTCCTCGGAGCGCGGCAGCCCCCTCACCATGTCGACCACCTGCCAGGAGCCCTGCGGATCGTCCACGTCGCTTCCCTGCCAGGCGAGACGGGTGATCACACCGGAGTTGGTGTCGAGGTCCTTGTCTCCGCTGGGGCCGCCGATGCGCGAGTCGCTGGAGGTGGCGTAGACCACCGGGTGGGTCGCCGTCCCCACGACGGTGATTCCGGTGGCCTCGCGGTGGCTGCCCCCGCTCGGGCTGCCGTCGTCGTCGTGGTTCGGAATGTCCTTGATGGCGGTGATCTCCTCGGCCTGGATCACCACGTAGTCGCCGGGGCCCCGGCGCAGGATGCGGAAGACGTCGAGGGTGCCGTTCAGCTGCAGCACGTAGAGGCGACCGTCGGGACCGAAGTCGATCGAGGTGCCCGAGGAGATCGCACCCAGGCCCGCGAAGTCGAGGCTGTGGATCCCGAAGCTCTGCGCCCAGGAGGGGCCCGCGGCCAGCAGCTGCAGACAGCAGAAGAGGGCACAGCGGCGCGCGATTCCCGGTCTCATGGCGGCTCCGGCTGGAGGACCCCTGTGGGTGCACGCGGCCCGCCGGTTGGTTGCGCGGAAAGACCGCCGAGCCCGGAGGGCCCGAGCGCCCAGGGGGAGGGGTTGCCCGAATACTTACCACGCCGTAGTATGTTACTACGATGTTGCATTTTACGGCGGCCACCTCCCTTCGCGAGCGGAACGTCGCCGCGCGCCGCCAGCGCATCCTCGACTCGGCCCGGGAGATCCTGGCTCGGGAGGGCGTGGCCGGGCTCTCGATGCGCAAGCTGGCCGAAGAGGCGGGCCTCGCCGTCAAGACCCTCTACAACCTGTGGGGCAGCCGCGCGGCCATCCTGCAGGGCGTCATCTCCCAGGCCATGGACCGGATGGACGAGGCCCTGGAGGGCGAGGCCCCGCTCCGGGAGGATCCCCTGGAGCGCTGCCGCGCGGTGGTGACCGTGACCATCCGCCACCTGGTCGCCGACGAGGCCGTCTTCCGCACCCTGCTGCTGGCCAGCTTCGAGGTGCAGGAGGGTCGCGCGCTGCGCGAGGGCCCGGTCACCGCGCGCGCCTCGCACATGCAGGCCGTGGCGCTGCGCGAGGCCGTCGAGCAGGGCCTGCTGGAAGACGTCCACGACCCGGAGCTGCTCGGGCGCCAGATCTACCACGGCTACGAGATGGCTCACGTCCAGTGGGCCTTCGGCGTCATCGACGAGGCCGGCTTCCGCGCGCGGGCGCTCTACGGCCTCTACGTCGCGCTGCTGGGCGCCGCCACGAAGGCTACGCGACCGCGCATCCTGGCGGCGCTGCACGAGCAGGAGGAGATCCTGCGAGCCCAGCGCAGCGAGCGCGCGCCGCAGCGCCCGCCCCACCCCCGAGCCCGGGCCCATGGCCGGGACAGGAGTCGCCGATGAAGACCGAAGAGCAGATTCGCCTGATCGATCTCCTCCTGCAGCGCCTCGACACCGGCCAGACCGTCGACGCGGGGGGCCTGCGCCGCAATCCGGCCGAGGTCTACCGCTGCCCGGAGCTGGCGGCGCGGGAGTGGCAGCGCTTCTTCCGCGAGCACCCGCAGCTGATCGGGATGTCCGCGGATCTCCCCGAGCCCGGGAGCTTCCTGACCTGCCGCGAGTTCGGCGTACCGGTGCTGGCCACACGCGACGCCGACGGCCGCTTCCGCGCCTTCGTGAACGTCTGCCGACACCGCGGCGTGCTGCTGGAGAGCGAGGCGCGGGGCCGGCGCAGGACCTTCTCCTGTCCCTTCCACGCCTGGACCTACTCCAGCTCCGGCGAGCTGGTCGGCATCCCGAAGCAGGAGCACTTCGGCCGCATCGACAGGGCCTGCCACGGCCTGATCGAGCTGCCCGCCGTCGAGCGCTACGGGATGCTCTGGGTCCACCCGCAGCCCACGGGTCAGCTCGACGTCGAGGCCCTGCTGGGCGGTCTCGGCGAGGAGCTCGAGTCCTGGGGCTTCGAGCACCTGCTGCGCTTCGGCGACGACACCTACGAGAAGCGCATGAACTGGAAGCTGGGCATCGACACCTTCGGCGAGACCTACCACTTCCAGGCCCTGCACCGGAGCAGCCTGGCGCCCATGATGCACGGCAACGTCCAGACCTACGACGTCTTCGGCCGCAACCACCGCATGGGCCTGTGCCTGCGCTCGATCGACGAGCTGCGCCGGGAGCCCCGGGAGAAGTGGCACATCTCGCGGGCGGCGCTCCCGGTCTACTACCTGTTCCCCAACGTCCAGCTCAACCTGCTGCCCAGCAGCGCGGTCCTGGTGCGCCTCTACCCCGACCCGGAGAGCCCCGCCCGCTCCTTGGCCCGCGTCGGCTTCTACGCCCGACCCGAGAGCCTGGAGCGCGAGCCGGGGCTGGTGGAGCGGGTGATCACCAGCTTCGGTGACGTGATCCGAGACGAGGACTTCGAGGTCGCGGCCCGCTCCCAGCTGGGGGCGGACTGCGGGCTGCCGGAGCACGTCCTCTTCGGGCGCAACGAGCCGGCGCTCCACCACTACCACAGCACCTACCGCGAGGCGCTCGGCCTGCCCGCGCTGCCCCTGCTCTCGGGCTAGCGGCGCCCGCACTCGGGTACCCTCCGGCGGGAATCCCGTGGGCGTGACCTTTCTCACCGGCGCCTCCTCCGGCATCGGGCGCAGCCTCGCGCGGCGCCTGGCGGCAGAGGGCGAGGCCGTGGCCGTCGTGGCGCGGCGGGCCGCGCTGCTGGAGACCCTGGTCGAGGAGATCCACTCGGCCGGCGGACGGGCCCTCGGCCTGCCCTGCGACGTCACCGAGGCCGCCGCGCTTCGGACCGCAGTGCTGCGCTGCGAGCAGCAGCTCGGTTCGATCACGCGGCTGGTGGCGAATGCCGGCGGGGGTGAGCCGACGCGGATCCACGACTTCTCCGCCCGGCAGGTGGCGGACTGCCTGGCGCTCAACGTGGTGGGCGTGGCCCACTGCATCGAGGCCGTGCTGCCCGGCATGCTCGAGCGGCGCTCGGGCCAGCTCGTCGCCGTCTCGAGCCTGGCCGCGTCGCGGGGGCTGCCCGGGGCCGCCGCCTACTCGGCGGCCAAGGCGGCGCTCTCGAACCTGATGGAGAGCCTGCGCATCGACCTGCGCCCCCACGGCATCGACGTCACGCTGCTGGCCCCGGGCTTCGTGCGCACCCGCCCGGGCGGCCGCAGCCGCCGCGCGCGGCCCTTCCGCATGGAGCTCGAGCCGGCCACCGAGCAGATGCTCCGGGCGATCCGGGAGCGTCGACCCTACGCGGCCTTCCCGTTCCCGCTGGCGGCGCTGGCCGGCTTCGGCAGGCTGCTGCCGGCGAGCGTCTACGATCGCCTGCTGCGCGGGCGTGGACCGAAGGCGCGGGAGGACTGATGGAAGGCGAGCCGGTGGATCGACGCTTCCCCTTCCTCGGCGCCGTACGCGACGCCGAGAAGGCCTTCCTGCGGGGCCGGCGCGAGCGGCGCGACGACCTCGAGAGCGCCGTGCGCTTCTTCCTGGAGTTCCTGCGCGGCTTCGAGAGCCTCGACTTCGAGGGGCCCTGCGTCACGGTCTTCGGCTCGGCGCGCTTCCAGGAGGGCCACACCTACTACGAGCTGGCGCGGGCGCTGGGCCGGCGCCTGGCGGAGGAGGGCTACGTGGTCATGACCGGCGGCGGGCCGGGCATCATGGAGGCGGCGAACCGCGGCGCCCGCGAGGGAGGCGGGCGCAGCCTCGGCTGCAACATCCGGCTGCCGAAGGAGCAGCAGCCGAATCCCTACCTCGACGACTTCGTCGAGCTCGACTACTTCTTCGTGCGCAAGGTCATGCTCGTCAAGTACTCGAGCGCCTTCGTGGTCATGCCGGGCGGCTTCGGCACCCTCGACGAGGCCTTCGAGGTGCTCACCCTGCTGCAGACCCGCAAGCTCGAGCGCTTTCCGGTGGTCGCCATGGGGAGCGACTTCTGGCAGCACCTGCGGGTCTTCGTCGAGCGCTCCCTGGTGGCCGAGCGGACCATCGACGACGGCGACATCGAGCTGATCCACACCACCGACTCGGTCGACGAGGCGATCCGCCTGATCCGCGGCCCGTAGCCCCGGGTCCCGGAGCCGACTGTCGAGCCCCGCGCCGGCGCCGCTAGGCTAGGGCTTCGGAGGAGGAGCCGAGGCCATGGGGCTCGACGATCTGGTTCGGCGGCTGGGCGTCCTGGAAATCGTCGGCGACGTGATCCGGGTGCGCGCCTCGGGCGTCGCTCTCGACGACCTGGCGCTGGTGGAGAACACCGACGGCAGCCGCTCGCCCGCCAAGGTGGTGGGTCTGGAGGGTGACGTCGCCAGCCTGCAGGTCTTCGCCGGAGGCAAGGGCCTCTCCACCCGGGCCCGGGTGCGCTTCCTGGGACACCCCTTGCGGGTGACCTACTCCCCGAACGTCCTGGGCCGCATCTTCGACGGCGCCGGGGAGCTGATCGACGGCGGACCGGACATCTCCCACGATCCGCGCATCGACACCGGCGGCCCGACCGTGAACCCGATGCGGCGCGTGATGCCGGCGCGGATGATCGAGACCGAGGTCCCGATGATCGACCTCTTCAACTGTCTCGTCGAGAGCCAGAAGATCCCGATCTTCTCGGTCGCCGGAGAGCCCTACAACGCCCTGCTGGCGCGCATCGGCTTCCAGGCCCGGGCCGACGTGCTGGTCTTCGCGGGCCTGGGCCTGATCTTCGACGACTATCACTTCTTCCGCAGCCAGTTCGAGGAGCACGGAGTCTTCCACCGGACGGTCATGTTCGTGAACCAGGCTTCGGACCCGATCGTGGAGCGCATGAACGTGCCGGACCTGGCGCTCGCCGTGGCCGAGAAGCTCGCCGTCCAGGAGGGCAAGCGGGTCCTGGTGTTGATGACGGACATGACCGCCTACGCGGACGCCATGAAGGAGCTGGGGATCGCCCAGGAGCGGATCCCGGCCACCCGGGGCTACATGGGCGACCTCTACACGCAGCTCGCCCGACGCTACGAGAAGGCCTGCGACTTCCAGGGCGCGGGATCGGTGACCATCCTGACGGTCACCACCATGCCGGGCAACGACGTCACCCACCCGGTGCCCGACAACACGGGCTACATCACCGAGGGCCAGCTCTACCTGCACGGGGGCATCATCGACCCCTTCGGCTCCCTGTCCCGCCTCAAGCAGAAGGTGATCGGCAAGGTCACGCGCGAGGATCACAGCCAGATCATGAACACCATGATCCGCCTCTACTCGAGCTCCCAGGAGGCCCAGCAGAAGCAGCAGATGTCCTTCGAGCTCTCCGAATTCGACCACAAGCTGCTGCGCTTCGGAGAGCTGTTCCGCAAGCGCTTCATGCGCATCGAGGTGTCGATGCCCCTGGTCGCGGCCCTGGACCTCTGCTGGCAGACGCTGGCAGAGTGCTTCCGGCCCGAGGAGCTCTTGATGAAGGACTCCCTGATCGCGAAGTACTACCCGCGCCGGGCCGGGAGCGCGGCAGCCGCCGACGCGGCCGCCCGGCTCTAGGGCCGCGTGGACGCTCCCAAGCTCAGCAAGAGCGGGCTGGCGGCGGAGCGCAGCCGGCTGGAGATCTGCCAGCGCACCCTGCCCTCCCTGGACCTGAAGCGTCGCCAGCTCGCAGCCGAGCTGGAGCGGGCGAGGCGGACCGAGCGCGAGGCGCGTCGCGCCTGCGAGGCCCTGGAGGAGCGCATCGGGGCGGAGCTGCCGATGCTCGCCAACCCGGACATCGAGCTGGCCGGGCTGGTGCGCATGCGCAGCGCGGAGATCGGCGTCGAGAACGTGGTCGGCGTGAAGCTGCCGCGCCTCGAGCGCATCGAGTGCGAGATCACGAACTACTCGCTGATGGCCCGGCCGGCCTGGGTCGACCTGCTGGTGGACCGGCTCGCCGAGGTGGCGGAGACGCGCACGCGACTGCTCGTCCTGGCCGAGAGGAACCGCATCCTGGAGCACCAGCTCCGGCGCGTGACCCAGCGCGTCAACCTCTTCGAGCAGGTGCTGATCCCGACGGCGAAGCGGAACATCAAGCGCATCCAGGTCTTCCTCGGCGACCTGGAGCGGGCGGCGGTGGTGCGGGCCAAGCTCGCCAAGGCCAAGCAGGAGCGCGCGCGCGGCCTGGCCCTCGGCAGGAGCCCGCGGTGAGCATCGCCCCCCTGCTGAAGGCCACCTTCGTCGGCCACGTGGCCGACAAGGAGGAGCTGCTGCGCGAGCTGCAGCAGCTCGGCTGCTTGCACCTGATTCCGCTGACTCCCGAAGGCTTGCCGGCCGAGGCCGGTGGCCCCTCGCGCGAGGCGCGGGAGGCCCTGCAGTTCCTGGCCAGCGCCCCGAGCCGCCGGCGCCAGATGCGCGATCCCAGCCGCTTCGACGCCGTGGAGGTCGAGCGCAGCGCCCTGGCCCTGCAGCGCCGTCTCTTCGAGCTGCGCGACGAGCGCGACCGCCTCGAGCAGCGCCTGCGCGCCCTCGAGCCCTGGGGAGAGTTCGAGTTCCCGCCCCTCGAGGCGCTCGCCGGCCAACGCCTCTGGCTCTACGCCGTGCCCCACCACCGGCTCGACGCCGTGCGCGAGAGCGGGCTGCGCTGGCGGATCGTCCGCAGCGACCGGCGCTTCGCCTACGTGGCCGTGGTGGCCGAGCGGGAGCCCGAAGCCGACGCGATGCCGGTGCAGCGCGTCTCGGCGGGCCGGCGCTCGCCCCGGGTGCTGCGCGAGCGCCTCGACGAGGTCCTGAGCGAGATCGAGGACGTCGAGGCCGAGCGCTTTGCCTTGACCCGCTGGTGCAGTCTCTTCGCCCGGGCTCTCGACGGCCTCGACGACCGCGCAGCGCGCCAGGCGGCGGCTGCCCAGACGGCGCGGGCCGAGCCCGTCTTCGCCCTCCAGGGCTGGCTGCCCGAGCGCCGCTCCGCCGAGCTGCGGAGCTGGGCCGGGGATCGCGGTCTGTGGCTCGAGCTCAGCCCGCCGCAGCCGGACGAGCAGCCGCCGACCCTGTTCCGCAACGCCCCGCCGCTGCGGGCGGGCGAAGACCTGGTCACCTTCTACCTCACGCCCAGCTACTGGCTGTGGGACCCCAGCCCCGCGGTCTTCCTCTCCTTCACGCTCTTCTTCGCGATGATCCTGGCCGACGCCGGCTACGCCCTGGTGCTCGGCGGACTGCTGCTCGCGGGCTGGCGGCGCCTCGGAGGCTCGGCGGCGGGCCGGCGCTGGCGGGTGCTGTTGGCCTGCCTGGCCGGAGCCACCGGTCTCTACGGCACGCTGGCCGGCAGCTACTTCGGCCTGAGCCCGCCGCCGGACTCGCTGGCGGGCCGCCTCGAGCTCTTCGACCTGGCCGACTTCGAGACCATGATGGCGCTGTCGGTGGCCATCGGTAGCGCTCACGTGGTCTACGGCTGCCTGCGCGACGCGATCGCTCGGCGCAGCCTGGTCGCGAGCCTTCCCTCCGTGGGCTGGGCGTTGGCGGTGGCCGGCGGCTTCGTCGCCTGGCTCGCCTGGCAGCGCGAGCTGCCGACACTGTCCGGGATCGGATGGCTCGGGCTGGGCCTCGGTCTGGCCCTGGTGCTGGCCTTTGCCGGCGCCGGCCAGGGTCCCTGGATGCGGCTGCTGCGCGGCCTCGGCGCGCTGACGGGCGTGACCGGAGCCTTCGGAGACGTGCTGAGCTACATGCGCCTCTTCGCCCTCGGCCTCGCCTCCGCCTCGCTCGCCTCCGCCTTCAACGGAATGGCGGCAGACCTGCGCCAGGCCGTGCCCGGAGCCGGCCTCGGCCTGGCGCTGCTGGTGCTGCTGCTGGGCCACAGCCTCAACTTCGTGCTGAGCCTGAGCAGCGCCTTCATCCACGGTCTGCGCCTCAACGTCATCGAGTTCTTCAAATGGGGCGTCAAGGACGAGGGCTTCGCCTATCGTGCCTTCGAGAGAAAGGAGACCGCACCGTGAGCGATCTGATCCTGGCCCTGGGCTGGGTGGGCGTGTACGCGCCGGCGGCCCTGGGGGCCATCGGCAGCGCGCTGGGCGTCGGACGCGCTGGCATGGCGGCCTGCGGCGCCATGCTCGAAGTGGAGAGCGGCTACGGGCGCTACGTCGGGGTCTCGGCGCTGCCCTCGACCAACGTCATCTACGGAATCGTGGTGATGCTCACCCTCAATGTGGGCCTGAACACCGAGAACGCCCCGGGCATCTTCGCCATCGGGCTGCTGGTGGGCCTGGCGCTGATGCTGGCGGGCGTCGCCCAGGGCAACGCCTGCGCGGCGGCCATCAATGCCTCGAAGAGCAAGCCGGAGATCTTCGGCATCTCGATCGCTCCGGCGGCGGTGGTGGAGGGCTTCGCCGTCTTCGCCTTCGTCTTCGCGCTGGTGCTCGCGGGCTCGGTGCCCGGCATGGGAGAGCAGTAGCGTGTCCGGGTCCGAGACCCGCCAGTCGGGAATCCAGGAGCTGATCTCGCGCATCCGCGACGAGGGCGTGGAGTCGGGACGCGAGGAGGCCGAGAATCTGGTGGCGGAGGCCCGGCGACAGGCTGCAGAGCTGCTGGAGCGGGCGCGCGAGGAGGCCCGCGAGCTGCACGAGCGGACCCGGAGCGAGATCGCCACCGAGAAGCAGGCCTCCCTGGAGGCCCTCAAGCTGGCGGCCCGCGACACGGCGCTGCAGCTCGAATCCGACGTCATCGTCGCCTTCGAGCGCTTCGTCAAGCGCCTGATCACCCCCGTCACGCGCGACCCGGAGGTGCTGCGCGCCCTGGTGCTGGTGCTGGCGGGCCATGCCGTCGAGGAGTTCGTCCAGGACCGCGAGCTCCGCATCCTGGTCTCCGACCTCTTCTTCAAGGAGGTGGACGAGAGCCCCGCGCTGAGCGAGCGCACCCAGCGGGCCGTGCTGGGCATCTCCGGGGACATGCTGCGCGAGGGCATCGAGATCGTCCCGTCGAGCGACGTGGAGGGTGGCGCCCGGGTGCACCTGGTCGGAGAAGAGCTGGAGATCGACCTCTCCGAGGAGACGGTGCACCGCGTGATGATGAAGCACCTGCTGCCCCGCTTCCGAGCCATTCTCTCCGGCGAAGGGTGAGATCGGTGGGAGCGCCCCGCTACTACACCCTGGTGGCCAGCCTGCCGAGGCTTCCCTACTTCGAGCGGGCCGAGTATCTGCCGCTCTCGCGCCGCCAGATCGACCAGCGACTCTCCATGCTGGAGCCACAGGACGCCGAGGAGCTGCGCCTCGCCGAGCGTCTGATCCAGTGGCAGCGACAGCCCATCCACCGCACCACCGAGCAGCTCGAGGAGGGCTATCGGCTGCTGATGCAGCGGGCCCGCAACCCGGGCCTTCGCGAGCTGGTCGAGTTCCGGATGGGGCAGCGCACGGCGCTGGTCGCGCTGCGCCGCAAGCGCCGCGGCCTGCCCGTCCCGCGTCCCGGCGAGGCCTGGGGCGTCGGGAGCTGGCTGCGTCGCATCCAGGCGGCCTGGGATCGCCCGGACCTCGGCCTGGCAGCGCTCTTCCCGGCTCTGGGGCGAGCCCGCGCCCTGCTCGAGGCCGGTGACATGCTGGAGCTCGATCGCCTGCTGATGGGTCTCGTCTGGCAGCGCTTGAGCCGCATCGCGGATCCCCATCCCTTCGGCTTCGAGCCGGTCTTCGCCTTCGTCTTCAAGTGGGACATGGTCCAGCGCTGGCTCTCCTACGACGCCCAGGCGTCGCGGTCCCGCTTCCAGGAGCTGATCGAAGATGTCACCCGTGAGCACCAGCAGCTCTTTGCCTGAAAGCGGACGCCCCCTCGCGCCGATCGTCGCGGTGAAGGAGAGCCTCGTCTCGATCGACGTCTCCCAGGCGCCCGTGATGAAGAACGAGGTGGGATACATCCTCCACGGCGAGGAGCGGCTCAAGGCCGAGGTGCTGCGGGTTCAGGGCGACACCGCGGACCTTCAGGTCTTCGAGGACACCCACGGCATTCGCGTGGGCGACGCCGTGGAGCTGAGCGGCGAGCTGCTCTCGGTGGCGCTGGGTCCGGGCCTGCTGGGACAGGTCTTCGACGGCCTGCAGCTACCGCTGGCGACGCTGGCCCAGCAGCACGGCTTCTTCCTGCCGCGCGGGGTCGACGTCGACCCCCTCGATCCGCAGAAGCGCTGGACCCTGGAGCCGCGCGCCTCGGTGGGCGACTCCCTGGTGGCCGGCCAGAGCTTCGCCGTCACCCGGGAGGGGCCCTTCGAGCACCGGATCATGGTGCCCTTCGACGAGCCCGGGCCCGTCGAGCTGACCTGGCTGGCGCGGGCCGGCAGCTACGGGGTCGCCCAACCCATCGCCCGCATCCGCTCCGCCGCGGGCGTCGAGCGCGAGCTGAGCATGACGCGTCGCTGGCCGGTGCGGCGCCCCCTGCCCGAAGCGATGCTGCGCAGCCGCCGGGTCGAGCGGCTCTACCCCAGCCAGCCGATCACGACCCAGCAGCGCATCATCGACACCTTCCTGCCGATCGCGCTCGGCGGCACCGGCTGCATTCCGGGCCCCTTCGGAGCGGGCAAGACGGTGCTCCAGAGCTGCATCGCCAGGCACTCCGCCATCGACATCTGCATCATCATCGCCTGCGGCGAACGCGCGGGCGAGGTGGTCGAGACCATCCAGGAGTACCCCGAAACCGAAGATCCACGCACCGGCGGCTCCCTGATGGATCGCACGATCATCGTCTGCAACACCTCGTCGATGCCGGTGGCGGCTCGCGAGTCCTCGATCTACACGGGCATCACGCTGGCCGAGTACTA
>CAZYOL010000085.1:0-17010 GCA_964649065.1 uncultured Spirochaetales bacterium
GGCCCGTGCAGCCAATCTTGAACGCGGCCCAAATGCTGCGCGAGGCCCACGACCTCTACCTCTTCGAGAACGCCCTGAACCCCTTCCGCTTTCCCAGCCTGCGGCAGATGGAGGACGAGGTGGTGTCGATGACCGCCGGCCTGCTGCACGCGCCGGAAGCCGGCGGCGCCATGACCTCCGGAGGCACCGAGAGCATCCTGATGGCGGTGAAGGCGGCGCGCGAGCGCGCCCGGGCCGAGCGGGGCGTGACGCGCCCGACGCTGCTGGCCCCGGCCTCCGCCCATCCGGCCTTCGCCAAGGCCGCCCACTACCTGGGGCTCGAGCACCTGCAGATTCCGCTGGACGGCGACCACCGCGCCGACGTCGAGGCGGCGCGGCGCCTGATCGACGAGCGCACGGCCCTGCTGGTGGGCTCCGCACCCTGCTACCCCTTCGGCACCGTCGACCCGATTCCCGAGCTGGCGTCCCTGGCCCAGGAGCGGAGCATCTCATTTCACACCGACGCGTGTCTGGGCGGCTTCCTGCTGCCCTTCTACGAGCGGCTCGGCGAGCCGGTGCCGCCCTTCGACTTCCGGGTCCCGGGCGTGACGACCCTGTCGGCCGACGTGCACAAGTACGGCTACTGCACCAAGGGCGCATCGGTGGTGCTGCACCGCGATCGCCAGCACCTGCTCGACCACCAGCTCTTCCTCTACCGCGACTGGCCCGGCGGCACCTACGGCTCCTTCGCCATGGCGGGCGCCCGGCCGGCGGCGCCGATCGCCGCGGCCTGGGCGATCCTCGTGCACCTGGGCGAGTCGGGCTACCTGCAGCTCGCCGAGCAGGTGCGCGACACCACAGCCCGACTGCGCGCGGGCATCGAGGCCATTCCCGAGCTGCGGGTGCTGGGCGAGCCGGTGATGGGCGTCTTCGCCTTCGCCTCCGACGCGGTGGACGTGATGGCCGTCTGCGACGTGATGGACCGGCGCGGCTGGCACCTGGACCGGCAGCACCACCCCGACGCCCTGCACCTGATGGTGTCGCCCGCCCACGCCGAGGTCGCCGATGCCTTTCTCGAGGACCTGGCCCAGGCCGTGGCCGAGCACGGCGAGTCGGCGGGCGTCGAGGCCCGCTACAGCTAGACCACGGGCGGCGGCCTAGTCGAGGTCGTAGCGCAGCGGGAAGACGATGCGGACGGCTCCGTCGGGCGGCGCCGGGAAGGGCGCCGCGGAGTTCACCGCGCGCCGGGTCTGGCTCCAGAAGATCTTCGGCGACTCCCCGATGCGAGAGATCGACTCGACGGAGCCGAGGGCGTCGATCCAGAGCTCGATCGTGACCTCGCCCTCGAGGCCGCGGCGCCGGGCCATCATGGGATAGCTCTTGTGCTGCTCGATCAGGCGCTGGATGCGCTCGATGTAGGAGGCCATGGCGTCGGCGGCCGCGCTCTCGTCGACCGGGGCTGTCGGCGCCGCGGCCGACACCGCGGCAGGCGCCGCCGGCTCGACCGGGGCCTCGACGCTCTCCACCGCCGCCTCGCTGGGAGGGAGCTCCTCGCTGGGCTCCGCCGGCGTCTCCAGGGGCTGCGGAGCCGCCACCGGCTCGGGGGCCGGCTCGGGGGGTCGCGGGGCCTCGGCTGCCGTCCTCTCGGGCGGCGGCTCCGGGACCGGCTCGGGCTCGGGCTGCCGCTGTGGCTCGAGCGGAGGCTCCTCGACCGGGGCCTCTGACGGCTCGATCGGTGGCATGGGCGACTCCTCGGCCTCGGGCTGCGGCTCCGCCGCCACCCAGGCGATGCGCACCGTGGCCGCCTCCGGCGAAGGCGTGTCCGCGCTGGCCGTGAGCCTCCGCTCCCGGAGCCAGCCGGCCAGGGCGAGATGCAGCAGGAAGGAGACCACGACCCAGGTCGCCAGGCTCCTGCGCAGCCGCCTCCTCAAGCAGCTCTCACTTCGTCAGGATCAGGCGATTGTTGCGCGTGATCCGCAGCGTGTAGATCTCGCCCTCGTGCTCGATGCGCACCACGCCCTCGCGCCCGAGCAGCTCGCGCGCGCCGCCCATGCGGATCTTGGGGCTCGTGCCGCCCATCCCCTGCACCGTAGCCATCGGCTCCTTCGTCAACATCTTCCCGTCTCCTCGTCCCGAATCGGGATCATTCACTTCGCCTCCGCTTCGCCCGCTGCCGTCGCCACAGCCGCAACCCTCCGTAGAGGAGGAAGGGCTCCACGCCCAGCAGCCCGCAGGCGCTGAGCACGAGCTCCCAGTAGGTCGGCGCCCAGAGCCGGCGGTCGGCCTCGCCGATGACGCCGTCGCCGTCGAGGTCGAAGAAGGCGTCGTAGGCCGGCTCTCCCCGCTGCGCTCCGAGCATGGCGTCGAAGGCCTCGCGGTCGTGGTAGCTGACGACTCCGTCCCCGTTGACGTCGGCCAGGGCGGGCTCGCAGAGGTCGCCGCGGCCGTCGCCGTCGCTGTCCTGCTGGCCATCGTTCGGGACGTTGGGACAGTTGTCGCAGGCCTCCCCCAGCGCGTCGTGGTCGGCGTTGCGCTGATCGGGGTTCGGCAGCTCCGGACAGTTGTCCTCGCGATCGTCGATGCCGTCGTCGTCCAGGTCGAGGAAGGTGTCGAGCAGCAGCGTCGGTCGGAAGTTCGGGCTCACCGTGGTCGAATCGAAGGTGAAGTAGCCGATGACCCGCGGCTGCGTGGAGGTGATGGCGATGCCGTGGTTCGGCGCGGCCCCCGACAGCCAGGCCCGCGCCTGGGCGGTGACGTCGCACCACTGGAGGCCGAGGCTGCTCACGTTCGGCAGGGCGTAGAAGACCGGGCCGATCGCCGGACGCTGATTCCAGGTGAGGTTCGCCTCGTCCCAGGGCTCCAACACCTCGTGGCACTGGATCTCGCCGTTCTCCCCGGTGGTGTCCCCGAAGAGGACGTACTCGTAGCCGTAGTAGACCCAGAGCAGTGCCTGGACCAGCTCCTCCTCGGGCTCGAGCAGGTCCTCCGGGAGGTCGAACTGGATGTAGTACTCGAAGCTGTGGTCTTCGTCGCCGATGCCGTTGGTGAAGGCATAGGCCGTGTTGAAAGCGCCGCGCGGCAGGTCGGGCAGGAAGGCGTAGGGAGAGCAGTCCTGACCCGACTGGATCAGCTGGAGCTCGGCCCGCGCCGCGGGCGCCAGGACCAGCAGCAGCGCCCACAGGCTCGGAAGCAGGCGTCTCAGAAGAGGGAGGAGCCCGGCTGCCATGCAAAATTCCCCTTGACTCCCGCAAAGTAGGTCCGGCCGCGGATGGCGTAGGAGTCGACGGTGCGCTCGTCCGTGACGTTCCGGACGTCGAAGTAGACCTCCAGCCAGTCGAAGACGGGCTGGGCCAGGCGCAGATCCAGCTCGAAGGAGGGCTCCGAGCGGGTCGTGGAATCGGTGAAGCTGAGCAGCCCCGTCCCGCTGCGCTCGACCAGGGCCTCGCTGCGGAAGCGGCCGTTGGTGACGAGGCGGGTCTCGGTGACGGGGGCCGTGAAGAAGATCCGGAAGTCGAAGGTGTGCTCGGGCGAGTTCGGCAGCTCGTCGACGAGGATGTTCGAGTCGACCACCCGGGTCTTCAGGTAGGTGTAGCCGAGGGTCCCGCGCACCCACTCCCGGAAGCGAAAGCGCAGCTGCAGCTCGGCGCCCCAGGTCTGCACGCTGTCCAGGTTCTCCCTGCGGTACAGATTCGCCGAGATGGGAAGCTCGAAGGGCTCGCCGCTGCACTCGGGCGTCCACTCCGAGGGATCGAAGAACATGCGCTGGGCTTCGCAGATGCTGAGGAGCTCCGGTGGAAAGTCGTCCGGATTCAGGTCGAAATCGAGCAGCTGGGTGCCCGTCTGGAGCGAGCCGTCGAGCACCGAGCGGATGTTGTCCTGGATGTCGTTGAAGTAGCCGGTGGCCGAGAAGGAGAGCCAGGGGCGCGGGCTCCACTCCAGGCCGCCGCGGGCCGACATCGACTCCTCGGGCTGGAGATCCGGGTTCCCGCCCAGGAAGTAGAGCCCGCCCAGCTGGGGAGTGGGCGGCTGGTAGAGCTCGGCCAGCGAGGGCGTCCGGTAGTTCAGGCCCCAGGAGCCCCTCAGCTTGAGGCCGCGCAGCGGCTGCACCAGCACTCCCACCTGAGGGAGAACCCTGGAGTCGTAGTCGGTGTGGAAGCGCGCCCGCAGACCCAGGATCAGCGAGAGCCAGTCCGTCAGGGCGCTCTCCGTCTGCATGTAGAGGCTCGACTCGACGAACATCTCCTGCACGGTCCGGCCCATCTCGAGCTCCGGGTTCTCGATGTTCGGGGGCAGCTCGCCCTCGCGCAGGTCGATGCGGGGGATCACCACGTCGAAGCCGCCGACCAGGATGTGCTCGATGGGGCCGGTCTCCAGGTAGTGGTCCAAGGAGGCGTCGATCTGGAACTCGTCCTCCAGCAGCTCGAAGGAGCGGCCGACCCCGGACTCGGTGTCGCCAAAGAAGTAGTTGAAGTCGAAGACGGCGTTGGTGGATTCGTTGACGGTCCAGTCGAAGCCGGCGTTGCCGGTCCAGCGGCTGTACTTGCGGCGAATGGCGTCGGGCGGGACGAGCGAGTCCTCGGAGTCCACCGGCACGAACTTCTCGTCCTCGCGCCGCCAGCCGGCCTGGCCGCGCAGCAGGAAGTCCTCGTTCACGGGGTAGTCGAAGGTCGAGAAGACGTCGCGGGCCACCCGCTCGGAGTCTTCGCCGCCGGCCTGGGTGTTGACCCCTCCGCGGGGGTCGAAGCCGCCGATGCGATCGTAGACGCCGCGCAGCGTGAGTCCGAAGTCGCCGAAGCGCGCCGCCGGGGTCGTGGCGGTGTAGACCTTGTCGTGGGTGCCGCCGCCGCCCTCGTAGGAGATGCTGTAGCCCTCCTCGGGGGCCGATTGGGTGATGATGTTGACGACGCCACCGCCCGCGCCGGTGCCGAAGCGCACGCCCTGACTGCCCCGCAGGATCTCGATGCGCTCGACGTTCTCGATCGGGATGTCGCGCAGGTCGTCGACGCCGCCGACGCGGCCCGAGTAGCGCTGGCCGTTCACCAGGATCCGCGTGTAGGTGACGGGCATGCCCTCGATGGAGACGGCCGCCTCCTCGCCCTGGATGCGGCGCTGCACCCGGATGCCGGGCAGGTTCGAGAGCACGTCGACGGCATTCGTGGCCGGCAGCTCGCGGATCTCCTGCTCGGTGATCACCTCGGTCTCGATCGCCGTCTCGGAGAAGATCTCGACCGAGCGCAGCTGCTGGTCCTGCACCAGGATCTCGCGGCCCGTGTGAACGGCATCCGGCTCCGCGGCAGCCGGCCCCGCGTTCGGATCGCTCTCCTCGGCGAGGGCCTCTGCTCCGAGCACGACCAGTCCCGCCATGACCACCCACCGCCAGCGCAAGAAGCCTCGACCTCCGAGCGCAGACGCACCTGCGTCTGCTGCTGCGTCCCGGGTCCTTCTGGCTGGCGCGGAGGCAAGAGCCCAGGCTTGCTGGAGGAGCCACTCGGACGGGGCGAGACTATTGAAATTGACTTTCGATTTCAAGCGCGGTAGCGTCCGCCGCGAGCAGCCGGCTCCGCTCCCGGGCGGAAGCCGGCGAAGTCCCGTAGAAACGGCCGGTTGAGCGAGGCGGCTGCCCGCGCGAGAGGGCTCTCCTGTGCTCACCACAGAGACCAGTCTCCCCCCACCCCGGAGACCCGAGTGAGGAGCGCATGGCGGCAGGCCCGACCCACCCCATCGACAGCGCGCGGCAGCTGTTCGGCTGGCTGCAGAGCCTCGGACGGCTGCGGATCATCTCCCAGAGCGGCCCCAGCACCTTCGAGGCTCTCTGCGAGGTCGGCCCCCACGGCTTCGCCGGCGGCTACATGAACGCCATCACCGACGCCTACCACTGGCACCTGAAGCTCGACGGTCTGGGCCACGTCCGGACACAGGACAAGATCCACGGCCGCTCGGGGCGGCGCGTGCTCTTCCTGGAGCTGCGCGAGCGAGCGGAGGCGCCGCCCTTCCTCATGATCTACCTGCACCGCGAGAAGGGCGCCGACTTCGATCCGGAGCTCGAGAAGCGCTTCCTGGAGGGTCACGCCCACCTGGCCCAGGGCCGCCAGCTCGCCCAGGCAGATCCGGAAGGAGACGCCCAGTGAGAGGCATGCTTCTCGGGCTGGTGCTGACCAGCTGCTGGCTGCCCCTCGCGGGCGGCCTCGCGGCTGCCGAGCCCACGCGCGTCGCCGTGCTGGTTCCCTTCGTCGAAGACGCGCTGCGCGAGATGCCGGAGCACGCTCGAGTGGTGGCGGCGGTGCGTCACGACCTCCGCACGCCCACGGCCGAGGGCACCGCCGATCTCGGTAACCCCCACGACCCGAGCCTCGAGCCGCTGATGGCCGCGCGGCCCGAGCTGGTGATCGCCGACGCGCGCATGCACGCGCGCATGCGCGATCGACTGGCGCCCGGCGGAGCCGAGCTCGTGCTGCTGGAGAGCGAATCTCTCGAGGCGACCTTCGAGGGACTGATCGAGATCGGCCGGCGCGTGGAGGCCGCCGACGCGATGCAGGCCCGCGTCGATGCGACCCGGGCCGAGCTGGCGGAGCTCGCCATGGACCAGGAGATGGCGGTGCTGGCGCTCTTTGGCACCCCGAGCCGCTTCCTCGCCGTAACCGAGCGAACCTGGCTGGGCGACCTGCTGCGCAGCCTGCGCTTCCGGAACCTGGTGGATCAGGGAGCCAGCAACGAGCGCTTCCCGGGTTACGTGAGCGTCAGCCACGAGCAGCTCGCGGTGCTCGAGCCGCAGCTCGTCCTGGTCGTCTCCCACGGTGATCCGCGTCGCATCGAGGCCCAGTTCCGCGAGCAGTTCGGCGAGAAGGACTCGGGCCGTGGGCTCTTCGCCTCGGCGGCCTACGGCACCCACGCCCTGCATCCCGGGCTCTTTGCCTCCAATCCCGGGCTGCAGCTCCCGGAGGCCGCCCGCGCGATCCTGTCCCTCGTCGAGGCACACGCAGCGGTGGACCGTTGAGAGGCGCGCTGCTCGCCTGGAAGGTCCGCTTCGAGCCCTTCCGCGGCCGCGCCAGGACCTGGGCTGCCGGGCTTTCGCTGCTGCTGGTGCTGACCGCGGCGCTCTCGGCCAGCCTCGGCAGCGTCGACCTGCCGCTGCGCTCGCTGCCCACCGTTCTCACCGAGGCCTCGCATCCCCTGCACGGCGTGCTGCTCGACGTGCGCCTGCCGCGCATCGTCGGGGCGCTGCTGGTGGGCGCCGCGCTGGCCGTCTCCGGGGCGCTCATGCAGGCCGTCGTGCGCAACCCGCTGGCCGACCCGGGGCTGATCGGCGTCACGGCCGGTGCGGGCTTTGCGGCGCTGCTGGCGCTGATCTTCTGGCCCGAGGCCTCGCTCTGGCTGCCCGCCTTCGCCTTCGCGGGTGGGGCCGTGGCCGTGTGGGCGCTGCTGGCGGCGGCCTGGTCGAGGGGCACGGCGACGAGCCCGCTGCGCATCATCCTCTCCGGCGTGGCGATCCAGGCCATCCTCTTCGGCGCCATTCAGCTCCTCACCTTCTTCTACGCCGACCGCGCGCCCTCCTTCGCCTCCTTCGTGGTCGGCTCGCTGAACGGCTTCCGCTGGCGCGATGCCGGCCTGGTGCTGGTTCCCACCGCGCTGGGCATCGGTGCAGCCCTCTTCGCGGCGCGGCCCCTCAACCTGCTGCTCTTCGACGACGCCACCGCCACCGGGGTGGGGCTCTCGGTCCAGCGGGCGCGATTGGCCGCGGCCTCGCTGGCCGCGCTGCTGGCGGCCGGCGCCGTCAGCGTCGCCGGCCTGGTGGCCTTCGTCGGGCTGATCGTTCCCAACTGGATGCGCCTGTGGGTGGGCCCCGACCACCGCTCGCTGCTGCCGCTGGCGGCCCTGGCGGGCGCCCTGCTGCTGCTCGTGGCCGACACCGTGGGCCGCACGGTGACGGCCCCGCTCGAGCTGCCGGTGGGTGCACTGCTGGCGCTGCTCGGAGGCCCCTACTTCCTGGTGATCCTCTGGCGGAAGCTCGCGTGACCGCCGCCCTGGCTGCCCATCGCCTGTATGCGCGGCACGCTCTCTCCGAGCGCGACGCCCTGCGTGACGTCTCCCTGGCGATCCAGCCCGGAGAGATCGTCGTCCTGGTGGGACCCAACGGCGCCGGCAAGTCCACTCTGCTCGCTTGCCTGTCCGGGGAGCTGCGGCCCCGGTCGGGGCGCGTCGAGCTCTTCGGCACCGACGTGCGGCGCCTGTCGCGCCGGCGGCTGGCCCGACGCCTGGCCCGCCTGCCCCAGGAGCCCGTCTGTCCGGAGGGGCTCAGCGTCGAGGCGCTGGTCGGCTGCGGACGGCATCCCCACTCCAGCTACCTCGGCGGACTCGATGGCGCGGACCAGGCCGCCGTCCGCGAGGCGCTCGCCGCCACCGACACCAGCGACCTGCGCCGGCGCGGCATGGAGACCCTCTCGGGGGGCGAGAGACGCCGCGCCTGGCTGGCGATGGTGCTGGCGCAGCGCAGCGAGGTGCTGGTGCTCGACGAGCCCACCGCCGCCCTGGACGTGCGCCACCAGTGGGAGGTCGTCGAGCTGCTGCGCGAGGCCAATCGCGAGCGGGGCGTGACGATCCTCACGGCGGTCCACGATCTCGAGCAGGCCGCGGCCCTCGCGCATCGGGTCGCGGTGATGCTGCGTGGGCGCCTCTACGAGATCGGCCCGCCCGAGGCCTGCCTGCGCGAGGAGATGCTGCGCGACGTCTTTCGGGTGGACGCGCGCATCGAGAAGGAAGACGGACGGCTGCGCGTCCGCATCGGCGGACCGGCCGATGCCCTGCGGAGCCTGTAGGAGGACGCATGGCGAAGCGAAGCACGGTGACGGGGCGCCCCCTGCCCCGCGAGTTCCTGGATTGGCAGGTCGCGGTCCGGCGCCACACGATGATGGCCCGCAACGGCGCGCCCCACGTCGGCGTGGCACCGCTGGTCACGGCGCGAAGGCCCGGTCTGGCGCCGGGCTTCGTCAGTCACGCGATCATCTGCGGTCTGCTGCCGCACCCCGACCAGCTCGAGGAGAAGACCAAGGACTTCCGCGCCCTCTACGAAACCCACTCTGCCGACGGGGCGCGCATCCTCTACGACCACGGCATCGACTACCTGAAGGGCTACTACCACAGGAGCGAGGACTTCGACGCGTCGAGCATCACCACCCTGCTCCCCCAGGACCTGCCGCTGGTGGATGCGCTGCGGCTCGACGGCAGCTGCGCGCTGGTCTTCTACGTCTTCGATCTGGAGGATCGCTCGGAGGTCGGGCGCCTGCGCTGCCTGCAGCTGCACTGCCAGGCCGAGGTGCTCGACAGCTGTCCGGTCTACGACAACGTCTGGATGCACAACACCCTCTTCCACGGTCCGGCCGACGACCACGTGGTCATTCACTTCCACCATCAGGCCACCCACGACACGCGCTTCGGCGCCCTGGAGGCCATCGGAGCCTGAGGCTCCACAAAGGGGGGCTCGAGAGAGCGCGGGAGCCCCCCGGCCCGCCCGCCGCCCGCGGCCAGCCAGCCAGCGAATTCGACGCGCTCCACAGAGGAGACCCCAATGAGGATCCGGCTCTGGCTGCTGGCGGCAGCAGCCGTGCTCGTGCAGACCCCTGCCCAGGCGCAGGACTTCAGCTTCAGCCCTTCGGGAGACCGCTGGTTCTATCCCTTCAATGGGACCCCGGGAAGCAACAACAACACCAGGGCCTTCGGAGCCGATATCAGCGAGACCGACTTCGACGACATGGACTCCCAGATCTGGCTGGAGTTCGACACCAGCGCCCAGATCACGCCCGGAGAAGGCCCGGGGAGCTACCCGATCCAGTCGGCTCGGGTGATCCTGAACGTGAACCCGACGCTGCCCGGCACGATCTACGATCCCAGCTTCGATCTGCTCGGGACCTTCCCGCCGGGCACCGACCCGGACGATCCGGGCCGGCCCGTCGAGCTCTACGGCGTGGCCTACCGCAACGGCTTCGACTCGAGCTTCACCGAGACCGGACCCTACGCGCCCGCCGTGCCCCCGGCCCCCCTGGGCGAGGACATCCGCAACGCCTACGCGACCGACGCCCTGGGCGGCGGCACGCGCGACGTCTCCAACTTCGTCCGCGATGCTCTGGTGCGCGTGCCCTGGGCCATCGGCCAGCTGCTCGACACGAACGGCGTCGAGCGCGGCGCCGGCGCGGGCTACGTGGCCGGCGACGACATGATCCTGGAGATCGACCTGTCGAACCCGGACGCCCTGGACTATCTGCAGGCCCAGCTCGACGCGGGCGAGGTGGAGCTGATGGTGACCTCGATGTCCGAGGCGGTCATGTTCGGCGGCTCGCCGATCCCGCGCTTCGACACCAAGGAGACGTCCGGCGGCGTCGCCCCCGTCTTCGAGATCACCCTGGGTGCCGCCGTGCCGGCGCTTCCCCCGGTCGGCCTGTGGCTGCTCGGCGTGGCCGTAGCCAGCGGGGGCTGGGTCGCGCTGGGAGCGCGGCGGGCGTGACACGCCGAAGTCCTCCCCCGTGGCTGGCCCTGCTGGCGCTGCCCCTGCTCGGGGCAGCGCCCGGCGAGCCGGCCGAAGCCGGCCGCTCGCTCGCCCAGTGGTACGAGCTGGGCGGCTGGATCATGCACCTGCTCGCCCTCTGCTCGGTGCTGGTGCTGGCCGTGGTGCTGGAGCGCGGCGTCTCGCTGCGCCGCGGGGGCATCCTTCCGCGCAAGCTCGCCGAGCGGGTGCGGGAGGCCTCGACCGGCGGCCCGGAGGCGCTGCGCCAGGTGATCGAGGGCGAGGGCTGCGCCCTCGCCCGCATCGCCCGGGTGCTGGTGGCGGAGATCCAACGCGGCAACCGCCATCCCCAGGAGGCCGTCTCGCTGGCCGGCGCGGCGGAGGTGATGCGCGTCCGCCGCAACCTGCCGCTGCTCGCCGCCCTCGCGAACATCGCCACCCTGCTCGGCCTGCTGGGCACCGTGCTCGGCATGATCGAGGCCTTCGACACCATCGCCAAGGTGGGCACCAGCGACGCGCGAGTCGTCGCCAGCGGCATCTTCCAGGCGCTGGTCACGACTGCGGCCGGGCTCTCGGTGGGAATCGCGGCGCTGACCGCGCACACCTACTTCCGGCGGCGCAGCGACGCCCTGATCCTCGGCCTCGAGGAGGCGGCCACCGAGCTGATGGAGGGGCTGCTCTACCAGGGTCCGAGCGCCGACGCGGAAGAGCCGCGCGCCCTCGGCGTGACCGGCGAGGGAGACGAGCGTGCAGTTCCCGCGTGAAGAGGCGGAGGAGGGCGGGCTCGGCATCACGCCGCTGGTCGACGTGGTGCTTCTGCTGCTGATCTTCTTCCTGGTGACGACCTCCTTCACCGAGCCGCGCATGGCCCTGGAGCTGCCCGAGGCGGCCAGCGGCGAGGCCTCTACCGAGCAGCCCATCCTCACGGTGACCCTGGGCGAGGACGGCTCGCTGCGGCTGGGCGACGAGGAGGTCGACCTGTCGGGCCTGGCGACGCGCCTGGCCGAGCTGGAGGTGCCCGAGGAGGAGGAGCTCGAGCTGCGGGCGGGCGACCAGGTGGCCCACGGACGCGTGGTCGAGGTCCTCGACCTGGCGCGCCAGGCGGGCATCGGTCGGATCGGGATCAGCGTCCGGGAGCCCGGCTCCCGGACGGGATCCCCCGCGGAGGCCCGCTAGGCGCGAGCGACCCTTCGCCGGCGGGAGACCAGCGAGAGGCTGGCCAGCCCCAGGCCGGGCAGCAGTGCGGCTCCAGGCTCGGGCACGATCCGGACCAGATCCAGGTCGAAGGTGATCGGACCCGAGAAGCCGGTCGTCGCCTCGGCGCCGACCTGGAGATTGGTGACGCTCGAGAGATTCTGGGCGACGGTTCCAGCCTCCGGGATGAGCAGCGGATTCGAGAGGTCGAGGTCGAGGGTGATCTCCTGGAAGTCCGTGCTCGGCGGCAGCGGGATCGGCACCACGCCGATCTGCGCCGGGAAGTTGGCACCGCAGCAGGTGATGCGGAAGAAGACGCTCACCGGCACCGGCGCGTCGTGACGCACGAAGGCGCGCAGCTCGGTGACCCCCCCGGTGATCCAGTCGCCGGTGAAGGCGCCGCCGCTGGCCATCTCGTCCGGCCGGCCCTGGGCGAAGATGGTGCCGCCCAGCACCGGCGTGATGGTGTTGGTGACGAAGCCGCCGCCATCCGCGCCCCCGGTGGGCACGTGGACGAGGGGGTTCTCGTTGACATCGGTCCAGCCCGCGTCGTCCTCGAAGGTCTCGACGAAGGGGACGATGGGGTTGGCCGCGGCCTGTGCGGCGAGAAGCACGGCTGCCAGAGCACAAGACAGGAGCAGAGCTGCGAAGCGCACGACGGGTCTCCTCTGAGGGTTCGGGGGACGAGGGGGCCTGGCGCTGGCTCGGGCCTCATCACTCGGTCGATACGATGGGGGATCGCGTCGGCCTTGCGCCGCGATCCACCTTCCCAGCGCCGCGGGGACGAGCCCCCAAAACGGCGCGGGGCCGATGCTCACCTAAATGAAAATGAATGTCAAGATCATATGAATCGGGCTCTCGGCATCCCTTCGAGCGGCGGCCGCACCGGACCTTCGTGGCGCTGGCGGTGCCGGTGCTGGCCTCGCTGCTGCCGGAGCCCCTGGCCGGGGTGGCCGACACGGCCTTCGTGAAGGCCCTGGGCGCGGCGCCGGCGGCCGGGCTGGCGGCGGCCACGGCGCTGCTCTCGAGCGTCTTCTGGATCTTCAACTTCCTGGGCATCGCGACCCAGACCGAGGTCGCGCGCGCCGTCGGCCGCGGGGCCGAGGCCGAGGCGCGCCAGACCCTGGGCCTGGCCCTGGTGCTGGCGACCGGGCTGGGCGTCGGCGTGGCCCTGGCGGGCCTGCTGGCCCTCGACGCGCTGGCCGCCTTCATGAGCCCGGATGCCGGGGTCCAGGACGCCACCGCCCGCTACCTGGGCGTGCGGCTGCTCGGAGGCCCGCCGCTGCTGATCGTGATCGCGGCCTTCGGAGCCCTTCGCGGCGTGCAGGACATGCGCTCGCCGCTCTGGATCGCCCTGGTGTCGAGCGCTCTGAACGTCGTGCTCGACCCGCTGCTGATCTTCGGCGCGGGGCCGGTTCCCGCACTGGGCGTGGCCGGGGCCGCCTGGGCCACCGTCGCCAGCCAGTGGCTGGCGGCGCTCTGGGCTCTGGCGGTGCTGCGCCGGCGCATCGGGCTGCCCGGCCGGGTGGCCTGGCAGGAGGCCGGCGCGCTGCTGCGCGTCGGCCGCGACCTGAGCGCCCGCACCGGCCTGCTGCTGCTCTTCCTGCTGCTCACGACGCGAGCGGCGACGCGCATCGATGCCGAGGCCGGCGCCGCCCACCAGGGCATCCGCCAGATGTGGATGCTCACGGCCTTCTTCCTGGACGCCTACGCCAGCGCGGCCCAGAGCCTGGTGGCCTGGTTCCTGGGAGCGGGCCGCGCCGTCCAGGCCCGGCGCGTGGCCGGCATCGCCTGCGCCTGGGGGCTGGCCACCGGCATCGGGCTGGCGGGGGCCATGTGGCTGGCCGAGGCGCA
The DNA here is from genome assembly GCA_964649065.1 of uncultured Spirochaetales bacterium. Lineage (GTDB taxonomy): Bacteria > Myxococcota_A > UBA9160 > UBA9160 > SMWR01 > CAZYOL01. The sequence goes on from CAZYOL010000085.1 coordinate 13,523, forward strand.
GCTCGCCGCCCTGCTGGTGCCCAGCTCGGCGCACGCCCGCTTCGCGGCGGCCTGGTGGATCGCCGTCGCCTCCCAGCCCGCGAACGGTCTGGCCTTCGTGAGCGACGGCATCCTCTGGGGCGCCAGCGACTACGGCTTCCTGCGCAACGCCATGCTGGTCGCGACCGCCGCCGGCCTGGCGCTGCTGGCCGCGCGGCCCGGCGGCTTCGACGGCCTCGAGTGGATCTGGATCGCCAGCGCCGCCTGGATCGCGGTGAGGGCGGCCTTCGGCGTGGCGCGGGTCTGGCCGGGCCTCGGCCGCTCGCCGCTGGCGGCGGGCTGAGGCCCTTCAGGAGCTGCGCCGCAGCGCCGCCAGGCGCCCTCGGATCTCCAGCGCCTCGGCGCCGCCCAGGCCGTGGCGCAGCGCCTGCTCGTAGTCGGCGCGGGCGCCGGCCGGGTAGCCCTGGCGTTCGCGGGCCTTGCCGCGATTGGCGTAGGCCTCGGCGAGGCCCGGGTCGCGCCGCAGCGCCTCGTTCCAGTCGGCGATCGCGGCGTCGATGTCGTCGGAGGCGAGCATCAGGCCGCGGTTCAGGTAGAAGGCCGCGCGCGGCTCCTCGCGAATCGCCTGCGCGATGTCGGACAGGGCTTCCTCGCGCCGCCCGAGGGCCAGCTGGGCCGCGGCGCGGCCGTTCCAGGCGTCCGCGCGCCGGTGCACGCCTCGCTCGAGTGCCTGCGTGTACTCGGCGACGGCGGCCTCGGGCTGGCCCTCCTCGCGCAGCGTGTTGGCCAGGAACAGGTGCAGCAGCGGGCTCTCCGGCGCCAGCGCCAGCGCATGACGCCAGAGTGTGACGCCGTCGCTCCAGATCCGGAGCTGCCGCACCGAGAGCCCGGCGAGCAGCAAGAGCACCAGCGCCATCGCCAGCGCCAGGCGCCGACGCGCCGGCACCGACCGACCGAGCCGGTGCAGGCCCCAGGCGAGCAGGGCGGAGAAGGGCAGCGCCGGGTCGTAGCTGTAACGGTCGGCAACCAGCTGCGGCCCACCCTGGGTGAGACCGAGCACCGGTGCCACCAGCACGGCGAAGGCCAGGGCCGTGGCGAAGAGCGCCGGGGCCCGCCGGAGCGTGGCGAGGCACAGGCCGGCGATCGCCAGGCACAGGACCCCCGTGCGCCAGAAGACCGGCTCGCGCAAGACGATCTGGCGCTCCAGCGGCACCAGCGGCGAGAGGCCCAGGGGCAGCAGGGTCTTCCAGGGGTAGAAGACCAGGCCGTAGCCGGCCTGCAGCAGGCGCTCCACCGGCCCGTGCGGAATCTCGCCGGTGAGGGCCGTCGCGCCGGAGAGGCTCTTGGCCAGCACCGCGAAGAGCCCCGCCAGGGCGGCGATCGCCAGGTAGGGCAGCTTCTCCAGCAGCAGGCGCGGCCAGGGCTCGCTGCCGGTGCGGCGCAGCACGAAGTGGTCGAGGATCAGCAGCACCCCCGGCAGCATCAGCGCGTGATTCTTCGTGAGCATGCAGATCGCGAAGCTGACCACGGAGAGTGCGCGCCAGCGTCGGCGGCGCGGAGCGTCGCGCCAGGCGTGGAGGTAGAGGCCCAGCGTCAGCAGCGTGAAGGCGTTGGCCTGGAGCTGGCCGCGCGCCGAGATCCAGGCTACCGGCTCCACCCGCAGCGGGTGCAGCGCCCAGAAGAGCGCGCCCGCCGCCGCCGCCCAGCGCGCGCGGGTGTCGTCCCGGGCCCCGGTGCAGCGGAGCAGCTCCAGCAGCACGGCATAGAGCAGCAGCGCGTTCAGCGTGTGCAGGGCCAGGGCCGTGGCGTGGAAGCCCGGCGCATGGGGGCCCCAGAGCGCGTAGTCCGCGGCGTAGAGCAGCCAGGCCAGCGGCTGGTAGGTCGCCATGAAGACCGTGCCGAAGGCCCAGCTGACGGTCTCGAGCGAGAGCGTGCGGATGTGGGGGTTCTCGACGAAGGCGGTGATGTCGTCGAAGTTGACGAAGCCGTTGCGCAGGCTGCCGAGGAAGGTCGCGAGGGTCAGCGCCGCGACCGTGAGGGGCGGGGCCAGGCGTCCGGAGAGCGCCGCCGCGAGCTGGGGCACCGGGGACACGCGGCCGGAGGGTACCGGGTCGGGCGGGCGCCGGAGGCCGGCGAGGCGCTTCGCCGGCCTCCGGCCGCACTCGGGCCGCCACCGCGGGGCGTCGGCCTCCGGTGGCGCGGGCTCAGCCGGCCTGGGCCGCCAGCGGCGCCTCGTCCTCGAAGACCGACTCGCCGGCGCGGGCCGGGAGCACGCCGGGCACCTCCTGGCGCTTCAGCTCCTCCAGCTCGCGCCGGGCCGCCTCGTGGCGCGCCTCTTCGCGCAGCGCGGCCAGGCGCGAGCGCAGGGGCTCCGCCCCGATCTCGCTCTCCAGCGTCCCCTCGGTAGCGACCTGGGCGATGTGCTCGCGCAGGTTCTCCAGGGCTCGCATCTCGGCGTCGAGGGAGAGGCCCTCCAGGGCTCCGTGCAGCCGTCGGCGCGCCTGGGCGTTGGCCAGGGTCGCGAGCATGCGCCCCTTCTCGCGCTCCAGGCCGCGAATCTCGTCCCGGAAGCGCACCAGGTTGGCCTTGGCATCCGAGGCCTCGTGACGCAGGCCCTCCAGCTCCCGCTCGGAGCGCTCCAGCTCGCCGTGCAGCTCCTGCTTGCGCGCGATCAGCGTGAGGGCGATGTCGTCCTCTCCGCGCCGGATGGCGCGCCGAGCGTCTTCGTGGGCGTTGGCGATCTCGACACGCCGCTCGGTGATCTCCGCCTCGAGCTTGTTGCGCATGTAGAGGATGCCGGCCACCGCCTGCTTCAGCTCGCGGTACTGGCGCACCCGCTCCTCGATCGCCCGCTCGTAGACGGCGCGGGGATTCTGCTCTTCGCTGCGGCGCATCCAGACGGCGAGCTTGCCCCGCAGCAGGCTGCGCAATCGGGCCAGGAAGCCCCGGTGGCCTTCGTTCGGACTCATCTCGTACCTCCTCGTCACTCGCAGCGCGTCCAGTCTTCGGACCTCAGCCCGAGCTCCCGGATCTTCTGCTGGAGACTCTGTCGCACCATCCCGATCGACTCCGCGGCTCGGGAGATGTTGCCGTCGTTCTTGCGCAGGGCGCGCAGCAGGAAGTCGCGCTCGAAGCTCTCCACCACCCGCCGCTTGGCCTCGCTGAAGGGGAGAGCCGCCAGCGCGGCATCGGTCGACGCCACGGCCTCGCCGTCCCCGTCGAGGTTCAAGTCCGACTCCTCGATGACGGGTCCCGAGGCCAGCACCGCCGCCTGCTCGATCACGTTGCGCAGCTCGCGCACGTTGCCCGGCCAGGCGTGGCGCGCGAGCCGGGCCAGGGCGGCCTCGGAGAGCTGGCGCTTCTCGATGCCGTGCCGCTCGGTCACCTGGGCGAGGAAGCGCTGGGCCAGGGCGGCGAGATCCTCGCTGCGCTCGCGCAGCGGCGGCAGCTCGATCTCCACCACCTTGAGCCGGTAGTAGAGGTCCTCGCGGAAGCGGCCCTCCTCCACC
>CAZYOL010000086.1:0-16937 GCA_964649065.1 uncultured Spirochaetales bacterium
CGCGCGCGGCCTCGGAGACGACGAGCGGACTGTCCTGGGCGTCGCGGATCTTGTGGAAGAGCTCCGGGAGCACGTCGCCGGACGGGGGCCAGGGCCCGAGCGTCCCCTCCCGGACGCGCTCGGCCACGCGCGCGAGATCGCTTCCCGGGGCGGAGCCAGCCCGGCGGAAGTGGCCGTCGAAGCGGTGGGCCCGGCCCGTTCGCACGAGCCGCTCGTGGAGCCCGTCGTAGTCGCAGGTCGGCCGGAGCCAGCCCCGGGCGAGCAGCGTCGAGAGCAGCCAGGCCAGGCCGCGCTGGGGCCGCGGGGTGCCGCGGCGGCTCGGGGGCCGCGCGTCTGCGCGCCGCATCAGCGCGTCGGAGAGGGCGACCAGGCCGCGGTGCAGCCAGGCGCGCGCGCCGGCAGGGCTCGCCAGCGGGGTGATGAAGACCGGCTTTCCCGTCGCACAGGCCTCGGCCAGCATCGAGGCGCTCTCGCCGGTCACGACGAAGGCGTCGGCCAGCGCCAGATAGCCGAGGTAGGGATTGCGGTCGGAGTGCTCCCCCGGCCAGCGGAAGACGTGCGCCGCGCGGGACAGCTCGCGCTCGAGGGCGCGCGCCGCCGCGCGCGGCGTGCGCCGGCTCGTGGTCGCGAAGAGGGAGCCGCCGGTGGCCTCGGCAAAGGCTCGGCTGCGGCGCGCCAGCTGCCGGGCCTCGCTCGGGGAGAGCCGCGCCTGTGGGGCGTTGCCGCCGACCATCAGGGCGATCCGGGGACGCGCCGAGCCCTCGAAGAGCGGCGCCCAGCGCTGCGCCGCGCGCTGCAGCGTCTTCGCTCTCACCCGCGTGATCGGGAGGTCGGTGACCAGCTGGCGCGGATGGGGCAGCAGCCGCGCGTAGCTCGGAGCCACGGTGAGGTCGTAGGCCTCGCTGGGCGCGACGCCGATGCGCCCGAGCTGGACGAGCCGCGCGCGCCCCCGCGACTGGCGGCCGATCCAGCGGGCGGCCGGCGCCGTGCGACGGCCCGCGGCGATCACCAGATCCGGCCACGGGGGCCGGAGGCGGGAGGCGGCGCGACGCGAGATGCCGCGCAGCCCGATTCCCAGCCAGGCGTTGGGCAGGTGCGAGAGCAGGCGGGGCTCCAGGTCGAAGACCTCGTGGGGCCAGCCCAGCTCCTCCGCCAGGCCGAGCGACTGGGTCGTGTGGCCGGGCTTGCGATCGGTCAGCACCCAGACCCGGGGCAGGGCATCGCCCGGAAAGCGGCCGCCGCGGCGATGCTCCCAGCGCCGGCCGGCGAAGCCCTGCCGCGCGGAGAGCAGCAGCTCCCAGTGGAGCTCCGGGTGGCGGCGCGCGGCGGCCTCGAAGTGCTCCGCCCACCACTCCGCCGTGTCGATCGGGCCCACCGGAGGACCCAGCCAGCGGCGCGCGGGCCGGGCTCGGCAGGGCAGGGCGGCGAAGACGAAGCCGCTGGCGCGGCGGAAGAGCGCCTCCACGGCCCAGGGGACGTCGTCCGGCGCCAGGTCCCGGAGGCCCTCGAGAACGGCGATGGCCCGGCCGGGCGCCTGCGGCTCCTCCTGCAGGGCCTCGCGCAGCGGTTGGAAGCGAAGCTCCCGGGCGCCGAGCTCCGGGAGCTCGGCGGGCTCGACCCCGGCTCCGGAGCCCAGCAGGCACAGGCGCTCGGTCTTGGTGCGCGCGACCAGCTCGCGCAGGCTCGCCTCGACCTCGGGAGCCCGCCCGGATCCAGCGCTCGCGGCTGGGACGTCGCTCGCGAGCCGGCGAAAGGCGGCGCTGGGGCGACGGCGATCGAAGAGCTCGAAAGCCTCGGCGCGGGCCTCGCGCTCCAGATCCAGCCAGAGCGGAGCTAGCGGGTGGTCCCGGTAGACGAAGCGCTCGGGGAAGGGTCGCCAGGGCTGGGTGTGCAGCGTCGTGTAGTGGAGCAGACAGGTCTGGCCGGGGACGTACTCCGTCGCGTCGCGAGCGTGCCACTCCGGGGGCAGCGGCCCCGCCAGCCCCGAGCGGAGGCCCCGCTCCAGCAGCTCGCGTTTGCGACGCCGCTGGGCGTCTCCCAGCGTCCACACCGGGGCCATGCGCTCGCAGTCGATCAGCATCACGGCCGTGTCCTGCGGCGACAGGGTGAGGTAGCCGTGCTCGGCGAGGGGAAGATCGAAGAGCTCTCCTGGATCGCGGAGGTAGATCTGGTCGCAGTCGTTGTAGAGGGCGCGTCCCCGCCCACCGGCGTAGTGCGGCACGGCGAAGCGGTAGCCGCTGAAGCCGGTGGTCCAGAGCCAGCTGCGGTAGCCCCGCAGCTCCTTCATCAGGTAGATCTCGTAGGCGCGACCCGGGTCGCGAACCCGCTCGATCGACCAGAGCAGCACCCGCTCGGCGCGCTGCTGAGCCGGCTCGCTGCCCACGAAGATGCGCACGGGATCCCGGCCACAGCGGCGCGCTCCCGGCCGCGGCGGCAGCAGGATGCGCTCGGGCCTCTCGCGCTCGAGAGCCAGTCGACCTGTCCCCCCGGAAGGACCGTCCACTCGTGGACGGCTTGCCATCAGGCTACCGAAGCGCGGAGCGCATCTCCGGGGCCGCGCCTCCGCTTGCGACCCCCCCGAGAGCCGGGCTAGACCCGTGCGGGGGCCCGGTGGAAATCGATCTCGTTCAGGTCCTCCGGGCTTCCCCGGAGCTGCTGCTCTTCGTGGTGCTCGGCGTGGGCTATCTGGTCGGGAAGGCCGGCGTGGGCTCGATGAGGCTGGGGGCGGTGGCCGGCGTGCTGGTCACGGGCATCGCCTTCGGCGCCCTGGGCCTGGTTCCCGAGAGCACGCGCTCCTACCAGATGGGCTTCATGCTCTTCATCTACTCGGTGGGGCTGCAGGCCGGTCCGCGCTTCTTCAGCATCGTGCTGGCGGACGGGCCCCGTTACCTGGCCCTCGTCGCCGTCACGAGCCTCTCCGCGGTGGGGGCGCTGCTGTGGATGCAGCACCAGCTCGGTCTCTCTCCGGCTCTGGCCGCCGGGGTGCTTGCAGGGGCGCTCACCAGCACGCCGACGCTGGCGGCCGCTCAGGATGCCGTGCGCGGCGGGCTCGCGAAGCCGCCCGAAGGCACGACGGCCTCCGCGATGCTGGAGGACGTCGCCGTCGGCTACGCCATCTCCTACCTCTTCGGAATGATCGGGCTGCTGGTGTGGGTGCGGCTACTCCCCTTCCTGCTCCGCATCGACCTGGCCGCCCATGCCGCCGCCTACTCCGACCACATGCGCCTGCCCGAGGGCGGTGAGGCCGAGGGCGGCATCGACAAGCGCTGGCAGCCCCTGGTGCGCACCTACCTGGTGAAGGAGGGAGAGCTCACGCGCGGCAGCCTGCGCGAGCTCGATCTGCCCGATCGATTCGGCTGCCTGATCCAGCAGGTCCGCCGGGACAGGGAGCTGCTGCCGCCCTCGGCGGATCTGCAGCTGCGCGTCGGGGACAGCCTGCTGGTGATGGGGGAGGTGGCGGCCCAGCAGCGCTTCGCCGAGCAGCTCGGGACGATGACCCTGGATCCGGAGCTGCTGGACCTCCCCACCGAGGCGCGCGAGATCGTGATCACGAGCCCCGGCGCCGCGGGCCGCAGCATTGCAGAGCTCGACATGATCCACCGCTTCGGCTGCTTCGTCGTCGGCATCAGTCGCGCGCAGCTGGAGCTTCCCGTGAGTCCGGATCTGCGCGTCGAGAAGGGCGACACGCTCTACGCCTACGGTCCGGTCGCGGGCCTGGAGGCCCTGGCCCGGGAGCTGGGTCACACCGAGAGCAAGGTCTTCGAGACCGACCTCTTGACCTTCGCCCTCGGCATGGCCGGGGGGCTCTTCGTCGGCTCGATCGGGCTGAAGATCGGAAGCGTTCAGGTGGGCCTCGGGAATGCCGGCGGGCTGCTCCTGTCCGGCATCCTGATCGGCTTCCTGCGCTCGGTCCATCCGACCTTCGGTCGCGTGCCCCGGGCAGCTCGCTGGGTGCTGATGGAGTTCGGCTTGATGGTCTTCATGGCCGGGGTCGGCCTGCGGGCCGGTCCGACCTTCCTGACCACGCTGGGCGAGCTGGGTCCCTCCGTGGTCGCGGCTGCCCTGGTCGTGCTGGGCCTGCCCTTCCTGCTCGGGACGCTCTTCGGGCTGTACGCGCTGCGCCTCAACCCCGCGCTGGTGCTGGGCGGCATGACCGGAGCGCTCACCTCGACCCCGGCCCTCGGCCTCGTCAACCAGCTCTCGAGGAGCAGCGTGCCGGCCCTGGGCTACGCGGGCACCTACGCCATCGCGAACATCGTCCTGGCCTTCGCAGGAGGCGCCCTGGTCCGGCTCTGAGGCGCCCGCGCCGGCCCGGCTCTCCGGTGTCAGGCGGCCGACGTGCGCGTTTGTCCGCATCGTGCACGCTGGCTACCGTCCGTCGCCAGCCCCCAGGAGGGATCTGCTTGAGCCCCCAGGCCCACGTCGATGGCTTCGTTCATCCGGACTTCGCGCGGGTGGCCGAGACCCTCCGCAACCTGCTCACGCAGCACCAGGGCGGCGGCGCCGTCTGCGTCTACCACCAGGGCGAGTGCGTCGTGGACGTCTGGGGCGGGGTGCGCGACGAGGCGGGACGCGCCTGGGAGCGCGACACCATGGCGCCGAGCTTCTCGACGACCAAGGGGGTCGCCTCCACGCTCGTACACATCATGGTGGATCGCGGGCTACTCGCCTACGACGATCGCGTGGCCCAGCACTGGCCGGGCTTCGGCGAGGCGGGCAAGGAGCGCATCACGGTCCGCCAGGTCCTCTCCCATCAGTCGGGCCTCTACCACATCCGCCAGATGATCGACGACGCGGAGCGCATGCTCGACTGGGACTACATGGTGCGCGCCATCGAGAAGGCCAGTCCGGTGCACGAGCCGGGCCAGCGCACGGGCTACCACGGCCTGACCTACGGATTCCTGGTCGGTGAGCTGCTCCAGCGCGTCACGCAGCGCAGCTTCTCGCAGCTCGTGCAGGACGAGCTGGTGAAGCCGCTGGGCCTGGACGGCATGTACGTCGGCCTGCCGCAGGAGGCGGTGCACCGCACCGCGGAGCTCTTGTGGCCGCGGCGAAGCTTCCGCCTGCCGGAGGTCTTCGTGGCCCCGGAGCTGGGGAGCCCGGGGGCGGCGATCCTGCTGGCCACCCGCAGCTGGCAGTGGCTGCTGCGCCGCGCGGGCATCCAGCTCGACATCGAGAGCATCTACGACGCGCTGGCGCCGCGCGGCATCCGCTCCTTCGACTTCGGAGCCCACCGCACCCTGCGGGCCGCCATTCCGGCCGCCAACGGCGTCTTCACGGCCCGCGCGCTGGCCCGCATGTACGCCGCCCTGGCCGGGGGCGGTGCGCTCGAGGGCTGCACTCTGCTGTCTCGGGGGACGCTCGCCCGGGCGACCGAGGTCCAGGTCGAGGCGCCCCATCGCGTCGTGGTGCCCTTCGACATGCGCTGGCGCCTCGGCTACCACGGCGTCGCCACCTCGCGCGGTCTCCCGCGCCGGGCCTTCGGCCACTTCGGCTTCGGCGGATCCGGGGCCTGGGCGGATCCGACCCGCGACCTCGCCGTGGCGCTGGTCGTGAACAGCGGCATGGGAACCCCCTTCGGCGACCTGCGCATCGTGCGCATCGGCGGCAGCGCCCTCGACTGCGTGTCCGAGCGGGCCCGGCGCTCGGGCCGGGTCTTCCGGGAGTCCGCGGGCCTCTCCTCCTGGGCGGTGCGGCGGCTGCTGCGCGCGTTCTGAGCCGGCGCCGGCGCCGTGCGGCTGGCCCAGCTGGTCGACGCCTCCCAGCGCGTGGCCGGCGCCCCGGGGCGTCTCGACAAGATCTCGGAGCTGGCGAGCTGCCTGTCCCAGGCGGGGCCTGCGCTGGCGCCGACCGTGGTCGCCTACCTCTCGGGGCAGCTGCCCGGGGGTCGCATCGGCGTCGGGCCGGCCCTGCTGCGACAGGCCGCCCAGGTTCCGGCGGCGAGCGCTCCGGGCCTGGAGGTCGGGGAGGTCCGGGCCCGGCTCGACGAGCTGGCGGCGCTGCGCGGGCCGGGCTCGGCCCGGCGCCGGCGCGACGCGCTGGGTGCACTGCTGGCGCGGGCCAGCGCCGCCGAGCAGGACTTCCTGGTGCGACTGCTGCTCGGCGAGCTGCGCCAGGGCGCTCTCGAAGGCGTCATGGTCGAGGCGATCGCGGAGGCGGCGGGCGTCGAGGCCCGCGCCGTGCGCCGCGCCTGGATGGTCGCGGGCGACCTGCCCCGGGTGGCCCGCGCGGCCTGGAGCGGCGGTGGGACCGCCCTCGAGGAGCTCGGGCTCCGGCTCTTCCAGCCGCTGCGGCCGATGCTGGCCAGCCCCACCGAAGGGGTCGCGGAGGCCCTCGAGGAGCTCGGAGCGGCGGCCCTCGAGTGGAAGCTCGATGGCGCACGGGTCCAGGTCCACAAGGCTGGCGACGAGGTGCGCATCTACACCCGGCGGCTGAATCCGGTGACCGAGGTGCTCCCGGAGCTGGTCGAGCAGGTGAGGGCGCTTCCCGCCGAGGAGCTGATCCTCGATGGCGAGGTTCTGGCCTACGGCGCCGACGGTGCACCGCTGCCCTTCCAGACCACGATGCGGCGCTTCGGACGTCGGCTCGACGTGGAGCGCCTGCGCCGCGAGCTTCCGCTGCGGCCGAGCTTCTTCGACTGCCTGCATCGGGACGGAGCCGTGCTGCTCGAGCAGCCGGCCCGCGAGCGCTTCGCGGCCCTGGCCGTGGTGGTGCCCGAGGCGGCCCGGGTTCCGCAGCGGCTCCCGGGCGCGACGGCCGAGGCCCGGGCCTTCCTGACGGAGGCCCTGGAGGCCGGCCACGAGGGGCTGATGGCCAAGGCCCTGGACTCCTCCTACACGGCCGGCGCCCGGGGGCGCGAGTGGCTCAAGGTGAAGCCCGCGCACCACCTCGACCTCGTGGTGCTCGCTGCGGAGTGGGGCAGCGGCCGGCGCCGGGGACGCCTGAGCAACCTCCACCTCGGCGCGCGCGACCCCGAATCCGGGGGCTTCGTCATGCTGGGCAAGACCTTCAAGGGCATGACCGACCGGCTGCTCGAGTGGCAGACCGAGGCCCTGTTGGCCCGCGAGCGCCATCGCGACGGGAACGTGGTCTGGGTTCGGGCCGAGCTCGTGGTCGAGATCGCCGTCGGCGGCGTTCAGGAGAGCCCGCGTTACCCGGGCGGGGTGGCGCTGCGCTTCGCCCGGCTGGTTCGCTACCGCCCGGACAAGGGCCCCGAGGAGGCGGATACCCTGGAGACAGTGCGAGCTCTGCGGGTGGGAGGGAGGCCTTGAGGCCCGGGCGGGCGGAGCTGGTGCTGGTCGGAGGCGGCCACGCCCACGTGCAGGTGCTGCGGCAGCTGGCGATGCGCCCGGTCGATGCGCGCGTCCGGGTCGTGCTGGATCGGTCGCTGGCCGTCTACTCCGGCATGGTCCCGGGGCTGGTGGCGGGGGACTACCGCGCCCACGAGCTGGAGATCGACGTCCTGCCCCTGGCCCGCCGCGCCCGCGCCGGAGTGGTGCTGGCCGCGGCCACGGGCATCGATCCGCAGCGGCGGCGGATCGAGCTCGAGGGGCGACCGCCGCTGACCTACGACGTCGCCAGCCTCGACGTCGGATCGACGGTGCGCGGCCTCGAGCTCCCGGGCGTTCGCGAGCACGCGCTCGCCACCCGGCCGATCGGCGCCTTCGTCCGCGACTTCGAGGCGCGGCTCTTCGGCAGCCCGCCCGGGCGCGAGCCCCTGCGGATCGCCGTGGTCGGCGGCGGCGCGGCGGGGGTCGAGCTCGCCCTGACGCTCGATGCGCGCTGCCAGCGAGAGGGCCGCTCCCGCGAGATCCAGCTGCTCTTCGAGGGACCGGAGCTGCTCCCGGGTGCCTCGCCGGCCATGGCCCGCAGGGCCCGGGCCGAGGCGCGGTCGCGCGGCCTGGCGCTGGACGGCGGGGCCCGCGTCGTCGCCGTGGAGAAGGGCGGGCTCCGGCTCGCGCGCGGCGACTGGCTGGACTGCGATCTGGTCGTGTGGGCCACCGGGGCGGCTCCGCACCGCTGGCTCGCCGACTCGCCGCTTCCCGCCGACGAGCGCGGCTTCGTGCGGGTGGGCCCGGGCCTCCAGGTGGTCGGCCATCCGGAGCTCTTCGCCGTGGGCGACTGTGCCGGCCTCGAGGTGGCGCCCGGGACCCCGAAGGCCGGCGTCTACGCGGTGCGCCAGGGGCCAGTGCTCGCGGACAATCTGCGGGCCCGGCTGGCCGGGCGCCGCGTGCGCAGCTATCGGCCCCAGCGCGATTTCCTGGCGCTGCTGAACCTGGGCCACGGCCGGGCCCTGGGGGCCAAGTGGGGCCTGACGGCACAGGGAGCTTCGGTCCATCGCGTCAAGGACGCGATCGACCGGAGCTTCATGCGACGCTTCCAGGTGCTGGACCGAGGAGGCCAGCCCAGCAGGGGATTTCCGTCTCCCGACAAGATGGGTAGCGAGCCCATGGCCTGTGGTGGCTGCGCCTCCAAGCTCGGGGCCCGCCCCCTGGCGGCCGCCCTGGCGCGCCTGCCCGCAGCGCCCCACGACCCGTCGGTGCGCCTCGGGCTCGAGCGCCCAGACGATGTCGCGGCGGTCGCGCCGTCCGGGGAACTCGTGCTGGCGACGATCGACGGCTTTCGCGCCTTCTGCGACGACCCGTGGCTGGTCGGCCGGGTCGCGGCCGTCAACGCCCTCGGCGACGTCTTCGCCAAGGGGGGTCGCCCGCGTCACGCACTCGCCTGGGTGAGCGTGCCCGACACCGCGAAACGACCCGACGAGATCCTGCTGCAGGCGCTGGCCGGGGTGCGGGCGGCCCTGGATCCGCTTGCCGTCTCCCTGGTGGGAGGCCACTCCGGGGCGGCGGAGACGCTGTCGGTCGGGCTGGCCGTGCTGGGCACGCCCGCGGCCGACGCCTGGCTGCGGCCCCTCGACGCCCTGCGGCCGGGCCGAGCGCTGCTGCTCTCCAAGGCCCTCGGCACCGGCGTGGTGCTGGCCGCGGACATGCGCGGCCTGGCGCGCAGCGAGTGGGTGGAGGCGGCCTGGGCCTCGATGATCCGGCCCAACGCGGACGCGTCGCAGCTGGCGACGCGGCTGGACGCCCGCTCCTGCACCGACGTGACGGGCTTCGGCCTGGCCGGCCACCTGCTCGAGATGCTGGAGGCGAGCGGCGTGGCGGCCGACCTGGAGCTCGCGTCGCTTCCGGCCCTGCCCGGAGCGCTCTCGCTGCTGGCGCGTGGAGAGCGCAGCACGGCGCACCCCCAGAACCGGGATCTCGCCCGGAGCCTGCAGCTCGATCCGGGCGTCGGGGGCCCCGAGCTGGAGCTCCTGTTCGACCCCCAGACCTCGGGAGGCCTGCTCTTCGATGTCGCGCCGGAGAGAGTGCCCGAGGCACTCGCGGCGCTGCGGGCCGCGGGCGATCGCCGGGCGGCGGTCGTCGCCGCCACCCGGCCTGCGCTCGCGGGGCAACCCCTGCTGCGCCTTCGGCTCCGGGCCCCGAGCTAGGCACGGCTGCGGGCCGAGCCCGGGGCGAGTTGGCGGTCAGAGGCCCTCGTCGGCCGCCTGGGCGACGTCGTCCGCGAAGCCGGAGACGCCGTCCCCCATCCCCTCCAGGTCGATCGAGGGCTCCTCGAAGCCCTTGCGGCCGGCCTGGCGGATGCGCCTCTGGGTGCGGAAGTCGAAGCGATCGCGGGCGGCGTCGCGGCGATTGGTCAGGCGCTGGCCCTCGAGATTCGCCTCCGCGCGCAGCTCGGCCCGACACATGAGGCTGGCCTGGAAGATCAGCGAGCCGCGCAGCCGGCGCTCCACGCGCAGCGCCGTATCCGGATCGAAGTTCACCCGGGCGTCGTCGTAGACGCTGTCCAGGGGGTCCCGGAACACCGACGCGAAGACGTCGTCGAAGAGCTCGTCGAGCAGACAGGTGGCCCCCCCATTGGCGGCCCTCTCCTGGGCCCGATCGTAGGCCGTGCGGAGCATGCTCTCGGCGCGGTCGGTGCAGTTGGCGAAGTTCTCGAGCATGGGGTCGCGCATCGGGGTTCGCGCCAGGCGGATCTCGCAGCGCGCGTAGGAGCGGCAGTAGTTGGCGACCGCCTTCTTCTGGTCGAAGGCGCAGCGCTCCACGAGGTTCACGGGGCTGAAGCCCAGGTTGTCGATGGAGGCGCCGGCGTCGAAGCCGGCCGCGGCGTTCATGGAGGTGTTGGCCAGCACGATGGCGTCGATCTCGCCGGTGAAGACGAAGAGCTGAGACGGGTCGCTGATGTCGCTGCCCGTCGCGTCGCGCGCGGGATTCGAGACCCCGCTCCCCACGGCCGTCAGGGTGGCTCCGTCCAGGCCCACGGCGTAGACCTCGACCCGCCTCATCGGGACGTCGAAGTCGACCCGGTGGGTCTCTCCCGGGTTGATCGCCCAGGCCCGGTTGTCCCCGAAGTAGAGCTCGCCCACGCCGGTGAAGAAGGCATCGCCCCCCGTGAAGGCGGCGGGGACGCCGTCGATGCTGAAGCTCATCGGGTCTTCCGCGTCGAGCCCCTGGAAGTCGACGAAGAAATCCTGGTCTTCGGGGGCCGCGGAGACGACGGCAGGGCCCACGACGAGCAGGGCCCAGAGGCACGGTACGATCAGCGATCTCATGACGGATCTCTCCCTCCGGATGGCCGGTGCGGCGGTTGGGATCAGCTTCTGTCCAGGGGGGTCAGACGACCGGGGAGGCTAGCCCAGCCGGGCCCCGCGAGCCGATGAAGCGCGTGTAGACCTTCGGGGGCAGGAAGGCCAGCCACATGCAAACTGCGGCCAGCAAGCCGTGCAACGAGAGGACGCGCAGGAGCTGGGGATCGAGCATGGCCTCCGGTCCCACCCGGAGCGTCACGAGGGTCGAGATCAGCGAGCCGACACCCGCCGCGCCCGCGCCGAGGCCCCAGACCAGGAAGCGATTCTGCACCAGGGCGTCCCCCAGACCCAGCTGGCTGCGCAGCCGCATGCGACGCCAGTAGCCGAGCGCCTCTGCGGAGCCCCAGAGCAGCGCGACGATCATCGGGACGCTGCGCAGGCCCGGAGGGCCGGGGGGAAAGCCCTGCACGATGAAGACGGCGTAGCTCCCGATCAGCGCCAGCGCGCCCAGCGCGACGGCCGCCCCCGCGAGGCGGCTGGCCGGCCGGTAGACGCGCCAGTTGAACAGGTACTTCGAGAAGGCCCCCGCCGTCACGGCGAGCTGCCCGAGAGCGATGCACAACGTCGAGGTGGCGGGACGCGTCTCGGCCAGGACCTGGGAGGCCAGCATCAGCGAGAAGCCCACGGGCCCGATGCCGAGCACGCCGATTCCGATCAGCAGCTCGGGAAGCTGGCCGCTGCGGCGTGCCAGCCAGATCAGGCGCAGGCCGACGACCAGGGATACGCAGAAGAAGGCCGCGAAGCCGGCGCCCGTCACCCCATCCATGCGCTGCACATCGGCAGTCGAATCGAGAGCTTGAGGGCGGCTCTGCGGGCGCCCGGACCCTTCCGGTGGAGGTCCGGAAGGCGCTTGCGGGGGCTCAGAGCTGGGTGCTGGGGCGCTTCGAGAAGTCGCGATACCAGCGGCGCAGGTTGGGGTGCTCGGCCGGGACCTCGAGGCCGCCGGCGGTCTCGGCGAAGCGCAGGCCGGCGTAGAGCGTGCAGTCCGCGATCGTCGGCTTCTCTCCCAGTGCGAAGGGTCCCTTGCCGATGCGCTCGTCGACGATGCGCAGCACCTTGGGCAGCCGGCTCCGCTCGGCGGCGGCGATCTCGGGAACGCCCTGGAAGCCCGGCAGCGGAGACGCACTGTTGTGTACGATGCGCGCCAGGCGGATCAGCACGTTCAGGTCGACGAAGCGCTCGAAGGAGCGCACCAGCGCGCGCTCCACGGGGTCGCGGCCGATCATGGGCGGCTCCGGGTGCAGCTCTTCCAGATACTCGAGGATCGCCAGCGACTCGGTGATGCAGCGCCCGTCGTCCAGCTCGAGTACGGGGAGCGCGCCGTTGGGATTCTTGGCCAGGAACTCCGGTCGGTTCTGCTCGCCGTGGACCAGATTCACCGTGACGCGGGGCAGCTCGAGGCCCTTCTCCCGCAGGTAGACGCGCAGCTTGGTGGGATTCGGGGCAAAGGGAAAGTCGTAGATCTTCACCGGTCGCTCCCCGCGGCACGGTAGCCGCGGCCTCCTGCCGCGCTCCCCCGGACGTCGCCTCCGGCGCGGCTACTCTTCGCCCATGAGCCCGGGGGCCGACGAGCTGGTTCGCTCCTACGCCGCCGACGGTAGCGTGGCGGTTCGGGTGCTGGTGGCGACGAAGCTCGCCCGCGAGGCCGCCCGGCGGCACGAGACCTCGCCCGCAGCCTCGGTGGCGCTGGCACGCGCGCTGATGGGGACGCTGCTGCTGGCCGCCGAGCAGAAGGGCGGAGCCAAGCTCCAGCTGCGCCTGCGCGGCGACGGCCCGCTGGGCGCCATCACCGTGACGGCGACCAGCGAGGGGCGGGTGCGCGGCTACGTCCAGCATCCAGGAGCGGCGCCCCCATTTCGCGGCTCGCAGCTCGGCATCTCGGCCGGAATCGGGCTGGGCACCCTCTCGATCGAGCGCAACCACCCGTCGTGGAGGCGGCCCTACAGCGGCATCGTCCCGATCGTCACGGGCGAGATCGCCCAGGACCTCGTGCACTACCTGCTGGAGAGCGAGCAGAAGCCCTCGACCCTGGCGCTGGGGGTCTACCTCGGCGCCGACGGATCGATCGAGTCGGCAGGGGGCTACGTGGTGCAGGGCCTGCCGGGCGCGCCCGAGTCGGTGCTGTCGGATCTCGAGCGGCGGGTCGGCGAGACCTCCAACCCCTCCGAGCTGATCCGCGACGGGGCCGGGGCCGAATCCCTGCTGCAGAGGCTGCTCGCCGACGTCGGCTGGGGTGACGTCGAGCGCCTGAGCCCGTGCTTCCACTGCCCCTGCGACGTCGAGCGCGTACGGCGCGCGGCCACCCTGCTCGGGCGCGAGGAGATCCGCGACATCGCGACGGGTGGAGAGCCGCTGGAGGTGCGCTGCGCCTTCTGCGCCGACGTCTACGCCCTGAGTGCCGACGAGGTGGGCTGCCTGCTCCCGGACGCCTGAGCGGGCTCGCGGGCGCCCTCGCTACGTTGGGCCGCGAGGAGGAACGCGATGCGTCTCGGAGCTCTACGAGGCCGCTCGGCGCGCTGGCTCGGGGTCGCGCTGCTGCTGGCGGCGCTGGCCCACTCGACCCGTGGAGCCGATGCCGAGGAGCCGGGCCCGTTCGGGGGCTCGGTCTTCGACCAGAGGGGCTGGCTCACCTGCGAAGCCTACCTGCGCATGAGCCTGCCGCTCCGATCCTCCTACCTGCTGGGTCTGCGGGAGGGCTGGATGTCGGCCTCCTCCGGGCTCGAGGGACACGCCACTCGCGAAGACCTGCCCGAAGAGCACCGGAGCTGGCTGCAGCACGGAGCGAGCTGGATGCGCCAGATCGTCGACGGACACGGAGCGCCGCTCCGCGAGATCCTCGAGGGGACGACCCGCCGCTGCGAGGCCAAGCCCGAGGCGACGGCCTGGGTCAGCTGGCTGGATGCCGTCCGCGACGCCCGCGCCGTGCGGCCGCCGCGGCGCTGAGCGCTAGTAGAGCCACTCGTAGTCGTTCGGGTCGGGCTCCCGGGTCCAGCTCCAGTAGTCGACCAGGCGCCAGGGGGAGGTGGTCGTCACCCGACCCCGGGCGTTCTTGTACCAGCTGCGCATGCCCGGGTGCGACCAGACCAGCCCGCGGTGGGCCGCGTCGAAGCGCTGCACATAGGCGTCGTGAACCTCGGCGCGGCAGTCCATGGCCCGGGCCCGGCGCTCGATCAGCTGCTGGAGGCAGCCGAGCACGTAGCGGACCTGGCACTCCGAGTGGAAGATGATGCTCCCCGCGTGGGCCAGATTGGTTCCCGGGCCGTAGAGGCAGAAGAGATTCGGGAAGTCGGGGACCGTGATGCCCAGGTAGGCGCTGGGATCCTCGCCCCAGCGCTCGCTCAGCAGCGCGCCGCCGCGGCCGCGGATCTGCATCGGCCAGAGGAAGCGGTTCGCGTGGAAGCCGGTGGCGAAGACGATCGCGTCGAGCGCGTGTCGCTCGCCGCTCTCGCACAGCACACCGGTCTCGTCGATGGCGTGGATCGGGTCGGTGACCAGCCGGGTGTTCTCCCGGCGCAGGGCCGAGAGCCAGCTGCCGTTGTCCTGCAGGATGCGCTTTCCGAAGGGCGGGTAGTCCGGCGTCACCCGGGCCAGCAGCTCCTCGTCCCCGCCCAGCTGTGCGCGCATGTACTCGATGAAGGCGCTGCGCATCTGCTCGTTCGTCGCGTTCACCGAGCGCTCCGGCTGCGGCCAATTGGGATCCACCGCCAGCGAAGGCAGCAGGCCGTCGGAGCCGGGCCAGAAGAGCAGGAATCGGTACCAGCGGGCGTAGAAGGGCACGTGGCGCAGCAGCCAGCGCTTGCCCGGCCCCACCGGCCGGTGGTAGTGCGGGTTCGGGAGCATCCAGGCCGGCGAGCGCTGGAAGACCCGCAGCTCGCCCGCCGTCTTCGCCAGCTCGGGAACGATCTGCAGGGCGCTGGCCCCGGTTCCGATCACCGCCACGCGGCGTCCGCTCAGGTCGAGGTCGGCCGGCCAGCGGGCGGAGTGGAAGGCCGGGCCGCGGAAACGCTCGCGGCCCGGGATGTCGGGCAGCTTCGGACGGTTGAGCTGGCCGACGGCACTCACCAGGGCCCGCGCGGACAGCGTCTCCTCCCGTCCCGTGGGACCGCGCAGCGAGAGCTGCCACTCCCCGCTCTCCTCCCGGTAGCGGGCCCGGGTGACCTCGGTCTCGAATCGCGTGCAGTCGCGCAGGCCGTGGCGCTCGGCGCAGCGCTCGAAGTAGCGGAGCAGCTCCGGCCCGCGGCAGAAGAACTCGGACCAGTCGGGATTGGGCTCGAAGGAGTAGCAGTAGAAGTGGTTCGCCACGTCGACCCGGCAGCCGGGGTAGCGGTTCTCGAGCCAGGTGCCGCCGAAGCCCGGGTTCTTCTCGATCAGCGTGACCGGGAGGCCGGCCTCACGCAGGCGGATCGCGGCGAGGATGCCGGACATGCCCGCGCCGATCACCGCGACCGGGAAGCGGCGCTTCTCTTCCTCCGCGACCGACCTCCGCCAGGGCTGCTGGCGCGGGTCGCCCCCGTCCAGGGCCATCTCCTCGAGCATCATCGGGACGTACTCGTCGGGCACCTCCTGGCCGACCACGAAGCTCAGCATCTCGCGGATCGTCTCGGGGCCCGGCTGGGGCGGCAGGCGGCAGCCGCCGTCGCGGTAGGCGCAGAGGGCCCTCAGGGCCTGCGCCCGCACCTGCGCCTTCTCGGTGTCGGACAGGCCGCCCTGGGTCTCGCCCATCATCGCGGGACCGGGGCGGATCGGACCGCGGAGCGGGCTGGCATCGCCCGTGACGTGGATCATCGACATCAGCAGGGTCGGGATGCTGGCCGACGCGAGGGCGCGCTCGATCTCGGCATCGCTCGCCTCGAAGGGCTCGGCGGAGGCGGGATAGCCCGAGCTCGAGAGCTCGACTGCCCTGCGGATCGCCATCGGGAGCTTCCTCGCCTCCGGTCCCTCGGGCCGGTCCCGAGCTCTGGCCGACGACTCTACCGCCGATCCCGACCCGACCCAAGATCGCCCCGGCGCGTCGACCGATCCCGGCGAATCCGCGATCCTCGCGGCGGCGGCTGCGGCCCGCGGCCGGCGAGCCGCCGCAGGAGGTTCCTCGCTTGCCGTTGCGCGTCGTGCAGTGGGCCACGGGTGGCGTGGGCCGCGCGGCCATCCAGGCCATCGCCTCCCATCCGGAGCTCGAGCTGGTCGGGGTGTGGGTCCACGACGCGGACAAGATCGGTCGGGATGCCGGCGAGATCTGCGGCATCGAGCCCCTGGGCGTGCGCGCGCAGCACGACGTCGAGAAGCTGCTCAGCGTGCCGGCGGATTGTGTGCTCTACGCGCCCTTCATGGCCCGTCGGCCCGAGCTGGAGCGGATCCTGGGCGCGGGCCGCAACGTGGTGACTCCCCTCAACTGGTTCTACCGGGGCCATCGCGACTGGTCCGACCTGGAGGCGCTGTGCCGGCGGGCGGGCGTGAGCCTCCACGGCACGGGCATCCACCCGGGAGGCATCACCGAGCGCTTCCCGTTGATGATCTCGGCGCTCTCGCGGGCCGTGACCCACGTGCGCGCCGAGGAGTGGTCCGACCTGCGCAGCTACGCTGCGCCCCACGTCGTCTCGGAGATCATGCTCTTCGGGAAGTCGCCCGAGGAGGCGCGGCGCAGTCCGATGCTGGGATTCCTGGCCGACGGCTTCTGCCAGTCCATCGACATGGTGGCCGACGCCCTGGGCTTCGACCTGGACCCGGAGAAGCGCACGACCCACGAGGTCTCCGCGGCGGTCCGGCCCATCGAGTCGCCGATCGGAGTGATCCAGCCGGGTCGGGTGGCCGCCCAGCGCTTCTGCTGGGAGGGCCTGGTGCGCGGCCGGCCGGTGATCAGCGTGCGCACGAACTGGTTCATGGGCGAGTCGGGCTTCGAGTCGGGCTGGAGCTTCGGTCCCGAGGGAGAGCGCTTCGAGGTGGCCGTGACCGGCGATCCGTCCTCTCGGGTCACCTTTCGCGGCTGGCATCCGGAGTCGGTCGAAGCGGGGCGTCGGCGCAACCCCGGCATCGTCGCGACCGCCGTGCACGCGGTGAGCGCCATCCCGGCCGTCTGCGCGGCCGAGCCCGGAATTCGCAGCTACCTGGAACTGCCCCTGGTGGCCGGTCGGGCCGCTCCCGAGCTGGCGCGCTGACCCGCGCTCTCAAGCGAGCTCGCCCGAGGCCTCGCGGAAGAAGCGCCAGGCCTCGCGGGCGGCGTCGAAGCCGCCCAGGATCGGGCCGTCGCCGAGCACGCCGGGAGCCGGCCACTGGTGGCCCCAGCCCTCGAGGGTGT
>CAZYOL010000087.1:0-16911 GCA_964649065.1 uncultured Spirochaetales bacterium
CTCGCGCGGGACCTACATCTTTCCGCCCGAGCCGAGCCTGCGGCTCATCGCCGACATCTCGGCTTTCACGCATGCGCATGCGCCGAAATGGAACCCGATGAACGTCTGCTCCTATCACCTGCAGGAGGCGGGGGCGACGCCGGTCCAGGAGATCGCGTTCTCGATGGCCAACGCGATCTCGATCCTCGACGTGGTGCGATCGATGGAGGGCATGACCGACGAGACGCTGACGCGGGTCTTCGGCCGAATCTCCTTCTTCCTGAACGCCGGCATCCGCTTCCTGGAAGAGGTCTGCAAGGGCCGCGCGATGACAGAGCTCTGGGACGAGCTGACGCGCGAGCGCTACGGCGTGGAGGACCCGAAGCTCCGCCGCTTCCGCTACGGCGTGCAGGTGAACAGCCTGGGGCTCACCGAGGCGCAGCCCGAGAACAACGTGATCCGCATCGTGCTCGAGGCGCTCGGCGTCACGCTCTCGAAGAAGGCCCGCTGCCGCGCGCTCCAGCTCCCGGCCTGGAACGAGGCGCTCGGCCTGCCGCGCCCCTGGGACCAGCAGTGGTCGCTGCGCATCCAGCAGATCCTGGCCTACGAGACCGATCTGCTCGAGCACGAGGATCTCTTCGACGGCTCCCACGTGGTGGAGCGCAAGGTGCGCGCCCTGGTGGAGGAGGCCCGCGCCGAGCTCGACCGGGTGCTCGAGATGGGCGGCGTCGTGGCCGCCGTCGAGAATGCCTACATGAAGCAGCAGCTGGTCGCCTCGCACACGCGCCGGACGCGCGCGATCGAGAGCGGCGAGCTGACGGTCGTGGGCGTGAACGCCTACACCGAGGCCGAGCCCTCCCCGCTGACCGAGGAGGCGGGCGCCATCCTGGTGGTCGACGAGTCGGCGGAGCGGGAGCAGATCGAGTCGCTGCGCGCCTTCCGCAACCGCCGCAACGACTCGGACGTGCGGGCGGCCCTCAAGAGCCTGCGCGACGCCCTGGCCAACGGCAGCAACGTCATGCCGCCCTCGATTGCCGCCGCCCAGGCCGGCGTGACCACGGGCGAGTGGGCCGACACGCTGCGCGAGGCCTTCGGCGAGTACCGCGCCCCCACGGGCGTCACCGCCCGGGCGGAGGCCGACGCCGGAGAGCGGGCCGAGGAGGTCCGCAGCCGCGTGCACGGCCTCGAGGAGGAGCTGGGTCGACCGCTCAAGCTGCTGGTCGGCAAGCCCGGCCTCGACGGCCACAGCAACGGCGCCGAGCAGATCGCCGTCAAGGCCCGCGACGTGGGGATGGAGGTCGTCTACGAGGGCATCCGCCTCACCCCGGCCGAGATCGCGCGCTCCGCCCGCGACGAGGGGGTCCACGTGATCGGCCTCTCCATCCTCTCGGGCTCCCATGGCGTGCTGGTCTTGGACGTGCTCGAAGAGCTGCGCGCGCTCGGTCTGGCCGGGGTGCCCGTGGTGGTGGGCGGGATCATCCCCGAGGAGGACGCCGAGAAGCTGCGCTCGGCGGGCGTGCGACGGGTCTACACCCCCAAGGACTTCGACCTGACCCGGATCATGGACGAGATCGTGGACGTGGTCCGGGAGTCCCACGCTGGAGCCTGAGCCGGCGGGCCTGGCCGAGCGGCTGCTCTCGGGGGACCGCAGCGCCGTCCCCGCCGCGCTGAACCTGGTCGACGACCAGCGCCCGGAGCGACGCCGACAGGCTTTGGCTCTGCTGGCGGCCCTGGAGCGCGGTGCCGCCTTCCCGGGCGCCGCCCGCCTCGGCCTCACCGGGTCGCCCGGGGCCGGCAAGTCGACGCTGCTCGACGCCCTGGTGCGCAGCCTGCGGCCGCGTGGCGAGACCCTCGCCATCCTGGCGGTCGATCCCTCGAGCCAGCAGACCGGCGGTGCGCTGCTCGGCGATCGCATCCGCGTGCGCTCGGCGGCCCGCGACGAGGGGGTCTTCTTCCGCTCCCTGGCCGCCCGCGATCGCCTCGGCGGGCTCGCCGACTCGACCCACGCCGGCGTGCAGATCCTGGCCGCCGCCTACGATCGCGTGATCGTCGAGACGGTGGGCGTCGGCCAATCCGAGATCGAGATCTCCGCCCTGGCCGACACGCTGCTCTACGTCGTGAGCCCGGGCGCCGGCGACACGCTGCAGTTCATGAAGGCCGGCATCCTCGAGGTGCCCGACCTCTTCGTCGTGAACAAGGGCGACCTGGGGGCCGAGGCCCGGCGCACCGCCGGCGAGCTCCAGAGTGGGCTCGGCCTGTCGGGCCGACGCGACGACGCCTGGGAGCCCCCCGTGCTGCTCGCCTCCGCCCGCGACGGCACGGGCCTCGAGGCCCTGGTGCGGGCCCTCGACGCCCACTGGCAGCACCTGCTCGAGGACGATCGGTTGCGCGAGCGCCGCCGGCGCAGCCGCGAGTCCTTCGTGCGGGCGGCCCTGGCCCGCCGCTACGGAACCTGGGGCCTCGAGCAGCTCGGCGGCGCCCGGGTGCTGGGCGAGCGGCTCGCCGAGCTCGACCGCAGCCCGTCCTTCCAGCTCCTCGACGATCTGGGCCGGGAGATCGAGGAGTCGCTGCGCAAGCCGACCCGCTGAAGCGCAGGCGCCGGCCGGGTCCGGCGCGCGCTCTCCTACAGCCGCCCTCGATCGGCAGCGCTGAGGATCGATGCCCCGCGGCCGGCTACGCTCGGCCTCCCGATGGGCTTCACCGTCTCGTTCCCACCCCGAGCTGCGCTGATCCTGGAGCCGAGCTGACTTGGACGCCGACTCGCTCTTCGAGGAGGTGCGCGGCGAGTGCACGGCGGCGACCTGGTCGCGCGGCGTCGAGCTGGTTCGGGCCGAGGCGGTCCACGGCGAGTCGGAGCGCGGCGAGGAGGTGGCGCTGCGGGTCTCCACGCGGGGCGGGATGATCTCGCCGCGGGTGAGCCTGGACCTGGAGAGCCTCGACTGGGAGTGCGAGTGCCGCAGCCGGGAGGCGGTCTGCGAGCACGTGGCCGCCGCGGTGATCGCGCTGCGTCGGGCCCGCCGCGACGGCGCCGCCCTGCCCTCGCCGAGCGACGGCGGGGGACGCATCGGCTACCGCCTGTCGCGCCATCCGGAGGGTCTGGCCCTCGAGCGGGTGGTCGTGAGCGGGGGCGGCGAGTCGCGCCTGCGCAGCACCCTGGCCGCGCTGGCGGGGGGGCGCGTCGACGGGCCGCGCTTCGTCGCGACGCCGGCGGACCTGGAGATCGAGCGGCTGCTCGGCTCGCGGACGCGAGGCTCGGTTCCCCGCGGCCTGCTGCCCCGGCTGCTGGCCCTGCTGGAGGCCTGCCCGGACGTGCGCCTCGACGAGCAGCCGGTCCGGGCCTCCGGGGAGCCGGTGACGCCGGTGGCGCGGCTCGAGGATCAGGGCGAGGGGCTGCTGCTGCGCATCGATCGCAGCCCGAACGTCACCGAGACCCTGGGCGGAGGCGTGGTCCTGTGCGGCGAGGTGCTGCGGGCGGTCGGCGAGTCCGGGCTGACCGGCCGCGAGATCGAGGAGCTCGGGCGCGGCCGCCGCTTCGAGGCCGGCGAGGCCGCCGAGCTGGTGACGGAGATCCTGCCCGCGCTCGAGCGGCGACTGCCGGTGGAGATCCACACCCGGCGCCTGCCCCGCCCGGTGCGAGCACAGCCGCGCATCGGCCTCCAGGTCGAGCGGGAGGGCGATGCGCTCTCGGTGCTGGCGACGCTGGTCTACGGCGACCCGGCCATCGCGCGAGTGGATGCGGGCAAGCTGGTCACCTTCGGTCGCGACGTGCCGACCCGGGACGAGGCCGCCGAGCGGCGCCTGGTGCGGCGCCTGCAGAGCGAGCTGGAGCTGCTGCCGGGCCGGCGGCTGCGGGCGACCGGGGCCGAGGCCGTCGCCCTGGCCGAGCGGCTGCGCTCCTTCGGCGGGGAGCTGCGCGGCGATGCCCACGAGGCCTTCTTCCGGACGCCTCCCCTGGTGCCGCGCCTGCGCGTCGACGGCGACGACTTCGAGCTGAGCTTCGACGTCGAGGAAGGCGGCGGGCAGCGCGGGCCGCTGCGCGCCGATCCGGAGCAGGTGCTGCGCGCCTGGAGAGAGGGCGAGTCCTGGGTGGGCCTGCAGGGAGCCGGCTTCTCGCCCCTCCCCGCGGACTGGCTGGCGCGCCACGGAGACCGCCTCGCGGATCTGCTGGCGGCCCGCGACGAGCGCGGCGAGCTGGGCCGCT
The DNA here is from genome assembly GCA_964649065.1 of uncultured Spirochaetales bacterium. Taxonomy (GTDB): domain Bacteria; phylum Myxococcota_A; class UBA9160; order UBA9160; family SMWR01; genus CAZYOL01. Next base: position 4,181 of record CAZYOL010000087.1, read on the forward strand.
GCTCGATGCCGGACCTGGCGCGCCTGGCGCAGGACCTGGGCGAGCCGGAGCCCCCCTCCTTCCAGGCCCTGCGAGCGCTGGCCGACGGATCCGGGGCGCTGCCGCGGGCCGAGCTGCCGGCGGGCCTGGACGCGACGCTGCGGGACTACCAGCGCGTCGGGATCGACTGGCTCTGCGCCCTGCGCGACGCCGGCCTCGGCGCCCTGCTGGCCGACGACATGGGCCTCCGCTAGACGCTGCAGGCCCTGTGCGCGCTGCAGGGGCGGACGCTGGTGGTCGCGCCGACCAGCGTCCTGCCCAACTGGGCCCAGGAGATCGCCCGCTTCCGGCCCTCGCTGCGCACCTCGACCTACCACGGCCCGGGCCGCCGCCTGGATGCGAAGGCGGAGGTCACGCTCACGACCTACGCAATCCTGCGTCTCGATGCGGAGCGGCTGGCCGAGGTCTCCTGGGACACCTTGATCCTCGACGAGGCCCAGGCCATCAAGAACCCGGCGAGCCAGGTGGCCCGCGCGGCCCAGCGGCTGCGCGCGGGCTTCTGCATGGCGCTGACCGGAACGCCCGTGGAGAACCGTCTCGAAGAGCTGTGGAGCCAGCTCCACCGGCTGAACCGGGGGCTGCTGGGGTCGCGGCGCGACTTCGAGGAACGCTACGCCAAGCCGATCGCCGCCGGCGACGCCCGGGCCACCGAGCGGCTGCGCCAGCGCATCCGCCCCTTCGTGCTGCGGCGCCTGAAGGAGCAGGTGGCCCGGGAGCTGCCGCCCCGCACCGACGTGGTGCTGCACGCGGAGCTCAGCGAGGCCGAGCGCGCGGTCTACGACGCCGTGCGCGCGGCCACGCTGCCGGCGGTCGTCCAGCGCCTGGAGGGCCAGGGGAGCCGCGGCGTGCTCGAGGCCCTGGAGGCCCTGCTGCGGCTGCGCCAGGCGGCCTGCCACCCCGCCCTGGTGCCGGGCCAGACGGCCGAGAGCTCGGCGAAGATCGAGGTGCTGCTCGAGGCCCTCGAGGAGGTCGTCTCCGAGGGGCACAAGGCGCTGGTCTTCTCCCAGTGGACCTCGCTGCTGGACCTCGTCGAGCCGCACCTTCAGCGCGCCGACCTGGGCTGGGCGCGCCTCGACGGCTCGACGCGCGACCGGGCGGCGGTGGTCGCCTCCTTCCAGGATCCCCAGGGCCCGCCGCTGCTGATCGCTTCGCTCAAGGCCGGCGGGGTGGGCCTCAACCTGACGGCCGCCGACCACGTCTTCATCCTCGACCCCTGGTGGAATCCGGCGGTGGAGGACCAGGCGGCGGACCGGGCCCACCGCATCGGCCAGGAACGTCCGGTGCTCGTCTCCCGACTGGTGGCGCGCAACACCGTGGAGGAGCGGATCCTCGCCCTCCAGCAGCGCAAGCGCGGGCTGGCCGACGCCGCCCTCGGCGGGGCCGAGGCGGCGGGCGGCATCAGCCGCGAGGACCTGCTGAGCCTGCTCGAGTAGCGCGCGTCGGGTACCGCCCCGACGCGACGCGCAGGCGGGCCGCGACCGGCCGGAGGTAGAGGTAGAGCCAGGCCTCGACGGCCGGGCCGGACTCCGGCAGCACGCTCGTCCGCTCGCGCCGGTACGCGTCGCCCTCGTAGCGATCGAGGCGCGGGAGCAGCGCCTCGGGAACGCTCCACAGCTCGCCGTGGACCACGTCGGCCTCTTCGTCGGAGGCCACGAGTCCGGGGTAGGCGCCCAGGTCGTAGAGCCGGCCCCGGGTGCGGGCGGCCCCGAGACAGGCGCCGCCTGCCAGGAGGGCCTCCGCCCGCTCGCCCCGGCGCAGGCTGCCGTAGACGAAGAGGCTCTCGATCACCGCCCGCGCTGGGCCCGACGCCAGAGCACCAGCCCCAGCAGCGCGCAGACCAGCGGCCCGAGGCTCCCCGCCGGCAGCGCCGGGATCGCCGTGGGGCTCCGCCTGGCGAAGAAGCCCTCGCGCGGCACCCACTGCTCGAAGGAGCGCCGCCAGGGATCCGTCTCGAGGTCCGGATTCAGTCCGACGTCCACCTCGGTGAGGGCCAGGGCGATCGAGACGTCGGGCTCGGGCAGCAGATCGCGCACCTCGTGGTGGAGGTGGGGGAAGCTGAAGTTGACCCCCGAGTTGCCGAGGGCACCGACCTGGGAGCCGGCGGGCACCGGATCGAGGGCCGCGAAGGGAATGCTGCCGGGAATGGTGTGGCTGAAGAGGATGGCAGCCTCCAGGGCTGCGATCGCCACGCCGGTGATGTCGCGCGCTGCGTCTCCACCGGCGTCGCCCGCCGGGTCCGGCAGCAGCGGGATCGCGCCCCAGTCGGAGCAGTCTCCGTCGACGACGATCCCGGCCGCGATGGGCAGCAGGGCATCGATCTGCGCGAAGATGCGGGCGTCGTCCGGGGAGGCGGCCGGCGCCCGCTCGACCCAGAGCCCGATGCAGGCCAGCAGGACCCAGATCCCCAGGGGCTTCGGCATCGGCTAGCGCCTCCCGTAGGGGGCCAGGGTACCGCAGGCCCGGTGGGATCCCGCCGGCGTTCAGCCGCGCCGGCCCTCCCACTCGACGTCGGCGATGCCGGCGCGCCGGTTCTCCAGCCGCGCCATCACGAAGAGCAGGTCGGACAGGCGGTTCAGGTAGCCGAGGGAAGCGTCCGAGAGGGGCTCCTCCCGGTGCAGCGCCACGATGCGCCGCTCGGCGCGCCGGCACACGGTGCGCGCGACGTGACAGGCCGCCGCCGCCGGGCAGCCGCCGGGCAGGATGAAGCGCTTGAGCGGCTCGAGCTGGCTCTCGAAGGCGTCGATGTGGCGCTCCAGGGCCAGGATGTCCGCGGCCTCGGGCTCCGGGACCCGACTGCGGCGCCGCTGCTCCGGGTCCGGGGAGGCCAGATAGCCGCCCAGATCGAAGAGCCGGGCCTGCACCTCGCGGGCCAGCTCGCGCAGGTCTTCGTGGCCGGTCTCGGCGGCAAAGCGCCCCAGGCAGGCGTTCAGCTCGTCGACCTCGCCGTAGGCCTCGACGCGCAGCGCATCCTTGGCCACCCGCGGGCCCCCGAAGAGATCGGTTTCTCCCGCGTCGCCGCGGCGCGTGTAGACCTTCACGGCGTCGGCTCGTCGCCGGCCAGCTCGGCATCGACGAGGCGCTCCAGCTCCGGATCCTTCACGGCGCCCCCCGGCGCGGCGCCGCCGGGGCCGCGCCCCTGACGCAGCAGGTAGACGGCCAGCAGCGCACCCCCGGCCACGAAGGCCAGGGCCGGCACCGCGTAGGCCACCAGGCCCAGCCCGCGGGCCGGCGGCGCCGCCAGGATCGACTCGCCGTAGCGCTCCACGAGCTCGGCCTCCACCTCCGCCTGGCTGCGACCCGCCTCCTCCTGGGCCGAGATCCACGACACCAGGCTCTCGGCCTGGCGACTCGGGCAGTCCGGCAGCGCCCGGCCGGGACAGAAGGGGCTCATCAGCTCCCCGGCCAGCTCGTAGGACCAGCTGTCGCCCGCGGCGGAGCCCTCGGCCGCGGGAGCCGCGGGGGCGAGTGCGGCAGCGGCGAGCGCCAGCAGCAGGGCCATCCGCCCCGGGCCCGCCGCGCCCCGGGCCTGCGCGCGCGTCCCGGGCACTAGATGTCCCAGAAGAGCTGGCCGCCGGCGCTCGACTCCCGGGTTCGCACCCGCTGCTGCGGGGGCTCGGCAATCACCCTCGACTCGGGGGGAACGGACTCCAGCAGCCAGACGTTGCCCCCGATCACGCTGCCGCGACCGATGCGGGTGTCGCCCCCGAGGATCGTGGCGCCGGCGTAGATGGTCACGTCGTCCTCGATGGTGGGATGCCGCTTCTGACCGCGCAGGCGCTCCCCCTGGCGCGGCGACTTCGCGCCCAGGGTGACGCCCTGATAGAGACGCACGTTGTCCCCGATCTCGCAGGTCTCGCCGATCACGACCCCGGTGCCGTGGTCGATGAAGAAGCGGCGCCCGATACGCGCACCGGGGTGGATGTCGATGCCCGTGAGCCCGTGGGCGTGCTCGGTCATCATGCGCGGCAGCACCCGAACGCCGAGCGCGTGCAGCTCGTGGGCGATGCGGTAGATGCTGACCGCGTGGAGCGAGGGGTAGGCGACGATGATCTCGGCGAAGCTCTTCGCGGCCGGGTCGCCCTCGAAGGCGGCCTCCACGTCGAGGGCGACGAGCTGCCGAACGTGGGGAAGGCGCGACAGCAGGCGCTCTGCGACCGTGCCGGCCGAGAGCCCGTCCGGCAGCGAGACGCTCTCGAGCAGCCGCACCAGACCCTCGGCGAGGTAGGGAACCTCGGAGCGCAGCGCGGAGCGATCGCGCTGCGCGAAGATCACGCGCCGGGTGCGCTCGACCCAGTCCACGACCTCCTGGCGCTCCGGCAGGCCCTCGCAGGCGGCCTTGGTGAGCGCGTCGTCGCTGCAGCCCGACAGCGCCGCAATCGCCGCCTGCAGGATTTCGTCCGAGATTCCGCCGTGCATGGAAAGAGCCTCCGCGCGCGGATTCGAATGTAGCCAAGGGCCGCGTTGCCGTCCCACGGGGGGAGCGGTACCGTGCGCCCTGCGCCCCGCGGAGCCCGATTCCCCCGGGCCTTCGGTCGCAGCATCCTCCACCCAGCCTTCCGCCACGGCTCGCCCGCGGCGGTGCGGAGACCCGTGGTGGATCGCTCGCTCGAAGCCTCGTCGCGCGCCGGAGCTCGCAGGGCGCCGGAGGCAGGTCGCGCTGCGAAGCAGCAGGGCGAGCTCTACAGCCCCTCGCGGCTGGCGAGCTTCGAGCGCTGTCCGAAGAAGTTCGAGCTGCGCTACGTGCTGAAGATCCCGGCCCAGACGGAGTCGATCGAGGCCTACGTCGGGAAGCGGGTCCACGAGATTCTGGAGAAGCTGCACAAGGTGGTGGACGAGCTGGGGCGCGTGCCCTCGCTGGCCCGCGTGCTGCACCGCTTCCGCGCGCTCTTCGACGAGCGCTTCGAGCCCGAGCGGGTGCGCATCGTGCGGCCCGGCATGACGCGGCAGAGCTACGTCGAGAACGGAGAGCGCTGCCTGCGCAACTACTACCAACGCAACTATCCCTTCGACCGCGACGAGACCCTGGGTCTGGAGGAGCGGCTGGTCTTCGAGCTCGACGCCGCGGGCGCCTACCGGGTCCAGGGCATCGTCGACCGGATCGTCCGGGCGCCGGACGGAGCGCTCGAGATCCACGACTACAAGACAGGGGCTCGGGTCCCCAGCCAGGCGGAGCTCGATCGAGATCGCCAGCTCGCCCTCTACCAGGTCGGCCTGGCGCAGCGCTACGGCGAGGGGCGTCCGATCCGACTGATCTGGCACTACCTGTTGAGCGACCGGCGTCGCAGCTCGAGCCGCAGTCCCGAGCAGCTGCAGGAGCTGCGGGACGAGACCATGGCGCTGATCGACCGGATCCGATCGACGACCGAGTTTCCGGCCAAGCCCAGCGCGCTGTGCCGCTGGTGCGAGTACCAGCAGCTGTGTCCCGCGCAGCGCAGCCAGGCCCCCGAAGCGCCCGAGCCTCCGGCCCCCGACGAGCTCTCCGAGCAGCTGGCACTGCTCTGAGGTAGATTCGCGGCCATGGCCCTGCGAATCGAGCGCATTCCGACGCTCTCCGACAACTACACCTACCTGCTGATCTGCGACGCGACGGGAGAGGCCGCCGTGGTCGATGCCCCGGAGCAGGATCCCGTGGTCACCCGCGTCGACGAGATCGGCTGTCGGGTGGTCAAGGTGCTGTCGACGCATCACCACTGGGACCACTCGGGCGCCAACCCGGAGCTGGCCAAGCGCTTCGACGCGCCGGTCTTCGGCCACCACAGCGATGCCGACCGGATCCCGGGCTTCAGCGACGGGCTCGAAGAGGGAGACTCGATCCAGGTGGGGGAGGAGAGCGCGCGCATCCTCTTCGTCCCGGCTCACACGCGGGGCCACATCGCCTACGTCTTCGACGGGGCCAGGGCCGTCTTCTCTGGCGACACCCTCTTCGCAGCGGGCTGCGGCCGGCTCTTCGAGGGGACGCCCGAGATGATGTACACCGCGCTCTGCGAGAAGCTCGCGGCGCTGCCCGACGACTTCCGGGTCTTCTGCGGGCACGAGTACACCCAGTCCAACCTGGCCTTCGCCGCGCACGTCGAGCCCGAGAACGAAGCGGTGCGGGCCATGCAGGCGCGCGTCGCCCGCGCGCGCGCCGGGGCCGCCGCCGACTGGCACGACGCCACGCCCGCCGAGATGACGATCCCGACCACCATCGGCGACGAGAAGGCCACGAATCCCTTCGTGCGGGCGGGATCGGTGGAGGAGCTGGGGCGCCGCCGCGCCCTCAAGGACAGCTTCTAGCGGCCGCGACGGAAGAGGCTGCTCGCCAGCCGGCGCAGCTGTCCCCCCAGCAGCTCCTCGGACCAGGCCGTCAGGCGCTGGATCACCTCGAGGGCGTCGCCCTGGCCCGGCCAGTGCGAGCGCACCACGTCGGGGTGCACGTGGTTGACGAGGCGCGAGAGCGCGGCCGTGACGACCAGCAGATCGTCCACCAGACCGGCGGGGCCCAGCAGCACGGCCGGCATCAGGTCGAGGGGCCAGATCACGTAGCCCAGGCCGATCAGGGCCACGGCCTTCGAGCCCAGCGGCACGCGCTCGTCGCGCATCAGCCGCATCAGCAAGACGGTGAGGTCCGGCAGCAGCAGCGCGAGATCCCCGAGGCTCGAGCTGCCGCCGGGCTGCTTGCGCACGACCTGCGTGCGCAGGCGCTCGTAGAGGCGACGCGATCGCGGATTCAGCTCGATCGTGATCGAGTCTTCACTCACGCCCTGCCAGGGTAGCCCGCCGGGCCGACACCAGCCTCAGCGGAAGATGCCGCTGCGCTCGCGCCGGCCGCGATCGAGCAGCGCCTGCACCGCCTTCCTCACCGCCTCGACTCTGCGCTCGATGGCCGCGTCCTCCTCCCCCGCGTCGCCTTCGAAGTGCAACGGCTCGCCGAAGAGGATGTGGTACTTGGCGGGCAGGGGCAGCAGCCCCAGGGGGCCGAGCCAGGGGAAGGTGGGCGTGATCGGGAAGGAGGGCATGCCGAGCAGCCGGGCCAGCGGCCTCAGGTTCGCCAGCCCCGGCTGCTGCTCCTCGGAGCCGATGATGCCCACGGGCACGATCGGGCTGCGGGTCTCCAGGGCCAGCCGCATGAAGCCCAGGCCGAAGCGCTGGAGCTGATAGCGCTTGCTGTAGGGCTTGTTGATGCCGCGCACGCCCTCCGGGAAGACCATCACCATCTCCCCGTTCTCGAGCATGTGGACGCAGTTGGCCGGCGTGCCGACCATGGCTCCGCCGCGCGCCAGGGAGATGCTCGCGAAGGGCAGCTGGGGCAGCCAGTACTCGCCCATCGGCCGACTGATGCGGGGCGGATCGGCCTCCATCAGCAGCGCCGTGGCCAGCATGGCGCCGTCGAAGGGCAGCTGGCCGGCGTGGTTGGCCACGATCAGCCCGCGGCCGGCGGGCAGACGCTCGATGCCCGTCGTCTCCGCGCGGAAGTAGTAGCGGTAGAGCAGCACTCCCGGGAGCGCCTGGCGGCGCATCCACTCGGGCGAGAAGCCGTAGGGATCGAAGCCGTACTCGTTGATCGAGTTCGGGATCTTACGCAGGCGCTCGTCGATCTCCGCCTGCAGGTAGCGCAGGCGCAACGGCAGCAGGGCGCCCACGAGGTCGCGCAGGGCCTGACTCGGACCGTTGCGGGGCGGCGCCACCTCGGAGCCCCTAGCGCCGAACGCTCTGGAAGATCTCTTCGAGGCCGAAGAGCGGCCGGAAGCCCGTGGCGTCGAGGAAGCGCTCGCCGGAGACGGTGACCGGATACTTGAGGTAGTCGATGGCTCCGGGCGGATAGGGCGAGACGCCCCAGCGGAACATGCGGTCGAAGAGGGGGCGCATCAGCGGCTCGGGAATCGGCAGCGGGACGCTCCCCGTCTCGCGGATCGCCGTGTGGAGCGGGACCTCGCCGGGGCCGATCACGTTGAAGACCCCCTGGAGGCGGTGCTCGAGGGCGAGGGCGATGGCCTCCGAGAGGTCCTCCTCGTGCACGAACTGCATCATCGGATCGAAGCCCATGACGGTCGGCACCCGGCGCTGCCGCAGATAGCGCCCGATCATGGAGTGCACGTAGTAGCCGAGCACGCCCACGGGGCGCAGCACGCAGGTGCGGATGTGCGGATAGCGCCACAGAAAGCCCGAGGCGAGGGTATCGACCTCCACCAGGTCGCGGATCTCCGGATAGGAGCGGCTCGCCGACAGCGGCGAGTCCTCGTCCATGAAGTAGGGGTTCTCGGGAAAGGCGCCGTAGACGTAGCTGCTCGACATCACCACCAGCTGCTGCACTCCGTGGTGCACGCAGTGGTCGAGCAGCTGCTTGGTGCCGCGCACGTTCACGTCGTGACGCGTGCGCTGGCTGGCGCGGAAGTGCCGCACCATGCCCATGTGGACCACCGCGGTCGGGAGCTCGGTGCGGATGACGTCCTCGAACTTGCGCTTGCGCAGGTCCACGACGTGCACCCGGACGCTGCGCGGGTGCCCCTCCCAGGGGGTCCGGTCGACCCCGCAGACCTCGAAGTTCTCGAGCAGCCGCCGGGCCAGCAGCCGTCCCTGCCCCCCGGCAATCCCCGTGATCAGGACCTTTTCCATCGCGGCTCCCGTAGACCGTGGCGAAGCTTCCGACGAGTGACCTGCCGGGTCAAGCGGACGGATCGGCTCCGGACTCGAGCGGTTTCGCCCGGACGCCAGATGCGGTAGATTCCCCCAGGGAAAATCGTGGTCGAACCGTCTGCGCGCTTCGTAGAGCTGAAGATCCCGCTCCCGGAGCCGGTTCAGGGCCTCGAGCAGCTCTCGGCCGTCCTGGGCATCCCCCGCTGGTGGCCGACGGGCGCGAGAGTGGGCCTGATCCTCGCACACGGGGCGGGCGAAGACATGAGCGACCCGGTGATCGAGCTCCTGCACCGGGAGCTGACCGAGCGCCGCTACCTGTGCCTGCGCTTCAACTTCCCATTCGCGGAGCTGCAGAAGCGACGCCCCGACCCGCTGCGGGTGCTGCGGCGCTGCTACCGGGCCGCCATCGGGGCGCTGGCGCGCGACCCGGGAGTGGCTCCGGCCCACCTGTTCCTCGGGGGCAAGGGGCTGGGCGGCCAGGTGGCGGCCGACCTCTCCACCGCCCGCGTGAGGATGGACGGCCTGGTCCTGCTCGGGTACCCGCTCCATCCGCAGGGCAAGCCCGAGAAGGCCAGTCCGGAGGGGCTGTTCCGGATCGTGTCGCCGGTCCTCTTCGTCCAGGGCAGCCGCGACCGCCACTGCGACCTGGATCTGCTGCGCCGGACCCTGCTGCGTGTCGGCGCGCCGACACACCTGCACGTGGCCGAGGAGGCGGACCGCAGCTTCAAGGTGCTCAAGAAGTCGCCACGCTCCCAGGAGGAGGTGCACGAGGAGATCCTCGGCGTGGTCGACGGCTGGATCCAGAAGATCACCGGGGCCTGAGCGCCGTGAGCGAGCTGTACTTCCGCCAGCTGCCCGTGGGCCGGATGGCCAACCTGGCCTACCTGGTCGGGAGCCAGGAGACGCGGGAGGCGCTGGTCGTCGACCCCGCCTGGAGCGTCGACGCGCTGCTCGACCAGGCCGCCGAGGACGATATGCGGGTGGTGGGGGCGCTGATCACGCACTACCACCAGGACCACGTCGGAGGCCACATCTTCGGCCTCGACATCGAGGGGGTGAGCCGGCTGCTCGAGCGCGCCCCCATGCCCCTGCACGTCCACGAGCTGGAGGCGGACGGACTCCGCCGGATCACCGGTGCCTCCGAGTCGGACCTGGTGCGCCACAGCGGCGGCGACTCGCTGCAGCTGGGCGGAATCCGGGTTCGACTGCTGCACACGCCAGGCCACACCCCGGGCTCCCAGTGCTTCCTGGTCGAGGAGGGCGGCGAGCCGGGCCGGCTGGTCTCCGGAGACACGCTCTTCCTCGACAGCTGCGGCCGGGTGGATCTGCCGGGAAGCGATCCGGCTGCGCTGTACGAGAGCCTGAACGGCACGCTCAAGCGGCTCCCCGACGAGACCCTGGTCTTCCCGGGCCACCTGTACTCGGATCCGAGCGGCCGCATGGGCGACCAGAAGCGCAGCAACCCCTTCCTGCGGGTGGCGAGCCTCGAGCAGTTCCTGATGTTCGTGGGAGCCTGAGGGCGACCGGGCCCTCCGCCGGGCGCGGCGCGGGCTACCTCTGTTCCTTGGGGCCCTTCACGATCACGACGCCGTCGAGGCGGCTCTGGGCGTCGATGGACTGCTTGCCGGCGTCGGGTCGCACGATCCGATAGCGGTAGCGGCCGGGCTTCAGCTTGCAGAAGCTGACGAACTCGCCGGCGTTGATCGGCGCCGAGCGCAGCTCGTCCTCCTGGATCGAGAAGTTGACCAGGCTGTAGCAGATCATCGAGCGCGCGACCTCGCGCTCGAAGACCACCACCGACGCGATCGGCGAGTAGCTGATCCAGGCCAGGCTCTCGTTCTCCTCGAGGGTCACGGTGCTCGGCTGCAGGGCGTTGCTGGTGATCAGCACCACCTCGTGTGGCGTCAAGTTGTAGTCCGGGCTGAGCGTGGGGATGTCACCGGTCGTCTCGTAGGGAATCTCGGTCGGCCGGTCGTCCGCGCGGACGGCCGCGGCGCCGAGCAGCAGGGTCAGGCTCGCGGCCAGCGCCGCCCGCTGGAGCTGGCTCCGGCGGCGGGCCGCCGCGCCGTGGAACGGAGACGTCGATTCCATGGGCTTCCTCCGGGGCGGATTCTACCGCAGCGGCGGGCCCGCCCGGGCGGCGCCGCAACTCCGTGAATCCCAGTCCGTTTTCCGAGACGCCGCGGCTTGAAATCCACCCCCCTCTCCGGTAGCTTCGGTCCGCCTTGCGGGGCCCCGCGCGTCTGCAGCGCCGGGCCCTTCCTATTTGGCGATCTTGCTATCTGGCGATCTTGCTGATCTGGTGGGCGCCAATGCCCTCGGCCGAATGCCCCCGGCAAACGGGTCCGAGAGCCGCCCACCGCCAACGACCGACCGACAGAGCGACAGCTCGGAGGCCCCCATCCCATGAAGATCATGGTCTGCCTCAAGCAGGTGCCGCATCAGGACGCACGCCTCGACGTGCGACCCGACGGCGCCTGGATCCAGGAAGACGGCATCAAGTTCGAGATCAACAGCTACGACACCTACGCGCTGGAGGAGGCCCTCCAGGTGAAGGATTCCGGAGAGGCCGACGTCTTCGTGGTCTCGATCGGTCCGGACCGGGTCAGCCAGGCCCTGCGGACCGCCCTCGGCATGGGCGCCGATCGCGCCATCCACGTCAAGGACGAGGAGGCCGACGCCACCGACGCCTTGGGCATCGCCAAGATCCTCGCCGCGATCGCCAAGGCCGAGAGCCCGGACCTCGTCTTCATGGGCCTGATGGCCGACGACGACAACCACGCGGCGGTGCCGCCCATGCTGGCGCAGCTCGCGGGCCTGCCGCATACGACGGCGGCGGTCAAGGTCGAGCGGGCCAACGGAACCCTCACGGTGGATCGCGAGGTAGAGGGCGGCTCCCGCGAGGTGCAGGAGCTCAAGTCCCCCTGTCTGGTCGCGGTCCAGACGGGCATCAACCAGGTCCGCTACGCCTCGCTCAAGGGCATCATGGCCGCCAAGAAGAAGCCCCTGGAGGTCAAGAGCCTGTCGGACCTCGGGCTCTCCGGACAGCTCGGCGCCAAGGTCAAGACGGAGAGCATCGCCCCCCCGCCGAAGGGGCAAGGGGCCGCGATGGTCGAGGGCTCGACGGACGAGGTCGTCGGCAAGCTGTTGGAGAAGATCAAGGAGCTCGGCCTCCTCTAGGCCGCGCGGAGACATCACATGGGCAACATCCTCATCGTCACCGAGATCCAGAAGGGCAAGATCCGCGAGGCGAGCTTCGAGCTCGCGGCCTTCGCCCAGCAGCTCGCCGGGGCCGGCGCGCGCCAGGTCAAGAGCCTCGTGATCGGCCAGGGCGCCGGCGCGCTGGCCGAGGACTTCGCCAAGAAGGGCGGAGGCGAGGTCCTCTGCGCCGACCACGAGCTGCTGGCGAACTACAGCGCCGATGCCTACATGGCGGTCCTGGAGAGCGCCGTGGAGAAGGCCGGGGCCGACCTGGTGCTGCTCTCGAACACGCCGACCGGCTGGGACATCGCGCCCCGGCTGGCGGCCGCCCTCGACGCCGCCTTCGTCAGCGACTGCTTCAAGGTCGAGATGCGGGACGGCAAGCCCGTCTTCACGCGGCGCGTCTTCAACGGCAAGCTCGACGCCACGGTCTCGGTCGACGCCGACGTGGTGGTGGCCACCATGCAGCCCGGCGCCACCAAGCCCTACGGGGGCTCCGGGGACGGGAGCGTCTCGGCGCTCGAGGTCTCCCTGGACGGCGGGGCCCTGCGCACGCGCTTCGTCGAGATCAAGGAGCCCGAGGCCAAGGGCGTGGACCTGTCGAAGGCCCCGATCATCGTCTCGGGGGGCCGCGGCGTCGGCGACCCGGAGAAGTTCACCGAGGTGATCCAGCCCCTGGCGGACGCCCTCGGCGGAGCCATGGGGGCCTCGCGACCGGTCGTCGACGCGGGGTGGCTCCCCCACGAGTACCAGGTCGGCTCCTCCGGACAGGTCGTGTCGCCGAAGCTCTACATCGCGGCCGGCATCTCCGGAGCCATCCAGCACCTGGTGGGCATGAAGACCTCCAACTACATCATCGCCATCAACAAGGATCC
>CAZYOL010000088.1:0-16875 GCA_964649065.1 uncultured Spirochaetales bacterium
GTCGTAGTCGACCCCGAGCCCGCCCCCGACGTCCTGGATGGAGGGCGAGGCCCCCATCTGGTGCAGGCCGACGAAGACGCGGCTGGCCTCCGACAGCGCCTCCTTGTGGGCCCGGATCGCCGTGATCTGGGAGCCGATGTGGAAGTGCACGAGCTGGAGGCAGTCGAGCATGTCCTCCGAGCGCAGCCGGTCCACGGCGTCCACGATCTCCATGGCCGAGAGGCCGAACTTGGAGCGGTCACCGGTGGACTCGACCCACTTGCCGGCGCCCTTGGTCGAGAGCCGGGCCCGCACGCCCACCTGCGGGCGGATGCCGAGCTCGCTGGAGGTCTTGATCAGCAGCTCGATCTCGTGGAAGCGGTCGATGACGATGATCGGACGGCGGCCGAGGCGCTGGGCCAGGAGCGCCGTCTCGATGTAGGCGCGATCCTTGTAGCCGTTGCAGATGATCAGGGCCTCCTGGGCGTCGAGCATGGCCAGGGCGATCAGCAGCTCGGGCTTGCTGCCCGCTTCCAGGCCCACCTGGACGGGGCCGCGCGGCTGCACGATCTCCTCGACGACGTGTCGCTGCTGGTTGACCTTGATCGGATAGACGCCGCGGTAGCGGCCCCGGTAGCCGTAGCGCTCGATGGCGTTGTCGAAGGCGCGACTCAGGCCCTCGACGCGCCGGTCGAGGAGATCCGAGAAGCGCAGCAGCATCGGCGTGCGCAGGCCGCGCCGCTCGAGATCGAGCACCAGCTCGTAGAGGTCGGCGCGAGGACCCTTGCGGCCCTGGGGCAGGACCTCGACGTGCCCGCTCTTGCCGATTCCGAAGAAGCCGGCGCCCCACTGCTTCACCCCGTACAGCTCGAGGCTGTCGCGGACCGTCCAGGCGTGCATCGCGCGGGCCTCCCGTCCCGATCGGCCGGCCAGCGATCGGCCAGCGATCGGCGCCCGGGTCGGGCGAACGGCGTCTCACCCCGAGAGCCGAGGGGCCAGTTTAAGCAGCTTTTCGGGGCCTTGCACCAAGAGCGTCGGAGCCGCGCGCCGCTCAGTCCGGGATCGGGAAGGCCGACTGCTCCCCGGAGGCGAGATCGCGCACCAGGGCCTGGCCTCGCTCCAGCTCCTCCGGGCCGATCATGTAGACCCGCTTGGCGCCGGCCTTGTCGGCGTCGGCCAGCACCCGGCGCAGCTTGGGATCCCCGAGCGTGAGCTCCACGCGCTGTCCCTCCTCTCGCAGCCGGCTGGCGAGCCTCACGGCCGCGGCACGCTCGGACGCCCCGAAGGGATGGACCCAGGCATCGAGCGCCCGGCCCAGGGGAGGCAGCAGGCCCCGCTCCTCCAGCAGCTCGAGGATCACCACGTCGCCGAAGCCGAAGCCGACCGCCGGCGTGGGCGGACCGCCGAGATCGGAGAGCAGCCGGTCGTAGCGGCCGCCCCCGCAGATCGCCCGCAGGCTGCGGCCGGCGTCGAAGGCCTCGAAGACGATGCCCGTGTAGTAGGCGAGCCCGCGCACGATGGAGGCGTCGAAGACCACGCGATCGGCGCAGCCGTAGGCGTCGAGCCACTCGAAGAGCCGGCGCAGGTCGCGGATCCCCTGCGAGCCCGCGGGCGCGGCTCCGGCGGCGAGCTCCAGATCGCGGAGCCCCAGCCAGCTCACGATCTCCCGTGCCGAGTCGCGCGACAGGCCCACCGCGCCGCCCGGGTCGCTGAGACCCTCCACGACGGCATCCGCCCCGATCTTGTCGAGCTTGTCGACGATCACGCAGAGGGCGGGGAAGGCCTCCTCGCGCCCGCGAAGCGCGCCGGAGCGCAGCGTCTCCTCCAGCAGGGCCCGGCTGGAGAGCCGCACCTTCACCTCGTCGCGACCCAGGCCGAGCCGATCGAGCAGGGCGAAGATGGCGGCCACCAGCTCGGCCTCGGCACTGACGTCGGCCTCGCCCCAGACGTCCATGTTCCACTGGTAGTGCTCCCGGCGCCGCCCGCGGGTGGTGCGCTCGTAGCGCCAGCACTGGGGAATCCCGAACCAGCGCAGCGGGAAGCGCAGGGCGCCGTGGCGGGCCATCACCATGCGCGCGGCCGAGGGCGTCAGCTCCGGCCGCAGGGCGTAGCGGCGCCCGTGCAGCTCGAAGCGGAAGAGCTGCTCCACGATCTCCTCGCCCGCCTTGCGCGTGAAGAGCTCCTCGTACTCCAGCATCGGGGCGTCGATCTCGTCGAAGCCGAAGCCGTGGGCCACCGAGCGGAAGTGGTCGAAGAGCCACGAGCGGATCCGCATCTGCTCGGGGAAGAAATCCCGCGTCCCGCGCGGCGGCTGCAGCTGGTCGCGGCCCATGCTGGTTCCATATCACGCACCCGGAGGGGTCGCATCCGAAGGTGTCGGCACCGGAGTCGGGTGCTAGAACCTGCGCCGCAAGCCCCGGAGGATTCCATGCCCCCGACCCCTGCCGCCGAGAAGCGGTCGCTCTCAGCTCCCGCGAGGGGGCTGCTGGCGCTCGCCCTCTCCTGCGGCGCGCTCGCCTGCGGCCAGGAGTCGACGCCGGCCGATCCGCCGCCGCCGGCTCCGCCCCCCGAGCCCGCGGCCGCCGCCGCGCGGCCGGTCTCCTCCGCGCCGGCGGATCTCCCCAAGGCGATCGTCCTCTCGCTGGCCCACTTCGTCACCGAGGGCGGCAAGCTGGTGCCGGGGCCGGCGCGCCTGGAGTTCCTGGTGCGCCAGGGCGGCGAGTGGCGCGTCCCTGCGCTGGAGGATCCGGAGAGCAACGTCTTCCACAAGGCCATGCTCTACCCGGCGACCGAGCGGCCCGCGCTCATCACCCTGGGCGGCATGGCGGCCGCCGTCAAGCTCTGGACCCGCGGTGACGCGGGCGAGATCCTCTGGCAGAAGGACTTCGGCGGCAAGTTCAACCGCATGCGCGACGCGGAGATCGCCGATCTCGACGGCGACGGCGATCTCGATCTGGCCGTGGCGACCCACGATCAGGGCGTGGTCGCCGTGCTCTACGCGGAGGGCGAGTCCTTCCGGGTGGAGGAGGTGGACGCCGAGCCCGACACCTTCGTCCACGAGATCGAGATCGGCGACCTCGACGGCGACGGCGTCGCCGAGGTCTACGCCACCCCCAGCGCCCCGAACAAGCTCGACGGCACCCCCCAGCCCGGCAAGGTGGTGCGTTACGTGCCGGCGAAGGGGGAGGGGCGCAGCGTGGTGGCCGACCTGGGCAACCGGCACGCCAAGGAGATCCTGGTGGCCGACGTCGACGGAGACGGCCGGGACGAGCTCTACGTCTCGGTCGAGGCTCACGTGGAGAAGCTGCCCGGGGGCGGCGAGCGCCTCGTGGAGCCGGTCGAGCTGCTCCGCTACGACGCGGACACGCCCGCCGATGCCGGCCGCGTCATCGGCACGCTCGACGACCGCCAGAACCGCTTCCTGACCGCCGGCGACGTGGACGGCGACGGCCGCCAGGAGCTGGTCGCCGCGGCCTGGAAGCGGGGCATCTGGATCTTCCGGCCCGGAGACGACCCGCTGCAGCCCTGGGAGTCCGAGCTGGTCGACGCCGATTCCGGGGGCTTCGAGCACGCCGCCATCCTGGTCGATCTCGACGAAGACGGCCGAGACGAGCTCTACGTCGCCAGCGACGACCACAAGGAGGTGCGCCGCTACGTCTGGGACGGGCGCAGCTCGTCGCGCGAGGTGATCTACCGGCGTCCCGACGACCGTCCCATCTTCACCTGGAACCTGATGCCGGTCCCGGCCGAGCTCGTGTGGGAACTGATGCCGGCCGAGGCCGAGCCGGCCCCCTAGCGGCCTCTCGATCGATCTGCTTCCCGCGGGGAGCCGGGCCTCCTGCCGTCGCAGGGCCGCGCGGCACCCGCGCGGCTCAAGTCCGACGCGGCGCCGCCCGACCCGAGGCCAGGCTGCGCGACCCCGCGCAGCGCGCCTCGCCTCCCGAGGCGCCGCGCTTGTCAGCCTGGAGGGGCCGGGCTAAGGATGGGACCCCAAGGCCTCGGGCTCGAGGCCGGAACCCCCCCAGGGAAACGATTCGTGGCCAAGTCGCTGATCATCACGGAGAAGCCCAGCGTCGCTCGGGACATCGCGGCGGTGCTCGGGGGCTTCCGCGAGGAGGATGGCTACCTCGAGAGCGAGGAGTACGTCCTGACCTTCGCCGTGGGCCACCTCTTCGAGCTGCTCGAGCCCGAGGAGCTCGACGAGCGCTACAAGCGCTGGACCCTGGACAACCTGCCCATCCTGCCCGTCGAGTTCCGGCTCAAGCCCAAGAAGGGCCAGAGCGAGCGGGTGCGCGTCATCAAGCGGCTGCTGGCCCGCGACGACGTCGACGGCGTCATCAACGCCTGCGACGCTGGCCGCGAGGGCGAGCTCATCTTCCGCGAGATCGTCGACGAGCTGGGCTCCGACAAGCCCGTGCGCCGGCTGTGGCTGCAGTCCATGACCGATCGAGCCATCCGGAGCGGCTTCGAGCAGCTGCGCCCCGGCGAGGAGCTCGAGGGCCTGGCCGGAGCCGCGCGCTGCCGGGCGCGCTCGGACTGGCTGATCGGGATGAACGCGACCCGCGCCCTCACCAAGCGGCTCAAGAGCCGCAAGGAGAAGACGGCCTGGTCGGCGGGCCGCGTCCAGACCCCCACCCTGGCGATGCTGGTCGGCCGCGAGCTCGAGATCCTGTCTCACGTGCCCCGCCCCTTCTGGCGCATCTCCGCGGTCTTCGAGCACCAGGGCGAGGCCTACGATGCCGGCTGGTTCGACCCCGACTTCCGGGCCGGGGAGGACGAGGACGGCCGGGACGACCGGCTCTTCGACGAGGCCCGCGCCCGGGCGATCGTGGAGGCCGTGGCCGGCCGCGAGGGAGCGGCCCGCGAGAGCCGCAAGCCCTCCCGGGAGGCGGCGCCCCCGCTCTTCGATCTGACCAGCCTGCAGCGGGAGTGCAACCGGCGCTTCGGCTGGTCGGCCCGGCGCGCCCTGGGCGCGGCCCAGCGCTGCTACGAGCGCCACAAGATCCTCACCTATCCCCGTACGGATTCTCGCTGCCTCCCGACGGACTACCGCGAGACCGTGGACGAGACGCTGAGGACGTTCGCGGCCTCGTCGGCCCATTCTCTGGAGGGCTTCGCGGACTACGCCGCGGGGGCCGAGCGCCTGCAGCAGGGGGGCCTCCTGAACACCCAGCGGGTCTTCGACGACGCCGGTGTCTCGGACCACTTCGCCATCGTCCCGACCGGAGAGCTGCCCCCCGGAGACCTCTCCGGCGACGACCGGCGCCTCTTCGATCTGGTGGTGCGCCGCTTCCTCTCCGCCTTCCATCCGCCCGCGCTGTGGGAGCGGGTCGAGCGCATCACCGAGGTGGGGGAGCAGCACTTCCGGAGCCGGGACCGCCACCTCAAGGAGGCGGGCTGGCGGGCCTGTCTGCCTCCGGCCTCCGAGGAGAGCCGCTCGGCCCAGCTCCGTCCCCTGGTGGCGGGGAGTTCGGAGGCGGAGGGTGTGGCCGTGCGCAACCAGAGCGCCGAGATCGAGGCCGAGCAGACCAAGCCGCCGCCGCGCATCACCGAGGCCCGCATCCTGTCGCTGATGGAGAACGCGGGCAAGCAGATCGAGGACGACGACCGGGCCGCGGTGCTCCACGAGAAGGGCATCGGGACGCCGGCCACCCGCGCCGACATCATCGAGAACCTGATCGCCAAGGGCTACGCGGTGCGCGGCGACAAGGCCCTGCGCCCGACGGTGAAGGGCATCCGGCTGATCGACGTCCTGAACCGGATCGAGGCGAAGCGGATCACCTCGCCCGAGCTGACCGGGGACATCGAGTACCACCTGCGCGAGGTCGAGCACGGGCGCCGCAAGCCCGACGACTTCATGGTGGAGATCACCGACTACGCCAAGGATCTCGTCGAACGGGCCAAGACCTTCGAGTACGACGAGCTCTACGAGAAGGACGAGCCCCTGGGGCCCTGCCCGAGCTGCCAGCGGCCGGTTCGCGAGATGGTCTGGTTCTACCGCTGCGAGGAGGAGCCGGCGCGCGAGGAGGACTGCCCGCTGCGCTTCTGGAAGGACACCTCGGGTCGCTATCTGGACCGCCAGAGCGTGCGCGCGTTGATCCAGGACGGCAAGACCGGGGATCTCGACGGCTTCACCGCCCGCAACGGCCGCAGCTACCGGGGCTTCCTCGAGCTGGACCGCGACGAGTGGAAGGTGAAGACGCGCTCCACCGGCTACGAGGCCGGGGGCGTCTCCGACCAGCCCGAGTACGAGGTGAATCCGGAGCCCCTGGGGCGCTGCCCCTTCGAGGAGGAGTGCCAGGTCGTCGAGTCCCCCACCTTCTTCGTCTGCGAGCGCAAGCTCAAGGAGGAGGAGCTGGGCAAGGACGAGGACCGCCCCAAGAGCTGCGGCTTCCAGCTCCCGCGCACCGTGTGCAAGCGGGAGATCAGCCGGGAGGAGGCACTCGTCTACCTGGGCACCGGCAAGACGGAGCTGTTGACGGACTTCACGTCGCGCTTCGGTCGGCCCTTCTCGGCGACCCTGGTGCTGCGCAAGACCGGTCGCCACGGCTTCGAGTTCCCGCCGCGCGCGGGCCGCGGGGGCGGCTCCGAGGCAGGCGGGGAGGCGGCGACCCGCAAGAAGGCCGCGCGCAAGCCCGGCACCCGCAAGAAGACGACGCGCAAGAAGACGACGCGCAAGAAGACGACCGGCAAGAAGACCTCCAGGAAGAAGGCCACCCGGAAGAAGAGCGCCAAGAAGGCCACCCGGAAGAAGTCGGCCGCGAAGTCCTCTCCGCAGGGCGAGCCCGCCGGCAGCTAGCCCGCTTCTCCCGGCCGGCCGTGCCGTCCGGGAGCGTCCCGGCCCCGCGCCAGGCCCCCTCGAGCCTCCACAGCGCCATGTTGTGGCGAAAAGACCACATCCAGAAAGGGCTTGTACTGCACTGCCCCGCGGGCGTATAAGTCCGAAGGCCCTGCGGATTCGACGCCGAGTGGACGCATGCTCGGAGTGGGACGGCCGCTCGGTCTGGGAAAGCAGGTGGCCCGATGCGGAGGGCCGCCCTGGAGTGCAGACGGGAGGTTGCATGGGCGCTGCTTCGGCGGCTCGGCTCGCTACGTACGCTCTCAGGTTGGTTGTTGCTCTGCCGATTGCCCTCGCCGCCGCGCCCGATGCCCGGGCCATCGAGGCCTTCGACGGTCGCTTGCAGGTTCACGGCTTCGGCGAGATCCAGATGCGGGGGATCTCGAGCAACTTCTCCGAAGAGTTCGACCTGGCCCAGTGGTACAACGTCCTCAATCTCGAGATCGAGTTCGACGTCGCGTCCAACGGCTGGGGGCCCACGGACCTGATCGAGGCCTTCGTCCGGCTGGAGGGTCGCTACGACTGCGTGTGGACCCGCGGCTGCGGCATGCTGCGCTCCGCCGACGTCTACGGTGACCGTTCGCGCAAGCTGCCGACCCGCCTGCGCAACGCCCTCGACGTGGACTTCTCCGGCTCCATCCCGATCACGGAGCCCGGCGTCAAGTCGCCTCCCCCCGACCTGCTGACCGTGCTGCCGGTGCCGCGCATCGGGAACACGCGCCTCGCGGACATCCCGCCGCGCTTCTCGCCGAAGCTCGACGTCGGTACGGGGCTGCCGCTGCCGCCCTACGTCCCGGACAACAACCCGCCGCCCGGCTTCGAGTCCCTCTCCTTCGTCCTGGAGGAGCCCATCCCCCGCGAGGGCTTCCCCGGCTTCGACACCCTCTTCTCCACCCGTGGCGCGGACAACATCCAGGGCGACATCAATCCCAGGTTCGTGCCCCCGAACCCGCTCCTCACCGGGACCTTCGCCTTCTCCGACGATCCCGCCTTCTGCACCTTCAATGCCACGATCGGCTCGAGCCGGCCTCCCTGTCAGCTCGACCTGCAGCGCCCCTTCCAGAATCGGCAGATGCTCGCCGATGCCGGGATCATCGATCCCGACGAGCAGGACGCCATCCTCGACCTGGTGATCGACCCGAACGATCCGGACCCCGAGGCCTTGGCCGTCGTGGAGGAGGTCAACGCGCGCCTCGACCCCGCCGATCAGGCCGTCCTCGAGGCCCCGAATCGCCGCCGGCGCGACTTCGGCTTCGCGCTGCTCGACTTCCGGGGGGCGCCGGGCAGCGCGGAGACCCTGCCCGTCGGGCCCTTCCGCCCCGACAACCGGATCGGGCGCCCGGACATCGCGGCCCGCAACAACGCGAACGCCCTGCTGATCGACCGCGCCAACCCCTTCCGCGGCGGCTTCGCCGGAACCACGCACGGCTACCGCGGGAATCCCCAGCCCAACCTCCCCGGCGGCGACCCGCTCGACCCGGCGCTCGTCTACCTGAAGGACGAGCTGGCGAACGGCGCCACTCCGGCAGAGCAGAACCGGGTGCCGGCCCTGACCACCCTCTTCCAGAACGACACCACGGGGGACGCCTTCGCCGGCGACTGGAGCGGCATCGTGCCCTGCCGCAATCCCTCGGACGTGGGCGCGGAGCGCGGCCGCACGGGCCAGGAGCCCGTCACCAACTGCTACCCGAACATCGAGCGGATCCGCACCGGTCAGCCCTCGCAGGCCACGCGCGACCAACCCTTCACCAACGTCGTGATCGCCCTCGAGACGGGCCGGGGCGATTTCGTCGCCGGCAGCCAGGTGGGATCCCGGCCCGGCGGCACCGGCGAGCTGCCCTTCCGGCCCGCGCCCGATCTGCCGAGCCTGGCCCCCGTCGCAGACAACCCGGGGCTGCAGCGGGCACAGGGCCTCTACATCCCCAGCCAGGGCCTGCGCGAGGCCCTGGCCAGCGGTGACCTCGACGAGCTCGACTTCAACTTCGACCAGCTCGGGCGCTCCTTCAACCGGGGTCAGGCGCAGCAGCAGACGGGGGAGCTGAAGGAGGCCTACGTCGACATCGAGTGGCTGGACAGCCGGCTCTGGACCCGGATCGGCAAGCAGAACATCGTCTGGGGCAAGACAGAGCTCTTCCGCACCACCGACCAGTTCAATCCCCAGGACTTCGCCCTGGCCTCGCTGCCGAGCTTCGAGGAGTCGCGCATCGCCCTCTGGGCCTTCCGCGGCGTCTACTCGCTGTACAACGTGGGCCCCCTCGAGGACGTCCGCCTGGAGTTCGCCTTCAACTTCGACGAGTTCCAGCCGAACGACCTGGGTGCGGCCGGCGAGCCCTTCACCCCCGACCTGGTCGGTGGCCTCACGACCGGCCTCTTCTTCCACAGCGTCACCGGCGTGGGCGTCGCCGGCATCGACCGCCCGCCCGATCCCTGGGAGGACATCCGGGGCCTCGAGATCGGCGGGCGAATCGAGTTCCGCTGGGATCGCTTCAGCTTCGCGATCACCGACTTCTACGGCTTCAACGACTTCCCCTTCATCGACCGCATCTGGTCCTACCAGCGCCTGGTGAACCTCGACTCCGGACGCCCGCTCGTCGGGCGCCCGCTGCCGCCGGATCCGGACACCGCTCTGGATCCCTTCTACAGCTCCGTCTGCGCCACGCCCCGGGGCGAGATCGGCGTGCGGGCCGACGGCTCGGGCGGCTCGGGGGACGTGCTGCTCAACCAGTTCGACAATCTGCCCGCCGGTCAAAGCGGACCGCGGGTTCGCGGCGTCACGGACTCGAAGAACGTCGGGGCCTACGCCCCGGCCGGCGTCGGGGCGGACCCGGACTGTCTCAAGTCCGGCGGCGCCGCGGGCTTCGCCGGAGCGGACGTCGTCTTCCAGGGCGCCGAGAACGCCCTCGAGTTCCACCACGCCAACCAGCAGATCTTCGCCTGGATCTGCAGCCTCACCGTGGGCATCGGCGCCGCCATCGACCCGGGGGCCTGCGCCTGGAACATCTTCGGCTCGCCCACCCCGCTGGCCGAGGGCTTCTCGGACCTTCCCCTCGGCGAGGTCATCAGCGCCCTCTCGGCCGGGGACCCCAGCGGAGGCAACATCAGCTTCACCCGCACGGTTGCCGACAGCACGAAGGGCAACGCGGGGGCCCTGGTCGCGCCGCTGGCCCCGATGAACCGGGATCCGGGGCCGGACCTGCTGGGCGCGACCCCCGAGGAGGCCGCGCGCTGGGACGGCGTCATCACCGCCTCGTCCGGGTCGATCAACCGTTCTCCCGACAGCCCGGACTACCAGGTCACGCTGCTCGGCACGACCTTCACGGTGCCCTGCAACGACAACCGCGGAGACGACTCGAGCATTCCCTTCTTCACGGTCATCGGCGGGCCCTGCCGTCAGTTCAGCTTCCACCACGACGGCGGCGGGCCGGGGGTGCCCCTGGAGGAGATCGATCTGCTCACCCTGGACAGCTCGCTCTCCAGCGCCCAGAAGGCGCTGCTCGGCTGCGGCCCCTTCTACGGAACCCGCTGCGACTCCTCGGACCGGGTCCAGTTCATTGCCAGCGGGCAGAGCTTCAACAGCTTCGACGAGATCGCCGCCGCAACCCTCGATGTCTTCCCCGCCGACGGGGGCGGCATCGACGTGCTCAACATGGAGGCCAGCGCGCTGCTGCAGGCCTGGCCCGGCATCGAGGGCACGGCGCCGCTCACCGAGGAGGAGTTCGCACCCGAGGCCCTCAAGTGGCAGACCTTCGGCACCCGGCGCCAGCCCGGGACGGCCCAGGTGCTGGCCTTCGACGGCACGCCCGACAGCGTCTACGAGCAGCGGGACTTCGGGCCCACCTGCACCCGTCCGGACGGTCGCGGCGGTCTCATCATCCTGCCGGGTTGCCGGGGGATCGAGGCCATCTTCGTAGAACGCGACCCCGTCACCCGGGCCGTGACCGCCATCGAGGCCTCCTTCGACACCGGCTACGACCCCGGCGTGGACGGCTGTCTGTTCGGCAACTCGCGGAGGGCGAGTGGCGGCGTGGTGATGCCCTCCGCCGGCGCGGTGGGCCGCATCGGCGACGTCGACGTGACGCTGCGCGCCAACGCCGACGGCGAGGTTCCCGAGGGCGGGACGGCGGCCTTCCAGCCCTGCTTCACCAACTCGACCTCCAAGCTCGGCACATACAGGGCCTCCGACAGCTCGAAGGAGCTGACCGGCGCCGGCACCCTGTGGCATCCCCTGGCGGGCTGCCTCTCCGACGCCCGCGCCGAGCAGCTCGTGGCGGCGGGCCAGAGCGAGAACGTCGACGCACGCGACGGCACGAACTTCGCCCCCTGTGGCAACTTCTCCTTCCCCGACGGGGCGGGCGGCACCATCGATTTTGCACGCGAGTTCGCGGACCGCTTCGCCGGGGAGCCGGTCTGCCGGCAGGGCGGGCCCACCGGCCCCATCGTCGACTGCGATCTGGGAGGGACGGGCATCATCCAGTTCGACGTCGAGGTCGCGGATCTGGACGGCAACGACATCCAGGACATCGAAGACGAGTTCCTGGGCAATTTCAATCTGGGCTTCGATCCCTCGACCGGCCAGGTGGTCTCGGTGCGGGTCGGCGAGAACCCCTCGGATCTCGACATCGCCGTCTCCCAGGCCCAGATCTTTCGCACCGAGCTGGCGGCCGCCTCCTGGAACTTCCTGGGCTTCCTGGTGGTGTCCTCCTGCAACACCGACGACGACGGCCCCGACGTCCCGAACCCCGCCGTCTTCACGGGATTCGCCGCCAACCCCGATTGCTTCAACCCGGAGCGCCCCTTCGACGCCGAGCAGTGCTCCTACAATGCGCCGCATCTGTGCCGCAACGTGAAGGGCTTCCTCAGCGTCGCCGGCGTGAACCGCAACACCGTTCGCGCGGGCGGCAACGGCCAGTTCGGGCGGCGGGACTTCATCTGGCACAGCGGCGGCGAAATCGCCCTGGCCTACGAGAAGCGCAACGTATTCGGCGTCTCCATGGACTTCGCGGAGGACGTCAGCAAGTCGAACTGGGGCATCGAGTTCACCTGGATCGAGGGCCTGCCCTTCACGGATGCGGACAGCATCAGCAACGTCACGCGCTCGGACGTGATCAACCTGACCGTCTCCGTGGACCGGCCGACCTTCGTGAACTTCCTGAACGCGAACCGCACCTTCTTCATCAACAGCCAGTGGTTCTTCCAGTACGTGACGAACCACTCGCCTTCCTTCAACAGCAACGGTCCCTGGAACATCCTCTTCACCTTCGCGATCTTCACCGGCTACTTCCAGGACCGCCTGCTCCCGACCTTCGTCAGCGTCTTCGACGTCCAGTCGGGCTCGGGAGGGATCCTGCCGAACATCAGCTACCGCTTCACCGAGGCCTTCTCCGCCACCCTCGGCATGAACGTCTTCTTCGGCAACACCCAGCTCACGGCCATGCCGGTCAACGGCATCGGGCCCACGACCAACCGGGCCCCGCTGCCCGGCAACCCCGGCATCGCCTACCTGGACGGCGTGGACAACGTGCTGGCGGCGATCCGGCGCCGCGACGAGGTCTACCTGCGGCTGCGCTGGACCTTCTAGGCGGCTCGCCTAGTTGCCGCGCAGGAGCGAGTCGGTCGACACGTAGCGCTGCACGAGCTCCGGCTCCGGCGGCAGGGAGCCTGAGTCGTAGCTCTCGCGCCGCCAGCCCGTGCCCCCCTCGATCGGCGAGTAGGAGACGGTGGCCACCGGGTCGAAGACCAGGGCCCGGCCGCCGTCGGGCCATTCGGGATAGCGGGAGAGGTCGCCGCTGAAGCGGTGGACCAGGACGGCGATGTCGACGATCTCGCCGCTGCGCTGCTTGGTGATCCAGTAGAGGGGCTGCTGGGTCTGGTAGTCCAGCCAGACGACGAGCTGGGAGAAGGGCCCGCCGCGGTCGAGCGGAATGCCTCGCAGCACCACCGCCCAGCGGACGTCCCAGCGATCGCTGCCCACCGAGAGGCCGCTGGGCCCGAAGTTGCGGTCGCGATCGAGCGGGTAGCCGCTGCGGGTTCCGTTCAGCGGCGCCAGCACCTCGCGCTCGCCCAGCACCTGCCAGCGGTAGGCGTTGGGCCGCAGCGAGAGGCCCGTGAAGCCCGCGCGCATGTCCTCGGTCACGTAGGTGCTGCGGCTGGCGGTGGGATAGAGGCCGCCCTGCGGCCCGGAAAAGGGGTCTCCTCCGACCGCCAGGCCGCCCCCGTCGTCCAGGGAGCCGACCCGGTACTTGGGCGTGTAGATGCCGTCGACCCAGGCCGTGGCCGACCTCCGCACCTTCCGCATGGTGGGCACGTAGACGAAGGTGTCGTCCGGCTCCCGGTAGGCCGACTCGGTCTCGAGGGGGCGCAGCTGGCGCCAGGCCACGTGCCGAACGTTGAAGGGCTTCTCGAAGCGACCGCCGGAGACCCACAGGTTGCGTTCGGCCTCGCGCAGTGCGTAGCCGCTCTCCCGGAGGTCGGCGCGGTGCGCCGTCTGCAGGAAGAAGAAGGAGCCGAAGTACTCGAAGGCCCGGGCCGTACGCGAGGGGAAGTCGGTGATGCGGAAGCTCCCGCTCGGCCCGGCCCCTCGGTAGCGCAGGGCCAGGTTCCAGGCCCAGCGGGCGCCGGCATCCTCGGCCGTCGGATCGATGGAATCGGGAGGGAAGGGGACGCCGGCCAGGTGGCCCCGGAGGTTGCCCTCGGCGTCGAGGCGCGCGCGCCCCCCCAGCTCCGCCGTCGCCTTGGCGTGGAATTCGGGCACCGGATAGCGACGGTGGCAGGGGCCGATCTCCATGCGCATGCCGTCGTGGAAGAAGACCTCGCGCAGCCGCCAGATCTCCGGCGGCAGGAGCTGACGCAGGCGCAGCAGGTCTTCGCGGTGCAGCAGCATGCCCTCGCGCAGCGGCGTCGGGATGGCGTCTTCCCCCGAGGAGGCGCCGGGACCGCCACCCAGGGTCGGACAGCGCTCCTCCGGCGGCGGGCCCGCTGCGACGCCCGACGCTCCGGCCAGCCCCAGGGCGGCGGAGAGCCCGGCGAGGAGCGGCCTCCAGCCGCCGTGCGAGCGGCGGCCGCGGTGCGGGGAGCATCGGCTCATCCTGTGGGTGCTCAGCACGACGGAGCCCACAGCGTATCGTACCCTCGAAGAGCGGGAGGGAGCATGGCACGGCGTTCGATCGGTCTGCCGCTGACGCTCGGCATCGTGCTGGTGATCCTCGCCGTCGCCCTGGCGGCCGGCTGGTACGTGCTGGTCATGACCGACGCCCGCACGGTGGCGCGCGGGCTCACCAGCTTCGACTGGGCGCTGCTCGTGCTCGGCACCCTGTTCTTCGGGATGCTGATCGCCGGCCTCTTCTGGCTGTCCATATGGGTCGTCCGGGAGATGCGCCTCAACCAGGCGCAGCGCGCCTTCATCGACGCCGTGACCCACGAGCTCAAGACGCCGCTGGCCTCGCTGCGCCTCTACCTGGACACCCTGGCGCGTCACGACCTCGGCGCGGAGCGCCGCGGCGACTTCATGGAGCGCATGCGCGAGGACGTCGAGCGCCTCGACCACACGGTCGAGCAGGTGCTCACGGCGGCTCGCTCCGATGTGCCCGGCCGCAAGGCGCACGCGGCCCCGGTGGCGCTCCACGCCCTGCTCGTCGAGTGCGTCGACCGCGCCCGGGCCCAGCACCAGCTCCCCGAAAGCGCGATCCGGCTGCGCAGCGACGGCCGTGCCTACGCCTACGGAGATGCCGCCGAGCTGGCGGTGGTCTTCCGGAACCTGCTCGAGAACGCGGTCAAGTACTCGCGCGAGGCCGTAGAGATCGACGTGGCCCTGCGCGAGACGGGCGAGGGGCGCATCGAGGTCGAGATCGCGGATCGGGGCATCGGCATCCCCTCGCAGGAGCTGCGGAAGATCTTCCAGCGCTTCTACCGGGCGGGCCGGGACGTGCAGCGGACTGCCGCCGGCCTGGGACTGGGCCTGTTCATCGTCCGCTACCTGGTTCGCCGCCAGGGCGGCCGGGTGGTGGCCCGCTCCGAGGGGCGGGGCCGCGGCAGCCGCTTCGTGGTCTCTCTGCGGGCGGCTCCCGTCGGCGCGGCGATCTCCCCGGAGACGCGCGCGGCGGTCCTCCCGGGCCGCGCGGCGGCCCGTACCTCCTGATGGCTCGGATCCTGGTCGTGGAGGACGAGTCTCACCTGGCCGAAGGCCTGCAGTTCAACCTCGAGGCCGAGGGCCACGAGGTCGAGATCGCCACCGACGGGCGGGAGGCCCTGGAGCGGCTGACGGGTGAGGCGAACCGCTTCGACCTGGTGCTGCTCGACCTGATGCTGCCCGAGGTCTCCGGCTTCGAGGTCTGCCGGCGGGCCCGGGCCGCCGGGAACTTCACGCCGATCCTGATCCTCACCGCCAAGGACGCCACCCAGGACCTGGTCCGCGGCCTGGAAGAGGGAGCGGACGACTATCTCACCAAGCCCTTCCACCTGGACGAGCTGTTGGTGCGGGTTCGCGGTCTGCTGCGCCGACGCCGCTGGGACGGGGTGGCCGACGAGGCCGGAGCTCCCCGCGCCGTCCGTGTCGGCGAGGTGACCGTGCACCCCGATCGCTTCGAGCTGGAGACGCCCCAGGGGATCGTCCAGCTCACGACGCGGGAGATGGGACTCCTGCGGGTGCTGCTGCAGCGCGAGGGTCGGGTGGTGACGCGGGGCGAGCTGCTCGAGGAGATCTGGGGGCTGCGCCCCGATACCCAGACCCGCGTGGTGGACAGCTTCATCGTGCGCCTGCGGCGTTACCTGGAGCCCGATCCCTCGCGACCGCGCCACATCGTCTCGGTGCGGGGTCGCGGCTACCGCTTGGACCGCTAGCGCCGCAAGCCCTCGACGGGGCTGGGACCCCTCTTGTGGGCGGCAGGTCGAGCTGCGAACCTCGGGTGGTGCCCGGTCTCACCCTGCACGTCGAGCCGGTCCTCTCCGAGGCGACGCTCGTGCTGGCCTTCGAGGGTTGGAACGACGCGGGCGAGTCGGCGAGCCTGGCCCTGCGCTTCCTCGAGAAGGCCGTGCGGGCAGTGCCTCTCGGCGAGCTCGACCTGGAGGAGTACCTCGACTTCACGGTGCAGCGGCCGACGCTGCGGCTCGACGAGGGCGAGACGCGGGTGATCGAGTGGCCGCGCCTCGTACTGCGCTACGGCTCCATCGACTCCTCCCGCGAGATCGTCACGGGGGTGGGGGTCGAGCCGCATCTGTCCTGGCGCCGCTTCTGCAGCGAGCTCGCGGAGGTGGTCGGGCGCCTCGGGATCCAGCAGGTCGTGCTGCTCGGCGCCTACCTGGCCGATGTCGTCTACTCGCGTCCCGTCGAGGTGACCGGCTTCGCGACCTCGAGCGGCGGCCTCGAGGCCTTCGGCGTTCGGCCCTCGCGCTACGAAGGTCCTACCGGCGTGGTCGGCGTGCTCGCGGATCGGCTGCACCGGGACGGCGTCCAGATCGTGAGCCTCTGGGCCGGGCTTCCGCACTACATCGCGGCCTCGCCCAACCCGAGGGGCGCCCTGGCCCTGGTCCAGCGCCTGTGCGAAGGACTCGGGGTCAAGGTCGAGGACGAGGCGCTGCGGCACGAGGCGGCGAGCTTCGAGGAGCGGGTCTCCGCCCTGGTCAACGCCGATCCGGAGCTGCTGGAGTACGTGAAGCAGCTGAAGCGCCGCGAGTTCGCCCAGTAGCGCCCTCCGCCGGCGGAGGGCGGGCCTACGACCCGGTCAATCGACCTCCAGCTCGATCGACTCTTCGATGAGCATCACCGGGATCCCATCCTCCACCGGATACAGGACCTTGCCGTCTTCGCGGACCAGCCCCTCGTCGATGGTCGAGTCGATCTGTTCACCGCCGCGGTTGCGCAGGCCGCCCGCCCGGATCCGTTCGTTCAGCTGCTCCAGCAGCTCCGGCGTCGCAAGCGCCACCGGCTGCTTGGTCTCCGGGCAGACCAGGATCTCCAGGAGCTCCGGACTCACGCTCATGGCCTCTCCCTCCGCGTCCTGGTCAGAGGATAGTCGAGCCCTGCGGCCCCGCGGCGCCGGCCCGCGCGGCTGCGCGCCGCGGCC
>CAZYOL010000089.1:0-325 GCA_964649065.1 uncultured Spirochaetales bacterium
GCCCGGCGATAGCCGGCGCGCCCGTCGCCGCTGCGCCGCAGCTCGGGCCCGAGCTCGGCCGCGCCCGCGGCAGCCGCGCCGTGCAGGTAGGCGTCGACGACCTCGGCGATGTCGCCGCGGGCTGCGACGCGGCCCTCCTCGAGCAGCAGGCCCCGGCCGCACAGCGCCTGCACGGCAGCCAGGTTGTGGCTGACGAAGAGCACCGTCCGACCCTCGCCGTGCCACCGTTTAACGACACCGATCAAATCCGCCATCGTACGGGCGTCGATGGCGGTGAAGGGTTCGTCGAGCAGGACGATGCGCGCATCCTGCAGCAGAAGGCGCG
>CAZYOL010000089.1:335-16786 GCA_964649065.1 uncultured Spirochaetales bacterium
CGGCCCAGGCACTTGGCCTGGAAGGCCGCGTCGCCGACCGCCAGCACCTCGTCGACGATCAGGATCTCCGGATCCAGGTGCGCGGCGACCGCGAAGGCCAGCCGCACCCGCATCCCCGAGGAGTAGCGCTTGACCGGCGTGTCGAGGAAGCGCTCGACCTCGGAGAAGGCCACGATCTCGTCGAAGACAGCGCGGATCTCCGCGCGCCGCATGCCGAGGATCGCGCCGTTCAGGAAGACGTTCTCGCGGCCGCTGAGCTCCGGGTGGAAGCCGGTTCCCACCTCGAGCAGGCTGCCCACCCGGCCGCGCAGCCGTGCCCGTCCCTCGCTCGGTCGCATGATGCGGGCCAGGATCTTGAGCAGGGTGCTCTTGCCCGCGCCATTGCGGCCGATGACCCCGAGGGCCTCGCCCGGGGCGACCTCGAAGCCGACGTCGCGCAGCGCCCAGAGCTCGGCCCTGGCCGAGGCAGGGCGACGCCAGCCCCCGCTCGCCCCCAGCCGGAAGCGCTTCGAGAGGCCCTCGGCGTGAATCGCGGGCTCCCCCAAGGCTCTAGACCAGGTCCGCGAAGCTGCGTTCCACGCGCTGGAAGAAGAGCAGGCCGCCGGCACCGAGGCCGAGGACCGCCGCGGCGGAGAGCCCGAGCAGCAGCGGATCCGGTGCCGGGCCGCCGAGCAGACCCCAGC
This sequence comes from uncultured Spirochaetales bacterium, assembly GCA_964649065.1. Classification (GTDB taxonomy): domain Bacteria; phylum Myxococcota_A; class UBA9160; order UBA9160; family SMWR01; genus CAZYOL01. The sequence goes on from CAZYOL010000089.1 coordinate 1,019, forward strand.
GGAAGCCCTCGACCACTCCGGCCAGGGGATTCAAGGCGAAGAGCGTGCGCAGCCAGGGCGGGGCGTCCCCCAGGAGACTCTCCGTGGTGTAGACGACCGGCGTCACGAACATCCAGAGCTGCACCAGGAAGGGCAGGGCCTGGCGCACGTCGCGGTAGAGCACGTTCAGGGCCGAGAGCCACAGCGAGCAGGCCAGGGCCGTCGCCAGGGCCAGCAGGGCGAAGAGGGGCAAGGCCAGCGCAGCCGGGCCGGGCGCCAGGCCGGTGGCGAGCAGCATCAGCAGCAGCACCGCGAAGGCGCAGGCGAAGTCGACGCCCGCGGCCAGCAGCGGGGCCAGCGGGGCGACCAGGCGCGGGAAGTAGACCTTGGTGAGGAGCTTCTGGTTGGCCACCAGGCTGTCGCTGGAGGCGCTCAGCCCGCGGGCGAAGAGCTGCCAGGGAACCAGGGCGCAGTAGGTGGAGACGGCGTAGGGAACGCCCGCCAGGCTCGGCATCTGGTCGCGTCCCAGGAGCAGCCGGAACAGCACGCCGAAGACGACCATCGTGGCCAGGGGCTGGAGCACGGCCCAGCCGATGCCGAGCAGCGACTGCTTGTAGCGGACCCGGAGATCGCGCAGGGCCAGGAAGCCGATCAGCTCGCGGTGGCGCCAGAGCTCGAGCAGGTCGAGGTCGGCCCAGCCGCGGACCGGCTCGATCACGGTCCAGTCGCGGGTGCGCGTACCTTCCGCCATGCCCCTGCATCGGCCGCGCGGCGGCGCGAATTGAGTGGCCGCAGGCGGCCCTAGCGCCGCGCCTTGCACGTCCCCGAGCCCACTGACCTCGCTCGCCCAGCGCCCGCAAGCCCGCGGAGCGGGCGCGCAGCGAAACGCAGCCGGGCGGAGTCGGATTCAGGGTCGGATGGGGTGCTGGCGGACGCCGAGCTGGGCGCGCAGCAGCGGCTCCACCCAGCCGATCCAGTCGCACAGGGCGGGGCGGGTGCGGCGCGGGTCGATCACGTCGTGCACGCCGAAGGCCTCGGCCCGGGCGAAGGGCGAGCGGCGCGAGGCCAGGGCCTCCTCCAGCTCGTGGCGACGGGCCTCCGGGTCCGGCGCCTGCTCGATCTCGCGCCGGAAGGCCACGGCCACGCCGCCTTCCACGGGCAGGGCCCCGGCCTCCGCCGAGGGCCAGGCCAGCACGTAGGCCTCGGGACCGAAGTGCGCCGCGGCCGCCACGCCGTAGCTCTTGCGCACGATCACCGAGGCCCACGGCACCCGCGACTGCACCACCGCGAAGAGCGCCTCGGCGCCGAAGCGGATGGTCCCCGCGCGCTCCGCCTCCTGGCCGATCATGAATCCCGGCTCGTCGACGAAGGCCACTACCGGCAGGTGGAAGGCGTCGCACTGATCCACGAAGCGCCGCACCTTGCGGGCCGCCGCCGCCGTCATGGCGCCGCCGTAGAAGCGCGGATCGTTGATCCACACGCCCACCGGACGCCCCGCGAGGCGCGCCAGGCCGGTGATCTGGCTGCGCCCGTAGCCCGGGCTCGTCTCGAAGAAGGAGTCCTGGTCCAGGATCAGGCGCAGCAGCTTGCGCGGGTCGTAGACCTTGCGCCGATCGCGGGGGACCAGGGAGAGCAGCGCCTCCTCGCAGCGCTCCGGGTCGTCCTGGCCGGGCTGCACCGGGGGCAGCTCCCAGACGTGGCTCGGCAGGTAGGAGAGGAAGCGGCGGATGCAGGCGATGGCCTCGGCCTCGTCCTCGACCACGTTGTCCACGACGCCGCTGCGTGCGTGTACCGCGGCTCCGCCCAGGGCCTCCTTGTCGAGCTTCTCGCCCAGGGCGCGCTCCACCACCGCGGGGCCCGCCACCAGCACCTGCGCGGTGCCGCGCGTCATCAGGGAGAAGTGGGAGGCGACCAGGCGGGCCGCCGGAAAGCCCGCGACCGCCCCGACCGCCGCGGAGACCACCGGTGCCTGGGCCATGACCCGGCCGATCGAGGCGAAGCGGTGCGGCGCGTTGACCGCATCCGGCCGGTAGCCCTTGCCCGAGGCTCCGGTGACGCTGCCGCCGCCGCCCTGCAGGAAGCGGATCAGGGGCAGCCGGTGGCGCGCCGCCAGGTCCTCGGCGTACACGCTCTTGCGCAGGCCCGCGGGCGAGGGCGAGCCGCCCCGCTGGGTGAAGTCCTCGCCGCCGACGACCACCGGCCTGCCGTCGATGCGCGCCACGCCCACCACGTAGTTGGCGGGCTGGAAGGAGCGCAGCGCCCCCTGCTCGTCGAGCTCCGAGTCGCCCGCGATGGGACCGTGCTCGCGGAAGGAGCCCGCATCGCTCAGGGCCTCGACGCGCTCGCGAATGGTCAGCCGGCCCAGCTCGTGCTGCCGGGCCACCGCCTCGGGGCCCCCCCCCACGGCGGCCCCCGGGGGGCGCGCCACCGAGGGGTCCCCCGCCGCGCCTGCGGCGGGGCGCCGCCCCCCGGGGGGCCGCCCGGCGGGCCGCCCCGGCGGCGGCGCTCCTCGATGCCGTCGACCTCGGGCTTCCAGCTCATTCTCCAACCCTCAGAAGCGCGCGATCTCGACCTCGAGGCGGCTCAGGTCGAGCAGGCCCACGGCATTCAGGCCCCGCATGTGGCCGGCGCACTCGCCGGGGTTCACCACCAGGGTGCCGGCGATGCGTTCCAGGACCAGGCGATGCTCATGGCCGTGGAAGACGACGTCCGAGGCGGCGATCTGCTGCGCGTCCAGGTCCTTCGGATCGTGCACGACCAGGATGCGCCGCCCGGCCCACTCGATTCGCAGCGGGGGATCCGAGAAGTCGAGGTCGAGCTCGCGACAGGCCTGCTCGAGGGAGTCGCGCTCCAGGTCGTTGTTGCCGAAGACGCCGCACAGCGGCGCCTCCAGGTCGGCCAGGACCCGCAGGGTCTTGGCCTGGGTGATGTCCCCCGAGTGGAGCACGCGCGAGACGCCGGCCGCATTGAAGATCTCTACGATCCGGGCGCAGCTGCGCAGGTTGTTGTGGGTGTCGCTGACGATGCCGATGCGCATGCGATGGGTCAGGGTACCGGAGCCGCCATGCCGCCGATCGAGGCCGCGGCCCTCAGACCGCGGGGCCGAGCCCGAAGGCCCCGCCGCGCTCGATGGCCCGGTGGTAGGCGGGACGCGAGGCGACGCGGTCGAGGAACTTCGCCAGGTTGGGGAAGGAGTCGATGCCGTAGAGCATCCGCGTGAGCTGCACCGGGAAGGAGAGCTGGATGTCGGCGGCCGTGAGCGCGTCGCCCACGAAGTAGTCCCGGCCCTCGATCTCCGACTCCACGTAGCCCACGTGCCGCTCGAGCTCCTCGTGCACGCGGGGCATCAGCCCCTCGGCGCCGTCCCCGAGCCGGCTCAGGTAGAGCTTCATCATCAGTGGCAGCATCAGGGAGCCCTCGGCGTAGTGCATCCAGTGGCGGTGCCGCAGCGCCTCGGGCGTGCCGGGCGCGGGCGCCAGGCGGCCCTCGCCGTAGCGCTCCGCCAGCGTCTCCAGGATCGCGCCGGACTCGAAGAGCACGCTGTCACCGTCGCGCACCACCGGCGACTTCCCCAGCGGGTGGATGGCGGCCAGGGACTCGGGGGCCAGGAAGGTCTGGGGGTCGCGCGCGTAACTCACGACCTCGTACTCCTGCCCGAGCTCCTCCAGCAGCCACAGGATGCGATGCGAGCGCGACTGCTCCAGGTGGTGGACTTCGATCATGGCTCTTGCCTCCGTCTCGCCTGGCCGCGACGGTACCCGACCCGAGGGGGCCCGGCCGCTCGGGGGGGGCCGACTTCGTCGAGCTCGCGAGATCGCCTCAGCCGCTCGGCGGAGGCGGGCGGGGCTGGGAGCTGCGCGAGGCCAGGCCGATGCCCAAGAGCACGGCGGCTCCGCCCCCGAGCTGGAGGGGCGCCAGCGCTTCGTCCAGGAGCAGCCAGCCCCAGAGGGCCGTGCCGAGGGGCTGGCCCAGCAGCGCGACGGAGGCCAGCGTGGCCGGCAGATAGCGCAGCGACCACACGACGCCCATGACGCCGACGCCGTGCACCCAGATCGCGAGCCCCAGCAGGGCCAGCCAGGACGAGGCCGGGAAGCCCGTGAAGGGCTCTCCGCGCAGGCTCGCCGTGACGCCGAGGGTGAGCGTCGCCGACGCAGCCATCAGGGCCATGGCGGGCGCCGCGTCGAGGCCGCGCCGGGCGACGCTCATCAGCAGCAGGTAGGCCGCGTAGAAGCCGGCTGCGGCGAGGGCCAGGCCGGCGCCCGTCGGGCGCGTCGAGCCCAGCTCGTCGAGCCCCACCAGCAGCCAGGTGCCGAGGCCCGCCAGCGCGGCGCCCGCCCACAGCGCCGGCCCCGCTCGCTCGCGCCACACCAGCACCGACCACAGCCCCACGTAGATCGGCTGGGTGTTCACCAGCAGGGTGGAGACGGCGACGGGCGTGATTGCGATCGACAGGTGCCAGAAGCTCAGGTCCAGCCCGAAGGCCACTCCCGCGAGCAGGGCCAGCAGCCCCGAAGGTCGGTCCGTCCAGATCGGGACGCGCCGGAGCAGCAGCCAGCCGCCGATCCCCAGGGTCGCGAACAGCATCCGGTAGAAGCCGGTCACGATCGGCGGCGCCGGCTCGGCCAGGCGCACGAAGATCGCGGCGAAGGAGATGGCGATCACCCCGGTGAGGAACACCAGGCCGACGCGGGGCAGCGGGGCCTCCTACGGCTGGGACGACCGACCCAGGATGGTGCGCTCGTCCGCCCCTGGCAACGAGGCCGACCAGGGGGCGACCCCGGTGCGCGGCCAGTCGTGGGACACGCCCAGCAGGTCGGCCAGCACCGCGGGGACGCCGCGCAGCTCGGGCATGCCCTCGGCGCGGCCGCGAGGCACGCCCTCGCCCACGGCCACGAAGAGGGCGTCGAGCGAGTGCTCCATGGCCGTGCGGATGCCGTGATCGGACATGACGATCAGCACGTCGTCGGCATCGAGGCGATCGTGGATGTGCCCCAGGCGCCAGTCCAGGTATCGGTACACGGAGAAGAGCAGGCCGGCCCCGTCGTCCTGGCCGTCTTGGACGGCCTCGGCGAAGTGGGCGTGGGTGAGGATGTCGAGGGGCTCGATGCGCAGCATCAGCAGGTCCGGCTCCGTCGCGCCGGCGAGCTGCTCCGCGACGTCGAGCTCGGCGGCAATGGTGCGCAGGTGCAGCGCGTCGCGCTCGGCCAGCTCGCCGGCCAGGCCGGGGAAGCGCTCGCGCTCGGCGGCATCCAGGTCGCGGGCGCTGCGGCCGATCGGCGCCAGGCGGCGCTCGCCGCGGGGGCCGGTCACCTCGCCGTGGCGCCCGGCGCGGATGCCGCCGTGGGCCAGCAGCAGGTTTGCCGCGCTGCGCTCCCCGGCGCCGATCACGGCGAAGAGGTCCTCCTCCTCGGGCAGCAGCCAGGAGAGCGCGGCGAAGGGGTTGTCGCCGATCGAGGAGAGGCCCGCCAGCTCGACGCCCAATTGGTGGAGCAGCCCGACGAACGACGCGCCGGAGTGTCGGCCCGGCCAGACCAGGCTCTCGAGCGCGGCGGCGGTGAGCGGCGGATCGCTCCGCAGGACGGCGCGGTAGCCGCTCGTCAGCAGCGCATCCAGGACGGGCAGCTCCCCGCGCATGCGCAGGTACTGCACGATGCGCCAGTCCTGACAGTCCGGCAGCAGCAGCAGCACGCGGCGCCGGCCGTCGGCCGGGCGGCGCGTCGGCGTGAAGGCCGCCGGCGGCAGCGGCGGGCGCCGCTCGACCTCGACCTGCACGGGCGCTCCGGGGCGGGGGTTTGCCGTGCCCGACGCCCGCAGGCGTCCCTCGGCGTCGCGCAGCACCCAGCGGGGGGGGTGCAGGCCGAGCGGGCGCGGGGCGGCGACGTCGCCCGACGCCGGCACGGGCTGCCGCTCGTAGGGCGCGTCCGAGGCGCTGCCCGGACCCGGCGCGAGCCACAGCTCGTCGCCGGGCTCGGGCGCGTTCACGCGGAAGCGGAGCTCGCCGCGACGCTGCGCGGGCGCGGCGCCGGCCAGCGCGCCGTGGCTCGCCGAGCGCAGAAGCTCGTCGCGCGACAGGCCCTCGAGCGCCAGCTCGTCTCGGTAGCGATCGTAGACGGCGATGGCCTCCTGCGGCGTGCCGCGGTTGACCAGCGTCAGGATCAGGCGAATCGCCAGGGCCTCGCGCAGGCCGTCGTCGCCCACCCGCTCGGCGGCGGCCAGCCCGGCGCGCAGCAGCTCGACCGGCGAGCGCTGCGGATCCTTCAGGCCGGCGAGCGACAGCGTCAGGGCGTAGCGGGCGACGAGCGGGTCGCGTTCGGCGCCGGCGCGGCTCCAGGCCTCGAAGGTCCTGGCCACGCTGGCCAGGTCGTCGTTCGCGGCGTGGGCGCGCGCCCGGGCCTCGAACCAGCGGTCCCGATCCTCGGGCGCCGGCGCGGCCTCCAGGATCGCCAGGGCGCTCTCCGGATCGCCTCGCAGCAGGTGGCGCTCGGCCAGCGACAGGCGCATGCGCCCACTGCCCGGGCCGCCGCCGGCGACGCGTTCGGCGAGCTCGGCCAGCACCCGCTCCTCGTCCTCGACTCCGGAGCGCGTGAGCAGCTCGAGGTAGAAGAGCGGCGGGCTGTGCGGATGGGCGGCGGCGGCGCGCCGGGCCAGCTCCGCGGCCTCCAGCCGGCGCCCGGCCTCGCGCCAGGTCTGGATCAGGTGGACGGAGAGCTCCTCGCGCGGCGCCCAGCCGTCCGCCTCCGGATCGCTCAGGATCTCTTCGAGCCGCGCGACGCAGGCCTCGCCCCGCTCGCTCGCCAGCTGCGCCAGACAGCGGCACTCGGCCGCCGCCCGCGCCGACTCGCCGGCTCCCGCAGGAGCCGGTGGGACGAACGCTGCGGCCCAGTCTCCCCGCTGGGCCGCTTCGCAGATCTCCAGGGCGGCGAGCTGGCCCCGCGTGCGCTCGACGGAGACCCAGCCCAGGGCCAGCGCCCCCACCACCGCCGCCGCCAGCAGGGCCAGGCGCCAGCTCACGTGTCGCCTCCGGGCGCGCCTTCCAGCCGCACCCGGACCTCGATCCGCTCGGCCTCGTGGCGGGCTGCGGCGCTCACGCGCCGCCAGGGCCAGCGCAGGGCGCTGGCCGTCTCGTCGCTGGCGAGGCGAGCATCGGCCCGCTCGACCCCGGCCAGGTCGACGACCAGGGGCTCTGCCGGTCCGTGGGCCGCGCCGGCGCTCAGCGCACGGCGCAGGCTGGCCGGGTTCCAGCCGATCACGAGCGCGCGCTGCCCGGCGACGTAGCAGGGGGCCAGCTCGGGCAGCACGCTGAGATCGAGCAGGCAGGCCCCCTCGGCGTCGCCGACGGCGAAGAAGCTCCGCCGCACCGGCCAGGCCTCGCGCAGGTCGGCGACGAAGCCCTCCATGGCGGCGACGGCGGCGGCGCGCTGCGAGAAGCCGACCGCCAGCGCGGCGTCCGGCATGGCCCGGCCCGCCTCGGGCAGGTAGACCGCGGCCTCCCAGCTCCCGTCGAGCACCAGGCCGCTGAAGAGCTCGCTCTTCATGCGGAAGAGGCGGTCGGCCTGGCCGCCCTCGGGAATCAGGGCTCCCAGGTCGAGGCCTGCCTCGGGCCGCAGCCGCGCGTGGATCAGCGCCTCGTCCCGGGCCAGCACGCCGGGCCCGGGCGGCGCGTCGCCGGGCACCAGGAGGTCGAGCGCTCCGCCCAGGCCGGAGGTCGGAAGCGTGAGCCGCAGCCACAGGTCGTTGCCGTCCTCGCGCAGCGAGCCCCGCAGCGCCGTCGACCCGGCGTCCAGCGGCAGTCGGAAGCCGAGGGGATCGGAGCCGAGCCACGCCCCCGGATCGGGTCCGCCCGCTCCCGGCTCGGCGCAGCGCAGCCTCCGCAGGGCCGCGCCCAGCGCACCTTCCGGATCGCTTGCGGAGACCCAGGGGCAGTCGGGGAGCCCCTGCCGCAGGCGGGCTGCCTCCCGAGCGAGGCGCGTACCCTCCAGGGTCTCGAGGCGTTCCAGCAGGGTCGACAGCACGGCCGCCTCGCCGCCGACCCAGGCCCCCGGCGGCGCACTCCGCGGCTCGCTCGCGGGGCCGCAGGCGAGCAGGGCTGCGCCGAGAGCTGCGGCCCCGACTCGGAGCGCCGCGAGAAGGACTGCGCGTCGCATGATCCCTGGCCGCTCCGAACGATTCGGGAGCTGCATCGGCACCGGTCTCGGGGGGCTTGAGCGGCGGAGCTGCCTGCGCGGCGGCGTGCAGCTGACCCAAGATTCGGGCGCCGCCTGCCGATACGCCCTTCGATGCTCGGCTCTCCGGCGCTCGAGAAGGCTCCCGCTCCGCCCGCGCCCCCGGGTGCCGCGGCGGAGAGCAAGCGCCGGGACGCGCCGGCGCCCGCCCCCTCGCGCCGGATTCTCGGCCTGCGGGTCGACGCCACCCGCTACGACGCGGCCGCGCGTAGCATCCTGGAGCGAGGCCGCAGCGGCGTGGGCGGGACGGTCTGCGTCGCCACCGTGCACATGGTCATGGAGGGCGTCGACGACTGGAGCTTCCGCCGCCTCGTGAACGCGGCGGATCTCGTGACTCCCGACGGTGTTCCCCTGGTCTGGGCGCTGCGCTGGCTGGGCGTGCCCGGGGCCACGCGCGTCTACGGCCCGACCCTCACCGAGCTGCTGTGCCGCCGGGCGGCCGCCGAAGGCCTGCCGGTGGGCTTCTACGGCGGCAGCCCCGAGGTCCTCGAGGCGCTGGTCGAGCGACTCGTCGACCGCCACCCGGGCCTGCAGGTGACCTTCCGCATGAGCCCGCCCTTCCGGCCGCTCGAGCCCGGAGAGGAGGCCGAGGTCGATCGGGCCATCCTCGATTCGGGCTGCCGCGTGCTCTTCGTCGGTCTCGGCTGCCCCAAGCAGGAGCGCTGGATGGCCGCCCACCGGGCCGCGCTGCCCTGCGCGCTGGTCGGCGTGGGGGCCGCCTTCGACTTCCTGTCGGGCGCCAAGCACCAGGCCCCGCGATGGATGCAGTCCGCCGGGCTGGAGTGGCTCTTCCGGCTCCTGCAGGAGCCTCGCCGCCTGTGGCGGCGCTACCTGCTCTACAACCCCCGCTTCGCGCTGGGGCTGGCGCTTCAGCTGGTCCTCGACCGCAGGGCGCCCTCGTGAGCTTCCGAGGGCGCGTCTGCGTGACCGGTGCCGGCGGCTTCATCGGTCATCACCTGGTGGGCTCCCTGGTGCAGGCGGGCTGGTGGGTGCGCGGCGTCGACTGCAAGCTCCCCGAGTACGAGCCGAGCCGCGCCCACGCCTTCGAGATCCTCGACCTGCGCCGTCCCGAGGCCTGCTGGCAGGCGCTGCGCCAGATCGACGAGGTCTACCACCTGGCCGCCAACATGGGCGGCATCGGCTTCATCGAGGCGCACAAGGCCGAGATCATGCGCGACAACGTGCTGATCGACGTCCACATGCTCGAGGCCGCCCGCCTGCAGGGCGCCCGTCGCTTCCTCTACACCTCCTCGGCCTGCGTCTACCCGGGCTATCTGCAGGGCGAGGCGGAGGTCAGCCCGCTGCGGGAGGAGCAGGCCTACCCGGCCGCCGCGGAGGATGGCTACGGCTGGGAGAAGCTCTTCGCGGAGCGCCAGTGCCGGCACTACCGCGAGGACTTCGGCCTGGAGACGCGCATCGTGCGCTTCCACAACATCTTCGGGCCGCTCGGGACCTACGACGGAGGCCGCGAGAAGTCCCCCGCCGCCTTCTGCCGCAAGATCGCCCTGGCCCGGCCCGGCGACGAGATCGAGATCTGGGGGGACGGCCGCCAGACGCGCTCCTACTGCTACGTCGACGACTGCGTGGAGGGTCTGCAGCGGCTGATGCGCTCCGGGCATGCGGAGCCCCTCAACCTGGGTCAGGACCGCATGCTGAGCATCGACGAGCTGGTGGACCTGGTCTCCGAGGTGGCGGGCAAGCCGGTCAAGAAGCGCCACGACCCGAGCAAGCCCCAGGGCGTGCGCGGCCGCAACAGTGACAACACCCAGCTGCGACGAGTGCTGGGCTGGGTGCCGCAGACCTCGCTCGAGCGCGGTCTGGAGATCACCTATCGCTGGATCGAGGGCCGGCTGCGGGCCGCGGGGCGACTCCCCGGCTGAGCCCTCCCGGGCAATCGTCCACTCCAGGGCCTCCGACGTCACGCGCCCCATCGAGGGCCGGATCCGGCCAGCCGGGGCAGGGACCGACCGGCACTCTGCGCTGCGAGAGGAGGAGCCTCGATGCAGCTTCGAGTGAGCGGGATTCCGACGGCGGACTACGAGCGGCTACGCGGAGGCGGACCCGACGCCCACGGACAGCCGGCGCGGGTCCGGCCCCACGACGGGCTTCCCAGCCCCTGCCGACATTGCCTGGGCTTCGTCGCGCAGGGTCAGGAGAATCTGGTGGCGGCCTACCGACCCTTCGCGCAGCCCCAGCCCTACGCCGAGGTCGGGCCGATCTTCCTGCACCGCGAGCGCTGCCAGCGCTACCAGGGCCGGGAGCTACCGGGCTGGCTCGTCCACCTGGAGCCGGCCGTGATCCGGGGCTACGACGCCCGGGACTGGATCCGCTACGACACCGGCCAGGTGCTGCCGGGCCGCGAGCTCGCCGCGGCCTGCGCCCGCGTCCTCGCCGATCCCACGGTGGCCTACGTGCACGTCCGCTCGCGCTGGGGCTGCTATCAGTGCCGCGTCGACCGGGCCTGAGGCGATCGACTACAGTGCCGCCGAGAGCCACAGCCCGCAGGCAGGAAGGAGCCGAGATGCCCGTCTACGCCGTCGCCCAGGGGCGCATCGAGAACCGCGAGATGCTGGAGCAGTACGTCGCCAAGGTGATCCCCACGATCCAGGCCGGAGGCGGTCGCATCCTGGGCTTCGACGAGTCGCCGCGCGTGATCGAGGGCGAGGCTCCGTACCCGCGCACCGTCATCCTCGAGTTCCCGTCGGAGGAGGCCTTCCGCGCCTGGTACGACTCGCCCGCGTACCAGGAGATCCTGCCCCTGCGCCTCGACTCCACGCCGGGCAGCCTGATCGTCGTGAACGGTCTGGGCTGAGGGACCGATGGACCCCACCAAGCGCTTTCTCGAGTACGCAGCGGCCTTCGAGCAGACCTACGCCGACGACGACTGGAGTCGGCTCGAGCCCTTCTTCTGCGACGACGCGGCCTACACCGTGAGCGGCGGAGAGCCCCTGGGCGGTCGCTTCGAGGGACGGGAGCAGGTTCTCGCGCGGCTCCGCGACGCGGTGAACCAGCTCGACCGCCGCTTCGACGAGCGCCGGGTCGTGCCGGTGAGCGCGCCCGTGCTGGGCGAGGCCTGGCTCGAGCTGGCCTGGCGAGCGACCTACCGGAAGGCCGGCTGTCCGGATCTCGTCTTCGGGGGCACCGAGCGCGCCCACTTCGAGGGCACGGCCATCCGCCTCCTCGAGGACGAGATGGAGGAGGGTGCGGACCGCCGCATCCAGGAGTACCTGCAGCGCTACCTCTCCTGAGCGCGGCCCGAGCGCCGCTCAGGAGCCGGGGCCGTGCGGCGCAGGGGCGAGCTGCGCGGCGGCGGGCCCGCGCCGCCATCCCAGCAGCGCGCGCAGCAGCAGGCGAGCCGAGCGCGGAGCCAGCGGCTCGCGGCGCCAGACGGCGAAGGCGTAGCGACGTGCCGTGGCCCGCTGGCCCGACTCGAGGGCCCACGACGCCCAGCGGTGCCAGGCGTCGGCGGCGGAGAGCTCCTCGGGCACCGGCGGACGCCGGGGCAGCCCCCGGCTGGGAAGCCCGCGCCGCGCGTAGGCCTCGCGCAGGGCGGCGTCCTGCCGGCGCCGCTGCGTGCCCTTGCGCCGCCCGCTCACCTTCCCCAGGTGCTGGCGGTACTCCAGCAGCGGCTGCGGCAGGTTGGCCAGGCGCCCGCGCTCGGCGAGGCGCAGCAGCAGGTCGAGGTCTTCCGCCACGTCGTACTCGACGCGGTAGCCGCCGATCGCCTCGAAGGCGTCGCGGCGCATGACCAGCGTCGGGTGGAGCAACGCATCGCCGCGTCCGGCCAGCAGCTCGGACTCGATGGCGGCGTGGTCCAGGGCCACGCCCAGCCGGCCCAGGGGTCGCCGCTGCGGATCCACGCGCAGGGCCTCGCAGCCGAGGGCCAGGCACTCCGGATGGGCGTCGAGATACTGCACCTGCAGGGCGAGGCGCTCGGGATGGGCGACGTCGTCGGCGTCCATGCGGGCCAGCAGCGGCCCGCGAGCGCGCTCGGCGGCGCCGTTCAGCTGGGTCGCCAGCCCGCGGGCCGGCTCGCGGAAGAGCCGCAGCCGCGGGTCGCCCCGGGCGGCCCGCTCCGCGCGCTCCGCCGTGGCGTCGCGCGAGCCGTCGTCCACCAGCACCAGCTCCAGGTCGCGATGGCTCTGGGCCAGGATGCTCTCCACCGCCTCCGCGATCGTGGCCTCCCCGTCGCGCACCACCAGCAGTACGCTCACGCGCGGCGGGCGCTGGTCCTCGCGGCTCATCCCGCGCGCTCCCGGCCCAGGCCCGCCAGGCGCAGCAGGCCCTCGACGGCACGCTCCGGACGCATGGCGGCGGCGATCTCCGAGCGCCACTCGAAGCCCCGCCGGACGGCTCCCTCGCCGCGCCAGGCGCGCACCATGGCCTCGGCCAGGGCGGAGGCATCGCCGATCGGAACCAGTGCGCCGCTGCGTCCCTCCTCGACCAGCTCGTCCAGGCTGGCGCCGCGGCTGGCGATCACCGGGATGCCGAAGAGCAGGCTCTCGAGGGCCGCGTTCGGCAGGTTGTCCACCCGCGAGGGCAGCACCGAGGCCTCGGCATCGCGCAGCAAGGCGTAGAGCTCCGGCTTCTCCAGGGCGTCCAGCCACACGATCTGGTGTCGGTGCGGGCCCCACAGCGCCCGCCACTCGGGCATGCGCCGCTGGCGGTCGGCCCCGGCCCAGACCATGGCCAGCTCGGGCTCGCGCTCCCAGGCCAACGGCAGGGCCCGGGCCAGCACGGGGCTGCCCTTCACGCCGCAGAGCCCGCCGAAGTGCAGCAGGTAGCGCTTGGGAAGGCCCGCCGGCGCGCTCGCCGCGGGGCTCGCGTCGCGGAAGACCGGCGGCCTCAGCACCTCGACGGACAGGCCATGATGGCGCTCGAAGTGCTCGGCCAGGAAGCGACTCGGCGCGTAGAGCCGATCGGCGCGGCGCAGCTGTGCGAGCTGGCAGCGGTGGAGCCAGCGGCTGCGGGGCGAGTCGTCGCCGTCGGCCCGGGCCCAGAGCGCGGCGGAGCTGCTGATGCGCACCAGATGAGGCCTGCGCGGAGAGCGGGGCACGCACAGGCCGGTCGACTGGTAGTCGGCACTCTGCACGAAGTCGAAGGGCGCGCGGGCCTCACGGCGCCCCAGGGCGCGGGCGAGGGAGCGCGCGTGCCAGCCGAGCGCCACCGGGGTCTGCCAGGCGCGGCGACCGAGCGCCCGACAGGCGCGCAGGGCGGCCCGCGCCGGCCGGCTCGTCTCGACCCGGGGCACCCGCTCGACCCGCACGCCGTGCCACTCGACGATCCCCGGCGCGGCCCGGCTCAGCACGAAGACCTCGGGCTCGCAGCCGGCGTCGCGCAGCGCCCGGGTCATGCGTCCCAAGTAGGTGGAGAGGCCGCCGCCGCCCGGCTCGCTGGGGAACTCCGCCGTGACGAAGGCCGCCCGCAGGGGCCTCACCCCGGCTGAGCCCCGTCTGCCAGGGCCAGCAGCTCGCGCGCGGCCCGATCCGGATGCAGGGCCTGCAGCGCCGCCGGGCGCCGAAAGCCCTCGCCGATCCAGCGAGCCTCGCCGCGCCAGGCCTGCACCAGGGCGTCGGCCAGGGCCTCCGGATCTGCCGCCGTCAGCGCTCCGCTGGCCCCGTCCTCGACCAGCTCGTCGAGGCTCGCACCGCGCAGGGCGATCACCGGAACGCCCAGGCACAGGCTCTCGATGGCCGTGTTCGGCAGGTTGTCGGCCAGCGAGGGCAGCACGCTGGCCCGGGCCCGGGCCACGATCGGGAGCAGTGCGGAGCGGGGCAGGGCGCCGAGCCAGCGCACGCGCGCCTCGCCCTCGCCGAAGCTCTCCAGCAAGCGGTGCACCAGCGCCGGCGGCACGCTGCGCCCGGCCCAGAGGAGGGTGAGCTCCGGCTCGCGCTGCCAGGCCCGGGGCAGCGCGGCCGCCAGCAGCTCCGAGCCCTTGCGGCGCTGGATGTTCCCGAAGTGGAGGAGGTAGCGCTGCGGGATGCGCAGCGACGGGAGCTGCTCCAGCTTGGTCTCCTGCAGCGCGGGCGGCCGCAGCACGGCGACGTCCAGGCCTCGCTCGTGGCGCAGGCGCTCTGCGAGGTAGCGGCTCGGCGCGTAGGCCACGTCGGCCCGCCGGGCGCAGCTCGCCTCGAGCCGGGCGATGAGGCGGTCGACGAGGCCGGGCCGCACGCCGTCGGCCTCGAGCCAGGCGTCGCGAATCGAGCTCATGCGGACCAGGTGCCGCAGGCCCGGGCGGCGCCGCAGGAAGAGCCCGGACAGGCCGCAGCTCGAGCTCTGCACCCAGTCGAAGCGGCTCACGTTGTCGCGCCAGGCGAAGACGCGCGCCAGCGCCAGGGCGGTGCGCAGGCGGATCGCCAGCTCGCCGGGCACGGCCCGCCACTGCAGCCGCGTCAGCAGCCCCTCGAAGCCCTGCCGCCCGGCACCCTCCGGGCGCACGCTCTCCACGCGCACGCCGTGCCAGTCGAGGACGCGCTCGCTGCCCGAGGTGCGGGTCAGCACCTCGACCTCGTGGCCCTGCTCGTGCAGGACGCGGGTGATGCGCCCCAGGTAGCTGGCCAGACCGCCGGCGTCGGGCGACTCGCTCGGGAACTCGTCGGTGACGAAGGCGATGCGCCGCGGCCTTCGCGAGGCGGCAAGCTCGAGGTCCATCGTCCCGATCCTTCGTCGCGTTCGGCGCCCGCCTTGAGCTTCACCCGGCGGCGCGGGTGGCCGATGCCCGGGCCATGGAGTGCGCGGGCTCGGAAGGGCACCCCGGGCCTCGGAGCGTCGCGGTCTGCGTGGTGAGCTTTCGCCGGCCGCAGGGCCTGGCGCGCCTGCTCGGAGCGCTGGAGGCCCAGCGGCTGCCCGCGTCGATCCGCATGCGGGTGGTGGTGGTGGACAACGACGCCGCGGGCTCGGCCGCCGAGACCTGTCGCGAGCTGGCCGCCCGGGTCTCCTACCCGCTGATCTACGCCCAGGAGAAGCGGCGCGGGATCCCCCAGGCCCGCAACCGCGCGCTGGCCCTGGCCCTGCGCGAGCCGGCCATCGCCTTCCTGGACGACGACTGTGTGCCCGAGCCCGGCTGGCTGGCGGCCCTGCTGCGCGCTCTTCGCGAGCACCCGGCCCAGGCCGTCACCGGACCGTGTCTACCCGAGTTCGAGGACGAGCCGCCGGCCTGGATCCGGGACGGCGGATTCTTCGAGCGTCCGCGCCATGCCCAGGGGGCGCCCCGCAACACCGCCTACACCCACAACGTGCTGGTCGCGACCGAGGCGCTCGAAGCCATGCAGGCCCTCTTCGACGAGCGACTGGCGCTCTCGGGCGGCGAGGACAGCGAGCTCTTCCGCCGCTTCACGGCCTTCGGACACCGGATCGTGTGGGCGGACGACGCCGTGGTGCACGAGACGGTGCCCGCCAGCCGCATGCGGCTCGGCTGGATCCTGCGCCGGGCGCTGCGCGTGGGCGCGGTCAACGCCTGGGTGGAGCGCCAGCACGCGCCTGCCGCGCGGACGTCGCTCCGGGTGCTGGGCCATGGCCTCTGGTGCCTGGCCAAGGGCGGCCTGCAGGCGCTGGTCCAGCGTGTCCA
>CAZYOL010000090.1:0-16754 GCA_964649065.1 uncultured Spirochaetales bacterium
ATCGCAAGAAGGACATGATCCTCCGCGGTGGCTTCAACGTCTATCCGCGCGAGGTGGAGGAGGTGCTCTTCGGCCACGAGGCCATCCTGGAGGCCGCGGTGCTCGGAGTTCCGCACGAGAGCCACGGCGAGGAGGTCAAGGCCGTGGTGGTTCCGCGTCCCGGCGCGGAGCTCTGCCCGGAGGCGGTGATCGCCTACTGCAAGGAGCGGCTGGCCGCCTACAAGTATCCGCGCATCGTCGAGCTGGCCGAGGCCCTGCCCAAGGGTCCGACGGGCAAGGTGCTGAAGCGCGAGCTGCGCGGCTGAGCCCCGCCGCCGCCCCGGCGCCGGGCACGCAGGAGGGGGATCGGGCATCCTCTGCGGGCCAAGGAGGACCCCCCATGAAGCCCGAAGACTGCGTTCTCTTCAGCGGCGCGGCCCGCGGTGCCGAGGCCGAGTTCGGCGCGGCCGCCGAGCGGCGCGGCATCGACGAGGTGAACTTCTCCTTCGAGGGGCACAGAGACGCCCGCACCCGAGGCCTGCGCGTGCTCACCCACGAGGAGCTCCAGCACGGGGACGTCAGCCTGGCCTACGTGAGCCGCCTGATGCACCGGCAGTACAAGGACACGCCCCTCTTCAAGAAGGTGCTGCAGAGCATCTGGCACCAGGTGAACAACGGCCAGGAGATCTACGTGGTGGGGATGATCCTGGAGGACCGAACGGTGAAAGGGGGAACCGGCTGGGGCGCCGAGTTCGCGAAGCTCTGCAACAAGCCCCTCTACGTCTTCGACCAGGAGCGCGACGGCTGGTTCCACTGGAGCGGCGAGGACTGGGCCCCGGATCCCGCACCGGTCGTCACCCATCCGCACTTCACCGGCACCGGCACGCGCTTCCTGCGCGAGAACGGTCGCGAGGCCATCGAGGCCCTCTTCGCGCGCTCCTTCCGCTGAGGCGGAGCCGCCCCCCCTAGAGGGCCGCGGTGGCTGCGCCGGAGCCCGTCCTGGGCCGTCGCCTGCGCGCCAGGCGTCGATCTCGCATCCGCCCCCAGATGTCGCGCAGCATCCTGCACTCGGCGCGAGACAGGCCGACCGAGCCCTGGAGCACTGCCCGGTCGTTGTGCTCGAGGACTTCCGCCAGACGCCCGCGCCGGACGAGGCGGTCCGCCTCCGTGATGGGCATGGCGCCATCGATCTGCCGGGGAAGCAGCAGGCGCTCCGCCTCGACGGGCTCCAGCTCGAGGACGCCCCCGCCGTAGCTCCGGCCCTCGATCTCCGCGCTGGCGGCGCTCAAGTGCGTGTAGAGATGCGCGGCGATCTTGCTCGCCGCCTTCTTGCACCGCATCCGGTGGATGGTGTCGGTCGAGGTGGCCGGGCTCCGGTTCCAGATCGCGCGCGGAAAGTCGTAGATCTGGCGCAGGAAGAAGCAGTCCGGAATCCACACGGAAGGCACCCGGTACCAGGGGCTGCGGATGCGGCACTTGTAACCCCGGTGGAAGCCGCGCCTCTCTCCGCGCCGGATCCACTCGCGAAGGCCCTGGCTGTAGTCGGCCTCCGCGCGGCGACCGACGTCGAGCAGGAACACCCGCTTGCCCTCGGCTCCCAGGGAGCGGTGTTCCCCGGTCCGAAACACGGCTCCCCGCAGGTGGGCGGAGCGCCCGACCAGCGGCACGACGAAGCCGGAGAGGTCGAAGTCGCGCACCTCGGCTTCCGAGAGCAGGAAGAACTCGTTGCGACCGGTCACCACGCCGACGTCGACCTCGGCGTGCTCGCTCAACGCTGCGACCGTGGCTGCCGAGCGCAGGGAGCGCATGAAGCCGATCTGGGCTCCGTCGAGGAAGTACTTGAGCCACTTCTCGGTGTCGTGCTCCACGCGCTTGGCCTTTTCGGGGCGGCGCTGCGTCCCCAGCGGGCTTCCCAGCAGCTCTACCAGGCCGTCGGCCTGGTAGAGCGCGATGTCGCAGCGCTTCTCCTTCGCCGACCCGGCCACTCGATCCTCGGCGGCGAGGAGCAGCACCTCCTGCTCGGCCCGCTCGAAGAACATCTCGTTGCAGGTGAAGATCGTCAGCCTTCGGAAGGAGTCGGCCAGGAAGCCCCGGAGCTGGGCGGCGTAGCTCACCTGCAGCAGCTCCGCCGGCAGCACCATGGCCAGCCGCCCCCCGGGCGCGAGGAGCCGGGTCGCGCCGATCACGAAGGGGACCCACGCGTTCGTGAGCCGATTCGGGCGCAGGCCGAGCGACTCCATCAGGTCCATCGCCCGGCTCCGGGCCGGCTCCGGAAAGCTCTGGAAGCGAAGGAAGGGCGGATTGCCGACGGCCACGTCGAAGGCCCCGGGCTCGACGCCGTCCAGCCACTGGAAGAAATCGCCGGCGACGACCGCGGACGCGCGAGCGACGCGCCGCCTGGCCTTTTCGACCTCGCCGGGAGACAGCTCGATCCCGACGAGACGCGAGGGCTGCGATCGCTGGCCGCAGGCCCCGAGGCGCGACTCCGCCGCCTCGAGGAAGGCGCCGTCGCCGCAGCTGGGCTCCAAGATGCGGTCGTCTGCCGAGCGGATCGCCCAGTCGCACAGCCACCGGGCCAGGCGCGCGGGCGTGTAATAGCCCCCGCGCAGCTTCTCGGGCAGCAGCTCCGGCTTCACCCGGCCAGACTAGCGGTCGTAGCTGTCCCAGGACAGAAGCACAAGATCTGACGGCTTCTTCGCTCAGCCGGGCTCGGCCACCTCGATCAGCACCTCGTTGCGGCGCAGGAACCACAGGCTGAAGGGCGAGTTGTAGCGGGCGAAGATCGGCGTCCCGCGCGTCGAGAAGCCCGCCGCGGCGAGCGCCTCGAGCAGCGCCGTCTCCTGCTCTCGGTAGTAGCTCTCGGACCAGGTGCCCGAGTAGCGGCGCGCGGCCACCCAGCGCGCCGGGAGCTCGCGCAGCGTGACGCGTTCGTCGACGGGCTCGGGCAGCGTCTCGAGAGTGTACTCGGAAGGCATGACGAAGCGGAAGACGTAGCGCTCTCCCGTGGCCTCGCCGCCGCCGGCCTCGACCTGGGTCACCGGCGCAGTCATCGCGATCTTCTCGCCTTCGGCCGGCTGCATGTCGACGGGCGCCGTCATGGCCATCTTCTCCCGCCTGCGATTGTTGCCGAAGATGTAGTCGGCCAGGATGCGAAAGGCCGTGCTGCCCGCCGCGCCGAAGTCGTCCTCGACCGTGGTCTCCGCCACCAGGTAGGGGGCGTAGCGGCGCAGCTCGAAGTCTTCGTAGCTCTGGACGACCTCGTAGTCGGGCTCTTCGTAGGCCATGGCGCTGCCTCCGGCGCTCAGCAGCAGGACGATGGCGAGCGCCCTCACAGCTCCACCTCGATCTCGGTGCGCACCGAGTTGGCGATGAAGCAGTGCTCGTGGGCCTGGGCGTGGAGCCGCTCCAGGAGACCGCGCTCGGGCTCGCCGTCCCGGAAGCGGATGCGCGGACGCAGCGTGACCCGGGTGATGGCCAGCCGTCCCTCGGGGCCCTTCTCCAGCACGCCCACGGCCTCGTCCTGGTAGGACTCGACCGGGATCCTGCGGCGCGCGGCCAGGGTCAGGAAGGTGAGCATGTGGCAGCTGGCGATGGCGGCCACCAGGGCCTGCTCCGGGTCGACCCGCTCGGGGCTGCCCTGGTACTCCGGGGCCGCCGAGGCGGGCACGCGCTGCGCTTCGCCGAAGTGCCACTCGTGATCTCGGGGGTACTCGTCGAAGCCGGAGCCGGCTTCGCCCAGGGCCCAGCGGATGCTCGCTCGGTGCTCGGACATCTCGATCCTCCTCGCCTCCCCGCAGGCTAGCCCCGCCCTGCGCGCCGGTGGGCCGGCTTCGGACCCCGTGCCACCCTGGGTTCGCAGCGGAGGAGGCGGTGGATGCAGAGCGCGACGCGGCTGACCTACAAGTGGGCGCGCCGCATCGCGGTGGCCGTGGTGGGAGGGACGACCGTATTGCTGGGGGTGCTGCTCCTGGCGACGCCGGGCCCCGGCCTGGTGGTGATCCCGGTGGGCCTGGCCATCCTCGGCCTCGAGTTCGCCTGGGCGCGGCGCTGGCTGCGCCGGATGCGCGACGAGGGGCGCAGCGCCCTCGAGTCGCTGCGCAACGGCGTCGGCCTCGGCGAGGGCGAGTCCGACGACGAGGGCCCGGGCCGGCCGAGGCCTTCGTGATGGCCTGGACCGCGCGCCACGGGGGCCCGGCGAAGCCCGGAGCCGGCACCCCTGGCTCCGGCTAGCTGCGCTCGCCGCCCAGGGCCGCCTCGCGGCGGGCCCGCTCCTCGAGCAGCCTCTCGTACTTCTCGCGATCGGCGGAGACGAAGATGGCGCTCGCCTCCGCGGTCATCAGGTCTTCGGCGAAGACCTGGCCGCTGGCGAAGATCTTGCGGCCCTCGACGCGGTCGATCCGGGTCTCGAAGCGCAGCTCGGCGAGCAGCGGCGTGGGCTTGCGGTAGATCACCGTCAGCGTTCCCGTGAAGCCCGGCTGGCCGGTGAGAGACTGGGCGAAGCCCAGCACCTCGTCGAAGGCGGCTGCCACGAAGCCCCCGTGCACGCAGCCCGGTGGGCCCTCGTAGGCCGAGCCGAAGGTCACCACGCCCTCGGCGGTGAGCTCGCCGGTGGGCCGGATCCGGATCGGGGGCGCCAGCGGGTTGGCCAGGCCGATCAGCGGGCTGCGGTCGAAGAAGGCGCCCGGGTCGCCCGAGGGAGAGGTCTCTGCGAAGCCCTCGTAGCCGGTCTTGCGCCGGTGGCCCTTCAGATGCTCGGCGTACTGCTCGAGGCGGTCGGCCGCCACGCGCAGCTCGTCCTCGGGGGCGTCGGACAGCACCAGCCGCTCGATCACGAGGCGCATGGCCGCGGTGAGCCGGCGCTTCTCGGCCCAGGCACCCGAGGCCTCGGCCGCCGAGGCCTCCCAGTGGGAGAGGAACTGCTCCCGTCTCTGGCTGCCTTCCTGGCTCTCTTCCGCCACGCGTCCCTCCGCTCTCCAAGGATCCACAGTAGCGTGACCCTCCGACCCTACCCGTGAGCGCTGCCGAAGAGCTCGAGCATGGCGTCCAGGTTCGAGCGCAGGCGCTGCGGCGGCACGCCCACCGTCGGGGCGTAGAGCAGCGGCCGGTCGGTCAGCCCGGACCACTGGTCCAGGCGATCCCGGGCCTCGTCGGGAGTCCCGGCGATTGCGATCTCCTCGACCAGCGCATCCGGGATGGCCTCGGCCATGGCCTTCAGGTCGAAGCTGCGCAGCGCGGCGCGGCAGGCCTCGCCCACCGGACGCAGGCCGTGGTGCTCGAGGATCGAGTGGTAGAGCGAGGTCGTGAAGTAGAAGCCGATCTGGCTCTTGGCATCGCGCAGCGCATGGTCGCGGCTGTCCTGGATGGAGGTGAGCACGTAGGGAGCCAGGGCGCAGGCGCCGGCGGGGCGCCCGGCGGCCTCCTCGGCGCGGCGCAGCTCGGGGAGGGTCACGTCGCGATGCCAGCGGCGCGTGGCGATCGGGTGGCCGACCAGGCCATCGGCGACGCGTCCGGCCGCGGCGACCATGCCGCGGTTCACGGCCGCGACGTAGATCGGAATCTCCTCGCGCGCCGCTCCCGGCCGGGCGTAGATGGGGACGCGCAGCTTCCAGTGCTCGCCCTCCCAGCGGAAGCCCCCGCCCTTCTGGGCGGCGAAGGCGGCGCGCAGCAGCGCGACCAGCTCCTGCATGCGCGCTGCCGGCCGCGCGAAGGGGACCCCGTACCAGTCCTCGTTCATGCGCCGGGTGGCGCTGCCGAGGCCGAGGATCATCCGGCCCCCGGACAGCTCGTCGAGATCCATGGCGGCGCTGGCGTGCAGGAGGGGCGAGCGCGTGAAGGCGTTGGCGATGCCGGTCCCGAGCTTCACCCGCTCGCTGAGCTGGGCGATGGCCCCCAGCGCCACGTAGCCGTGGCGGTTGAAAAACTCGATGCTGAAGACGGAGTCGAAGCCCGCCCGCTCCGCCCGCAGGGCGAGGTCGACGTCGCCGCGGGCGCTGCCCCCGGTCAGGATCAGGCCGATCTTCACGAAGCCTCCGGCTCGGGATCCGAGCGTACCCCAGGCCCTCCGCGCGTGACCGGATGCGTCACGCAGGCGGGCTTTCCTGGGGGTGCCGGTGGGAGGAGGAGAATCAGCATGAGCCATTCCACGATGGTCCTGACGCTGCGGGAGCCCGCGTCGCCGCGCCGGGTCGAGCGCTGTACGGTCTGCGGCTTCGCGGAGGTGCGGACGGACGAGGTGGCCTACGGCCCCACACTGCTCGCCGAGTGCCCGCAGTGCGAGCATCGCTGGACGGCCCCGCTGGCGCGTCCCGCCGAGACGCCGCCGATTCGCGTCACGCCCGTGCTCGATGCGAGCCAGGAGGGCGCCGCGGCAGCGTGATACCGTCGAGCCGTGCGGCTCGTCCTGTACACGGGCAAGGGGGGCGTCGGCAAGACGACGGTGGCCGCGGCGACCGCGGTGCGCGCCGCCGAGCGCGGTCTGCGCACGCTGGTCGTGTCGGCGGACGCCGCGCACAGCCTCGGGGACGTTCTCGAGCAGCGGCTCGGTGGGGCGCCTCGCCCCGTGTCGAAGAGCCTCGAGGCCCAGGAGATCGACGCCCGCGTCGAGGTCGGCGAGCACTGGGACCGGATCCGAGACTTCCTGGTCTCGCTGCTGCTGCACCAGGGCTTCGACGCGGTGATCGCCGAGGAGCTGGCCCTGCTCCCGGGAGCCGATGAGCTTACGACCCTCCTCTGTGTCGAGCGTGCCGCGGCCTCCGGGGGCTACGATCTGATCGTCGTCGATTGTGCGCCCACCGATGCGGCGCTGCGCGTCCTCACGCTCCCGGAGGTGGCCCACCAGGCGTTGCGCACCTGGCTCCGCCTGCTGCGAGCCCTGGCGCGGACGGCCGTGCCGGTGGCCCGCCAGCTCACCTCGCTGCCCCTGCCCGACGCCTCGGTGGTCGGCGAGCTCGACGAGCTGCTGCACGTCAAGCTGGCGGCGCTGCGCGAGCGGATGAGCTCGCCAGAGACCAGCGTTCGGCTGGTGATGACCTGCGAGCGCATGGTCATCGACGAGGCGGCCCGGGCCCTGGCGGACCTCTCGCTCTTCGAGATCGCCTGCGATGCGGTGGTGGTGAACCGGCTGCTCCCGCCGGAGGCCGTTGAGGAGCCCTTCTTCCGGGAGGCCGGGCAGCGTCAGGAACAGCGCCTGGTCGAGGTGGGGGAGCGCTTCGCCCCGCTGCGCATGCTGAGAGCGCCGCTCCAGGACGACGAGGCGACCGGCCCCGCGCGGCTCCGGGCCCTGGGTCGGGCCCTCTTCGCGGACTGCGAGCCCGAGCAGCGGCTCGGCGAGCCGGCGGCGCGCCTTCGCCTGGAGCGCGCCGGCGACGGCTACCGGGCCACCCTGCCGCTGCCGGGCGCGAGCCCCGAGGAGCTGGACGTCGCCGTGGTGGGCTCGGACCTGACCGTCACGACCCGCGCCCGCCGGCGCGCGCTGAGCCTGCCGCGCCGGGTCGCGGCCCTGCCCCTGGCGCGCGCCCGCCTCGCCGACGGCCGTCTGGTGCTCGACTTCGGCTCGACGGGGGGCTGATTGCGGGTCCTGCTCTTCACCGGCAAGGGAGGCGTCGGCAAGACCAGCCTCGCCGTGGCCACGGCGCTCGGCGCCGCGGAGCGCGGCCATCGGGTCTTCCTGGTCTCCACCGACGGTGCCCACAGCCTGGGCGATGCGCTGGGCCGCCCCGTCGGTGCCGACGTCGTGGAGGTGGCGCCGCGGCTGATGGCCCAGGAGGTCTGCTCGCTGGTGGAGCTGGAGCGCTCCTGGGCGGAGATCCGCTCCTTCCTGCGCGGGCTGCTGCGCGAAGAGGCCGACGCGCTGGTCTCCGAGGAGATCCTGGACCTGCCCGGTCTCGAGGAGCTGGCGGCCCTGCGCGCGGTGGGCGAGGCCGAGTGCAGCGGCGACTTCGATGTCTGCGTCGTCGACTGCGCCCCCACCGGCTCGACGCTGCGCCTGCTGCGCCTGCCCGACGCCCTGCGCTGGTTCATGGAGCACTTCTTCGAGGTCAAGCGCCGGGCCACGGCCGCGCTCCGGCCCGTGGCGAAGCTGGTGGGCGCCGGGCGCTTCACTCCGGCCGACGAGGTCTTCGAGGCCTTCGACCGCCTCTACCGGGAGGTCGACGCGGTACGCGAGATCCTGCTCGATCCCGCTCGCACCAGTGCGCGGCTGGTGGTCAACCCGGCTCGCGTGGTCGTGGACGAGACCCGACGCACCTTCGCGTACCTCAGCCTCTACGGCGTCGCCAGCGACGCGCTGCTCGTGAACCGGGTGCTCCCCGAAGCGGCGCGCTGGGGCTACTTCGCCAGCTGGGCCGAGCGGGAGCGGCGCGAGCTGGAGGCGATCCGGGAGTCCTTCCCGCTGCCCCTGCTGCAGGCCGGCCTGCGCGCCCGCGAGCCCATCGGTCCCGAGCTGCTGCTCGGTCTGGCCCGCGAGCTCTACGCCGACCGGGACCCGGCCGAGCACCTGGCCCGGCTGCCCCCGCTGCGCTTCGAGCGCTGCGGCGAGCGAACCCGGCTGCGCCTGGCGGTTCCGGGCATGCGCGCCGACGAGCTCTCGGTGATCGCCCGCGGCGCGGAGCTCTTCGTGGGGGTGCGCGATGCGCAGCGCCGCATCGCCCTGCCCGCCTCACTGGTCGGGCGTCCCGTCGCCTCGGCGCGCCTCGAGCACGGCGAGCTGGAGATTCTGCTCTGATCTCTCGCTGTGGGTAATCGCGTTCCCACGACATGTGCAAGTCGGTCGGGCTTTCACAATGAAAGCAGCTGATTCTGCATCTTGTCCGAATTCGGAAGAGCAGGCTTCAGACGTGCAGCTGTCTTCGATGCGACACGACTCGGCTGCTCTATCGACGTCGCTCGAGTGTCACTTCTGCGCCCGCGCTCGCATGCATTCCTCGTCGAGAGAACATCTCGCGGCCGAGGTGTGTTAGAACAGTGCGCCATAGATCGGTGGCTGGCGCCCCTTCATTCCTGCCCGTGAGGTCCGACGCGTGTTGCGCCCCGTGGCCCGGCGTGTGCCGGGACACGCGGCGGGCACGCCTCGATCAGTGCGATGGAGACTTCGATTCACATCCGGCCGGATGCAGGAGACCTCCTCACTCCGCAGGAGGTGGCTCGGCTTCTCGACGCCTGCTCCCTCCGGGCCCCGACCGGGATCCGCAACCGGGCGCTGATCGTCCTGCTCTATCGGGGCGGTCTCAGGCTCAAGGAGGCGCTGGAGCTCGAGATCGCGGACGTCGACACGGAGGGCCAGCTGGTGCAGGTGCG
Source organism: uncultured Spirochaetales bacterium (assembly GCA_964649065.1). Lineage (GTDB taxonomy): Bacteria > Myxococcota_A > UBA9160 > UBA9160 > SMWR01 > CAZYOL01. Next base: position 9,274 of record CAZYOL010000090.1, read on the forward strand.
GCGCAGCGGCTGCGAGCGCGACGTGGGAATCGACGCCGTGGCCTTCCGGATCGTGGAGCACTGGGCGAGCCGCCGGAGGCAGCTCGGCCTGGCCGGGCCAGGGCGCTTCCTCTGCACGCTGCGCGGCGATCCCTTGCTCCCGTCCTACGTCCGCTCCCTGCTCTCTCGGCTGGCCCGGGCGGCAGGGGTACACAAGCGGGTTTCGGCGGAGATCCTGCGCCGCACGCTGGCGACGGAGCTGGTCCGCGAAGGGCTCCCCGTCGAGGCCATCCAGCGCCATCTGGGACACTCGAGCCCAGCGGTCACCAGCCGCTACCTCAGCCGCCACGACGCCACGGTGCGCGAGGTCGTCGAGACCATGAAGCGCCGCTCCAGCTGGCTCGCCTGAAGCGACACTCCTGCGGGGCTCCGGCGCCCTCCGCATGAACGATTCTTCCGCAGGAGTGGAAGCCCTTTTCTCTCCAGTTCGTCCCATCACTGCACACGGCGCCGCGCACGATGTCGCGACCGCTCGAAGCGTCACTCGACAGGCCCGGTGTCGCTTCCAACTCGGAACTGGACCGGAGTGACTCAGAAGAGAGTCGCTCGCTTCCGGAGCGACAGTCGGTGCGTCCTCGGCTCGAGGGGTCGGCTCGGCGAGGTCCCACAAAGGCACGCGAGTTGCAGAAATCCAGTGGCGACGGAAGGGTGCGCGCCGACCCATGTGCGCTCGCCGCCGTCAACGGAATGGGATCTGGAATGGATTACTGCGTTCGCAATGGCAAGAAGCTCTTGTGGAGCTCTCTAGGTGCTGCCCTGATCGCGTTGAGTGGAGGAGGCTCGGCCTCGGCCTCGATGATCGGAGACGAGGTCAGCGTCGTCGCGCCGACCTTGAACGGCTCCCTGCTGGGCTCGAGCCTGGCGACGGTCGGTGCCGGTCCCGAGTTCGAGTACAACTTCTTCCCGGGTGGGCCTCCGGTCGAGTTCCGGGTGGATCTCGACGCCGAGTCGATCACGTTGTCCGTGGACAACCTGGCGCTCGACTTCGGGGCGGAGGACATCATCACGATTGCCGACCTGGACTGGGTGGGCATGCCGGGAGAGATCGTCGGCTTCAGCATCGGCGCGAACAACACGCCGGTCACGGCCGCTGACATCTCGTTCACCGCCGACAGCGTGACGGTCGCGCTTGATGGGTCGACGGGCGGCTTCTGGTCGAACTTCGACAGCGTGACGATCAACCTCGACGTCGCGCACGTCCCGGAGCCGGGCACGGCGCTGCTTCTCGGGATGGGCCTCCTGGGGCTGGCGCGCGCTCGCCGCCGCTCCGCCTGACCTCGAGCGGACCGCGCCCCGGACGCTGCCGGGGTGCGGTCCGCTCCCTCTCCGCCTCCGCTCGCAGCTCGCCCCGGCGGAGCTCCACCCGACCTCTATCCGACAGCCCCTGCTCGTCGCGAAGGCCCGCGGGGGCCGGGAGCGCATGCGGGGAAGGCAACTTCCACGGATGTGGAAAAGAGCTTCTCACCTCGAGTCGAACCGCGCCTTTCCGGGCTCCGTGAATGATGTCGCTACGGACAGCTGCGCTACTCCGCGCGAGAGACTCGATACAGTGTGAAACGACATTGTGTTGTAAGTACGAAGTGTCTTGCGTGTTCGAGGCGACACTGTAAGGCGCGAGGCTCAGGCAGTTCCATCCCGAAGCAGCAGAAGCCCGGCACACAGATTGCAAACTTCCGAGTGCAGCGGAACCCGGGCCAGCGTGCCGCGCTCGCCCGAGAGAGGAAGGGGACCTTCTCATGCGCTTGCTCCATTGGCTCGTCCGCGCTTCGGCGGGCGTCGCAGTTCTCGTGCTGGCTGCAGGCTCTGGCTCGGCCTCGATGATCGGCGACACGATCGACATCACCTTTGCGGAGGCGTCGTCGCTCGACACCACGACCCTGGTCGGCGTCGGGCCCGAGCTCGTCATCCCAGGGAATCCCAGCTCGACGAACTTCCTGATCGATGTGGACTCCGAGACGATCACGCTGGAAGCGGAGAACCAGGCCTTCCAGTTCGGAGAGTTCACGGGCAATGACGAGTTCATCACCTTCGGCGACCTCGACTGGATCGAGCCGGGCCCGGGGGTGATCACCGGCGTGAGCTTCGTGCTGAGCGACGACAACGGAAGCCCGCCGCCCGTGCTCGGCGTGACCTTCACCGACGACTCGGTGACGGTTCAGATCGATGGGAACGCGATCTGGGACAACTTCGCGAAGGCGGTGATCACGCTCGAGGTCGCCCACGTCCCCGAGCCCTCCACGGCTCTGCTGCTCGGCGTGGCCCTGCTCGGGCTGGGAGCCCGGCGCCGCCGCGTCCGCTGAGGAGCCGCCACCGGGTTCGTCGAGGACGGTGCCGCCGGGTCCGGCGGGCCCGCGTCGCGCGGGCCCGGACCCATCGACTCGAGCCGCGGGCCGTGATACGAGAGCCTCGTGTCCGGCCCGCGGCGCATCGTCTCCCTGGTGCCCAGCCTGAGCGAGGCGCTCTTCCAGCTCGAGCTGGGAGATCGCCTGGTGGCGGTGACCGACTGGTGCGTCCACCCGGCCGAAGAGGTCGCCGGGCTGCCGAAGGTCGGGGGCACCAAGGATCCCGACCTCGAGGCCATCGTGGCGCTGCGGCCCGACCTGGTGATCGCCAACCAGGAGGAGAACACGCGGCGCAGCGTGGAGGGCCTGCGCGCCGCGGGCCTCCGGGTGTGGGTGACCTATCCGCGCTCCGTCGGGGAGGGCGTGAGCCTGCTCCGGGAGCTGGCGGGGCTGGGGGCCTCGCCGGCCTGCACGCGCGCGGTGGTGGAGCCGGTGGAACGCGCCTTCGAGGCGGCCCGGGCGGAGCCGCCGGCGTCTCCCACCCCGGTCTTCTGCCCGATCTGGCGCGATCCCTGGATGGCGGTCGGCGCCGACACCTACGCCCACGACCTGCTGGAGCTGTGCGGCGGGGCCAACGTCTTCGCCGACCGCTCGGATCGTCGCTACCCGAAGGTCACGCCCCGCGAGATCGTCGAGGCCGGCCCGCAGGTGGTGCTGCTGCCCGACGAGCCCTACGCCTTCGGCCCCGAGGACGTCCGCGAGCTGTGCGAGCTGGACCTGCCCGCCTCGCGATCGCATCGCATTCACTGCATCGACGGTACCCTCGTGTCGTGGTACGGTCCCCGCATCGGCCGTGCGATCGAGACGCTTCGATCCCTCCTCAGCGCCCGACCCCCCGAGAGCGAGTGATGCTATTTCACCACGGCGTGTCGTCGTGCTCCTCGTCCTGCTCCTCGGCTGAGACCCGGCTCCCCTTCGGGAGCTCGGCGAGGGGCCCCGAGGCGTGGGGGCGTTCAAGGCCGGACGCCCTTTGCCCGAAAGGCCGAGAGCACGGGCACGGCCCGGCACTCTTCCGAATCGAAGCATGAACTCACGAGCCCACCTCGTCTCCACGCTCTGCGCTGGCCTGCTGTGGCTGAGCGCGCTGCCCGCCGGGGCGGCCTCCGTCGTGGAGCTGAGGGTCGGGCAGCACGCGGAGTTCACCCGCGTCGTCTTCGAGCTCGACGCCGCGGCGGGCTATCGAATCGACCGCGGCGTCGCCGAGGACGGCAGCGCGCTGCTGCTGGTCACCCTCGACGCGGCCCTCGCCGAGTCGGCGCCGCGTCGGGTGCGCTCCGCGAGCTCGCTGCTGCGCCAGGTTCGCGTCGAGCCGCAGGGGCCTCGCTCGCTCGCAACCATCGAGCTGCGCGGCGACAGACGCCCGGTCAAGGAGAGGATTCTCCAGGGCCCGCCGCGCATCGTGCTGGATGTGCTCGGCTCGGACCAGAACATCGCCCTGGTGAGCCCGAAGAGATCCCCGAAGCCGCCGAAGGCGGAGCCGGTCCAGGCCGCTGCCGAGCCGCCTCGCGCCTCGCCGGAGCCCTCCGGCAGCCGCTCGAGGCCGCCCGCCGAGCCCTCGAAGCCGGCCGCCGTCGCGCCGGAGCAGGTCGGCACTGCGGCGCAGGCGCGGCCGGTGCCTCCCAGGGCGCGGCCGGGCCCGCAGCCCGCCGAGGTCGTCGAGAAGCCCAGCGCCGGGCCCGGGCAGACCCAGGTCGCCCGGACGGTCGTCGACGAGCCGCCCCAGCCGCGAACCGACTCCTCTCCGCTGAAGCCCGCTCGGCCCGAAGAGGCCGTGGCTCCCAGCAAGGCCTCGCCCGAGCCCACTGCGCAGCAGAGAGCGGCCCCGCCTTCGGGTCCCCCGGTCCCCAGGAATCCGCAGGCCGAGTCGGCGGCGCGCGACGCGCTCAAGCGGCGCCTCGCCGCTCTCGACGAGGCCGCGAAGGCCGAGAGCGAGAGCGAGGCCCGGCAGGCCGACTCGTCCGAAGGGGCGGGAGGTCTCAGCTGGACGATGATCGGCGCCGGCGCGGGGGCCGCGGTGGTGGCACTGCTGGTGGCGCTGATGCTGGTGCGGCGCCGGACGCTGCCCCGAGATCTCGACGTCACGGCGCTGGACGGCGCCGACGAGGAGCCGCCGTCGCTCCTCGACACGGTCCCGGAGGAGCCCCTGGGCTCGACGGAGCCGGATTCCGAGCCCCTGAGCCGCCGGGGGCCCTCACCGAGCGCCGAGGCCGAGCCGCCGCTGAGCGCGCCCGGACTCTTCGACGAGCCCGAGAAGGGAGACACTGCGATGGAGACCCAGGCCCACGAATTCAGCAGCCCCGGAGCGGGTGCAGCGCCCGGACGCGACCTGGGACGCCTCGTCGCCCAGCTCGAGCAGCGCATGGGGCAGCTGGAGGCGAAGCTCGAGGAGTCGAATGCGGCGCGGGAGCGCCTGGAGCGTCAGGTCGCGGCCCAGAGCGAGGAGCTGCGGGTACAGCGGGCGGCCATCGCCCGAACGCAGCGGGCCCTGCGCGGGCTCTCGCGCACCGACGAGGACCAGGCCACGGAGCCCGCGCTGCGGGACTAGCCCCGCCCGCCTGCTCGCCGGGATCAGCCTTCCAGGGCCAGCTGCAGGGCGCCCAGCGCGCCCGAGTACTCGCCCCGCTCGAGCAGCACGGGCTGGCGGCCGAGCACCAGGGTGAGGCCGCGCAGCAGCTCGCCGAGGGTGGGATTGCCGCGCAGGGTCGAGCCGGCGAAGACCAGCACCGGGGCCCCGTGTGCTGCCGCCAGAGCGTTGCTGACCAGGGCGACGTTCTCCCCGATCAGGCCGACGATGGCGTGGGCGACATCCGCGGGCCCGTAGGCGCCCTCCCGCGATCCCGACAGCTTGGCCAGCGAGGAGGCGGTCACGTCGCCGGGGAGCGGCACGTCGCCGATCTCGCCCACCAGCAGGTCGACCCGGCGGCGGTCTCCCCGGCTCGCCAGGCGAGCCAGCTCGTCGAAGCCGGACTCGCCCAGCAGCCCGGCTCCCAGCCCGACCAGGGTGCCTCCGCCCAGAGCCGTGCCACCCACTCGGGTGAGATTCCCCCCATCGACGAGCATCACGGAGGTCCCTGTTCCCAGAGAGACCAGCAGGTAGCGATCCGGCGCCGGACCCCGCTCGGCGAGCAGGATGTCGGCCCCGCGCCGCCAGGCATCGAACTCATCGATGCGGGCGGTGTCCATCGACAGGTGCCGCGAGAGCTCAGAGGCGCCGGCGCCGGTCAAGCCGACCCGGGCCGGCGCGGCGGACTCAACCTCCGCGGCCACTCGTTCGATGGCGTCTCTGGGGAGGAGGTGGAGATCGATCGGCGCGCCCGGAGGGGCGTAGGCGATCTTGACCAGCGTCGCGCCGACGTCGGCACCCAGCACGCCCCCGGCCGACGGGCGGGAGGGGGGCTGGCGCTCCGCTCGATCCTCCATTCGAATCGGTAGGTTAGACTTCCGGCGGGTGGTTTCCTGAGATGTATACCGACTTCTACGCGCTGCGCGAGAAGCCGTTCTCGCTGGCGCCCGATCCCCAGTTCCTGTTCCTCTCGGAGTCCCACCGCGAGGCGCTGGCCCACGTTCTCTACGGGATCGAGCAGGGCGAGGGCTTCATCTGCGTGACCGGCGAGGTCGGCACCGGGAAGACCACCCTGTGCCGCACCGTGCTGGAGCGCCTCGGGCCGGGAACCGAGGTGGCCTTCGTCTTCAATCCCCCGGCCACCGGCGACGATCTCCTGCGCGCCATCAACGCCGAGTTCGGGCTGCTGGTCGAGGGGCGCAGCGGTGTGGACCTGGCCGACCAGCTGAACGAGTTCCTGCTGCTGCAGAAGAAGAAGCGCCGCCGCGTGCTTCTGATCATCGACGAGGCGCAGAACCTGTCGCCCGGCACGCTCGAGCAGGTGCGCCTGCTCTCGAACCTGGAGACCAGCACCTCGAAGCTGATCCAGATCCTGCTCTTCGGCCAGCCCGAGCTCGACGCCCTGCTCGATTCGAAGGGGCTGCGGCAGCTGCGACAGCGGATCAGCGTGCGCTGGACGCTGCGGCCCCTCAATCCCGTCGAGACCAGCGCCTACGTTCGCCACCGGCTGCGCATCGCGGCCGGGCAGCAGCACGAGCTCTTCAACGATCGCGCGCTGCGCGAGGTGTGGCGCCGGACCCGCGGCATTCCGCGTCTGGTGAATCTGCTCTGCGACCGCTCGCTGCTGGCCGGCTACGCGGAGAGCGCGCCCCGCATCGGCCGCAGCCAGGTCAGCGAGGCCGCCCGCGAGATCCTCGGCGCGCACCGTCGATCGCGCGGCTGGCGGGCGCTGATCGCTCCGATGCTGGCCCTCTGTGCGCTGGTCGCCGCCAGCGCCGGGCTGGTCGCCTGGGCCCGCCTCGGCTCCGACCGCCCGCCGCCGGTGTCGGCCGGCGCGCCCGCCGAGCCGGCCGCGCTAGAGGCGGCGGCGGCGGGAGAAGGCTCCGGGTGAGCACCATCCTCAAGGCGCTGCGCCGCGTCGAGCACGACCGGGCCCGCGAGGGAGCGCGTCCCCTGCGCGAGCAGGTCGCGACCCAAGTCCCCGAGGCGCGACGGCGCCTGCCGATCGTCGTGGTCGCGCTGACCGTCTTCGGAGTCGGCATCGGCCTGGGGGCGACGGCCCTGTTCCTGTGGCCGCGCCTGGCGGGAGAGCTCCGGGGCGAGGACGTGGCGCTCGCGCCGGCTCGGGAGGCCCGGCCGCCGGCTCCCCCGGTCGCCGAGCCCCGCCGCCCCGCGACTCGGCCTCCGGCGCCGCCCGCCGAGCCCGAGCCGCCCTCGGCCGCCTCTCCCCCGGCCTCCGGTGGGGAGGCCCGCGAGCTGCAGGCCGCCGCGCTGGCGTCGGAGGTCGAGGTGGTGCGACCCATCGAGCCGACGCCGCTCAGCATCGAGGAGACCGCCGCCTCGCTGCGACGGGGGCCGGGGCCGGGCGAGCGGCGGCCCGCCGAGGAGGCCCTGCGGCCCCGATCCAGCGAGCGGTCGGCGAGCGTCGCGCAGGCGGGCGAGGCCGCGGCGCCCGCGCCGCCGCGCCGCGCCGAGCCGTCGCCGGAGCTTCCCGTCCCGGCACCCGCGGCCGCCGTCCCGGAGCCCTCCGCGCCCGC
>CAZYOL010000091.1:0-16498 GCA_964649065.1 uncultured Spirochaetales bacterium
GCCTTCATCGTGTCCAGATCGTCGTTGATGCCGCGCAGCAGCACGCTCTGGTTGCCGACCGGAATGCCGGCTCGGCTGAGGCGGTCGCAGGCGAGCGCGGCCTCGGCGGTGAGCTCGGCCGGATGGTTGAAGTGGGTGTTCAGCCAGAGCGGGTGGTAGCGCTCGAGCACCCGGCACAGGGCCTCGGTCACCCGCTGCGGAAGCGTGACCGGAAAGCGGGTGCCCAGGCGCAGGATCTCGAGGTGGGGAATCGCGCGCAGCTCGGCCAGCAGCCACTCGAGGCGTTCGTCGGGGAAGATCAGCGGGTCGCCGCCGGTCAGCAGCACGTCCCGGATCTCCGGCGTGGCGCGGATCCAGTCCAGGGCGGCAATGAGCTCGCGACGCCGCATGGCCCAATCGGGCTCGCCGACCATGCGCTTGCGCAGGCAGTAGCGGCAGTAGAGGGCGCACTCGTTGTTCACGCAGAAGGCGATGCGATCCGGGTAGACGCGGATCACGTTCTTGACGGGCGAGTGGGCGACCTCGTCGAGCGGGTCCGCGAGCCCGGCGGGGTCGTCGAGCTCGGCGCACCGGGGCACCACCTGGCGGCGGATCGGGCAGTCCGGGTCTCCGGGATCCATCAGCGAGGCGTAGTAGGGCGTGATCGCGAAGTGGAAGCGGTCTCCCAGGGCCGCGATGGCGCGGCGCTCGTCTTCGCTCACCTTTACGTAACGCTCGAGGTCTTCGACGCTACGGACCCGGCCGCGAAGCTGCTCCCGCCAATCTCCGTCGCTCGCCTCCCGCGCCGCCGCCGAGCTCACCGGAGGCCGAGCCTCGCCAGGCCGAGGTCGAGGACCTCCGCGACCAGGGCCTCCACCGCCCGCCCCTCCAGCTCGGCCAGGATCCCGAAGGAGCCGTCGGCGGCGAAGCTGGGCAGCGGGTTCATCTCCAGAAAGTGAGGCCGACCCGCCGCGTCGAGCCGGAAGTCCGCGCGCGCGAAGTCGCGACACTCCAGCGCCTCCCAGGCCCGCCGGGCCAGCGCGACCAGGGCCTCCTCCAGGGCGGCGTCCAGCGCCCCGGGGAGCAGGTGTCGGAGCGCCCCGGGCGCCGCATGGCGCTCCAGGGCGTGCAGCCCGATGCGGGTCTCCTGCTCCAGGGCGCGCTGCAGCACGGGGAAGGCCCGCGGGCTCCCGCAGCCGGCCAGGGTCACGGTGTACTCGGCCCCCGGCAGGAAGGCCTCGACCAGGGCTGGCTGTCGGTAGTCGCGGGAGATGCGCTCCACCTCGCGAACCAGCGCGGCGCGGTCCTCGACCCGCGAGCTGGCCCGGATTCCCTTCGAGGTGCCCTCCCAGCGCGGCTTGACGAAGAGCGGATAGTCACAGGGAGGTGTCAGACGGGCCGCCTCGTCGGCGCCGTGGACGACGGCCCCGGCCGCCACCCGGACGCCCGCCGCGGAGACCCGCTGGCGGCACCAGTGCTTGTCGAGCGTCGCGGAGAGCGTGAGCGCGTCCGAGCCCAGGGCCGGAACTCCCGCCATCTCGAGCAGCACCGGGGCCCAGGCCTCCCGGTTGCGGCTCCCGGAGCCCTCGGCGATCGAGAGCGCCGCATCCAGGGCGGGCAGCTCTCCCTTGCCCAGGCGCGCCAGCAGATCGTGGGGACTCCCGATGCGCAGGGGGCGGTGTCCCAGCAGGCGCAGCGCCGACTCGAGCAGGGCGACCGTCGCCTCGGGCTCGTACTCGGCATCCAGGTCGGGAGGATCCCCGGGGCGGCGCGGGTGCGTCCCGAGCAGGTCGTAGACCAGTCCGATCGAGAGCTCCCGGGCCATGCGCGGCGGAGGATACCGCCGCCGTGCCGGAAGTGAGCGGCCGGGCGCTGCGCCCTACCCTCCCGCGGCGCCCGCGCGCATCCGCGCCGCCACGAAGAGGAGCGAGTGAGCAGCGAGACCCGAGCCGAGAGCTCTCGACTGACGCGGCGCGCGCTGTGGGCCTGGCTCTGGGTGGCCCTCTGCGTGGCCGTGATCTGGAGCCTGTCCGGCGAGGGCTTCTCGGCCTCCGCCACCAAGGGCCAGCTCGGCCCCTTCCTGCGCTGGCTCTTCCCCGACGCCGATGCCTCCACGGTCTACCGCCTGCACGTGCGGATCCGCAAGAGCGCGCACGCCATCGAGTACGCCGTGCTGGCGCTGCTGGCCTTCCGGGCCTTCCTGCTGTCGAGCCCGGGCAGCTGGATGCGGCACGCGGCCCTGGCCCTGGCTCTGGTCTTCTCGGTGGCCGGCATCGACGAGCTGCACCAGAGCCTCACGGCGAGTCGCACGGGCTCGCTGCGCGACGTGAGCCTGGACGTCGCGGGGGGCCTGGCGGCCCTGGCCCTGCTGCTCGGCCTGCGGCGCATCTGGCGCCCGCCCAGCCCCGAGACGGGTCGGTGAGCCGGCCGCCGCGGGACTGGCTCGGCGGCCTGGAGCGGCTGGGCAACCGGCTTCCCGATCCCACCACCCTGTTCCTGCTCGGGGCCCTCGCCGTGCTGGTGCTGTCCCAGGTCGCGGTGGCGCTCGATTGGAGCGTCACCCGCTCCGTGGTCCGCGAGGGCGTGCTGCAGCAGGAGCAGGTGCGCGCCGTGGGCCTGCTCACCTCGGACGGCCTCTACTGGGTGCTGAGCCACCTGGTGGACGCCTTCATGGACTTCCCGCCGCTGGGGGTGGTGCTGGTGGGCATGCTCGGGATCGGCGTCGCCGAGAAGAGCGGCTTCATCGCCACGCTGCTGCGGGGCGCCCTGGTGGCCGTGCCGCCGGGACTGCTGACGCCGGCCGTCTTCTTCGTCGGGGTGATGTCCTCGATCGGCCTGGACGCCGGCTACGTCGTGCTGCCGCCCGTGGCCGCGGCCCTCTACCGGGCCATGGGCCGCTCGCCCCTGGTCGGCATCGCCGCGGTCTTCGCCGGCGTGAGCGCCGGCTTCAGCGCCAACCTGATCCCCACCAGCCTCGACCCGATGCTGGCCGAGCTCTCGACCGCCAGCGCCCGCCTGGTCGACCCGGACTACGCCGTGGCCCACACCGCCAACTGGTGGTTCATCGCCGTGTCGACGGTGCTGCTGACCGGCGTCGGCTGGGCCGTCACCGCGCACTGGGTCGAGCCGCGGCTCCAGGCGCGGCCGGCCGAGGAGGGAGGACCGGCGCCGCCGGCCGCGGAGGCGAGCGCGGGCGAGGCCCTCTCCGATGCCGAGCGCCGGGCGCTGGCGCTGGCCCTGGGAGCCGCGGCCGTCACCCTGCTGCTCTTCGCCGCCGCCGCCCTGGTGCCCGGGGCTCCCCTGCACGGCCAGGACGGTCGCTTCCCGCGCTGGGTCCAAGCGATCGTGCCGGTGCTCTTCATCGGCTTCCTGGTGCCCGGGGTCGTCTACGGCGTGGCCACCGGGCGCTACCGCCGCGACCGCGACGTCGCGGCCAGCATGTCCGAGACCATGGCCTCGATGGGCTCCTACGTGGTGATGGCCTTCTTCGCCGCCCAGTTCATCGCCTGGTTCGCCCACTCGCGGCTCGGCGAGATGCTGGCCCTGGCCGGAGGCCAGCTCCTGGCCCGGGCCGGGCTCCCGGACGCGCTGCTGATGAGCGCCTTCGTCGGCGTCGTCATGCTCGGCAACCTGCTGATCGGCTCGATGTCGGCCAAGTACGCGCTGATCGCGCCGGTCTTCGTCCCGATGTTCATGCAGGTGGGCATCAGCCCGGAGCTCACCCAGGCCGCCTACCGGGTGGGTGACTCGGTGACGAACGTGGTGACGCCGCTCAATCCCTACGTGGTGATCCTACTGGTCTTCGTGCAGCGCCACTTCGCGCAGGCCGGCATCGGAACCCTGCTGGCGCTGATGCTCCCCTACGCGATCGCCTTCGCCGGGGTCTGGACGCTGCTGCTGGTCGGCTGGATCGCCCTCGGCCTGCCGCTGGGGCCCGCGGGTCCGCTCGCCTATCCCGGCTGAGGTGAGCGGTGGGCTAGGGTCCCCGCGTGAACGCCGCGCTGCTGGCCGTCGGGGTCCTGGTCCTCTTCGCGATCGGCTATCGCTACTACTCGCGCTTCCTGGCGGAGCGCGTCTTCGAGCTGGCGGCCGACGAGCCGGTGCCCTCCCGCGAGTTCGAGGACGGCGTGGACTTCGTTCCCACCCGCAAGGAGATCCTCTGGGGACACCATTACACGTCGATCGCGGGGGCCGCGCCGATCGTAGGACCCGCCATCGCCGTCATCTGGGGCTGGCTGCCCGCCGTGCTCTGGGTGGCCCTGGGGACGGTCTTCATGGGCGCCGTGCACGACTTCGCCGCGCTGGTGATCAGCCTGCGCAACCGCGGCCGTTCGATCGGCGAGGTCGCCGGCCAGGTGGTCGGCCCGCGCATGCGCAGCCTCTTCCTGCTGGTCATCTGCTTCCTGATCTGGATCGTGCTGGCGGTCTTCGCCTTCATCATCGCGACGCTCTTCCACGCCTACCCCGGCTCGATCTTCCCGATCAACGTGCAGATCGCCATCGCCATGCTCCTCGGCTGGGTGGTCTATCGGCGCGGCGTGGCCATCCTGGCGCCCTCGCTGCTGGCTTATGCCGCGCTGCTGGTGGCGATCTTCTACGGGCCGACGGTGGCCGAGGCCCTGCCCTTCCTCGGCGAGATCACGGTCTCCACCTGGGTGTGGCTGCTGCTCCTCTACTCCTTCGCGGCCTCGGTGCTGCCGGTCTGGCTGCTCCTGCAGCCGCGCGACTACCTGAACTCGCACCAGCTGATCACCGGCCTGGCGCTGCTCTTCATGGGCCTGCTGGTGCTCCAGCCCACCATCGTGGCGCCCGCCCTGAACCTGGCGCCCGAGGGCGCGCCGCCGATGATTCCCTTCCTGTTCATCACCATCGCCTGCGGGGCCATCTCGGGCTTCCACGGGCTGGTCTCGTCGGGGACCACCTCGAAGCAGGTGGGCTGCATGACGGACGCCCGGCCGATCGGCTACGGCGGCATGCTCGGCGAGGGCACTCTGGGCCTGCTGGCGGCCCTGGCCGCGACGGCGGGCTTCGCCACCACCCAGGACTGGTCGACCCACTACTCCAGCTGGGGCGCCGCCTCCGGGCTCTCCGCCAAGCTCGAGGCCTTCGTCTCCGGCGCCGCCAGCTTCGTCTCGGCCCTGGGGATTCCGGTCGAGACGGCCCGGACCTTCATCGCGGTGATGGTGATCGCCTTTGCGGCCACCTCGCTCGACACCGGCGCGCGCATCCAGCGCCTGGTCATCGCGGAGCTCGCCGCGGCCCACGGCGTGCACGCCCTCACCAACCGCTACGCCGCCGGCGCCGTCGGCATCGGCGCCGCGCTGCTGCTCGCGGTCACCCAGGCCGGGGGACAGGGGGGCCTCATCCTGTGGCCGCTCTTCGGCACGACCAACCAGCTGGTGGCGGGCGTGACCCTGCTGGTCGTGTCGATCTGGCTGCGGCGCCGGGGCCGCCCCTTCGCTCCGCTGCTGGTGCCGATGCTCATCGTCGCCAGCGCGACGCTCGCGGCCATGCTCGGCGAGCTGCGCGGCTACTACCAGCGCTTCTCGGAGCAGTGGCTGCTGGCGGGGATGGGGAGCCTGATCCTGGTCCTCGACGTCTGGATCATCCTGCAGGGGCTGCGCGCGCTGCTGGGCGAGAGGCCGGTGGAAGCGGGGCCCCGGGTCGAGGCCTGAGGAGGAGAGAGCCTTGGACGTACGCAGCCTGATCGGGCGCACGGCACTCGTGACCGGCGCCGGTAGCGGCATCGGGCGGGCCAGCGCCCTGGCCTTCGCCGCCCGCGGCGCCAACCTGGTCATCTGCGACATCGACGCGCAGGGCCTCGAGGCGACGGCCGCGGCCCTGCGCGCCCAGGGCCGCGAGGTCTTCGCGCGTCGCGTCGACGTCGCAGTGGCCGCGGAGATGCAGGCCTTCGCCGACGCCGTGCACGAGCGGGTGCCGGCCGTGGACCTGCTGATGAACAACGCCGGCGTGGCGATCGGCGGCGGCTTCCTCGACACCAGTCTCGACGACTGGAGCTGGATCCTCGGCGTGAACCTGCAGGGGGTGATCCACGGCTGCCGCTGCTTCGTCCCCGCCATGGTGGCGCGCCGCGCCGGCGGGCAGGTCGTGAACGTCGCCTCGGTCGCCGGCTACTTCTCGACCCAGGCCCTGGCCGCCTACTGCACCACCAAATTCGCGGTGCTGGGCCTCTCCGAGGCCCTGCGCGAGGAGCTTCACGAGCACGGCATCGGCGTCACCTGCCTGTGCCCGGGCATCATCGACACGCCGATCACGCAGAACGCCGTGATGCGCGGTCGGGCCGCCGAGGACCCGCACGCCCGATCGCGCATGATCGAGGCCTACCGGCGGCGGGCCTACGGCCCCGAGCGGGTGGCGGAGGGCATGCTGCGCGCTGTCCAGCGCAACCGGGGCGTGGCGCCGATCACGCCCGAAGCCTGGGTGCTCTACTACGCGAAACGCCTGGCCCCGGGCCTGCTGGGGTGGCTGGCCCGCAGCCTGGCGCGCCGCAGCCGCCGCCAGCTCGGCCTCGATTGAGGGCCGATCCGGCACACATCCGGGAGGCCGGCCCCCGAGAGCTGGGCTCCCTGGCGCGCGTCCTGGCCCGGGCCTTCTTCGACGATCCCGTCCAACGCTGGATGCTGCCGGACGACGGACGCCGGCGGCGCGCCTCTCCGACGCTGTTCGCCGGCATGCTGCGGACCCGCCTGAGCGCCGGACTGGTGACCACCGACCCGAGCCTCTCCTGCGCGGCCCTCTGGATCCCGCCAGACGCGCGCGAGCCGCCCGCCTGGCAGCGCTGGAGGGAGGCGCTGGGCTTCCTGGGGGCGCTCCGCGGTCGCTCGCTGCGCGTGGCGCGGGCGCTCGGCGAGGTGGTCTCGGCCCGACCGCCGGGTCCCCACTGGATCCTGCTCTGCCTGGGCACCGATCCCGAACGGCGCCGCCGTGGCCTGGCCAGCGCGCTGCTCCGCAACCAACTCGAGCGCTGCGACGTGCGCGGACTGCCCGCCTACCTCGAGTGCTCCAGCCCGGCGAACCTGCCCCTCTACCGGCACTTCGGCTTTCGGGTGGTCGCCGAGCACGGGCTTCCCGCGGGACCGCCGGTGTGGGGCATGCTGCGCCCCGCCGGGGGGAGCGGGCTGCCGTGGCCACGGCCCTAGTCGGGTGGCGCCAGCTCGTCGCAGCGGGCCCTGCGGAACTCCGCGTTGGAGAGCTCGGCTCCGGGTAGCAGGGCCCGCACGGTCCCCATGTGGGCTACCACCGCCACGCAGCGGTCCGGATGGCTGCGCGCGATCTCCGCCGCGGCGGCGCGCACCCGGCGTCGCATCGCGCTGCGGCTCTCGCCCCCGCCGGCGCACACCTCGGGATCCCCCGCCTCGAAGCGCTCGAGGCGCCCGGGGTCGCGCGCCTCGATCTCCAGCCGGGTCAGCCCCGCCCACTCCCCTACGTCGAGCTCCCGCAGCCGCGGATCGAGCCGGAGCGGCAGGCCGAGGGTCTTTCCCAGCAGCTCCGCGGTCTCCACCGCCCGTCGCAGATCGCTGGCCACCAGCTCCTCGATGCCCTCGGCCGCCAGACGCAGGGCCAGCGCCTCCGCCTGGGCCCGACCCTGCTCGGAGAGCGGCGGATCGGCCTGGCCCTGCCAGCGGCCGGCGGCGTTCCAGGTGGACTGGGCGTGGCGCACCAGCACGAAGCGAGTCCCCATCGGGCCGGAGTATGGATGCTGCCGGCCGTCGGCGCCGCCTGGGCAGATACCCCTACGGGGTATAGGGTATGAGTCGAGGAGGAAGCCATGAGCCGGGGCCGAGAGCTGAGCGGAATGAGCCAGGAGACGAAGGAGCAGGTGCGATCCCGCCTGCGCCGCATCCAGGGCCAGGTGGAGGGCCTCGGGCGCATGGTGGAGGAGGACCGCTACTGCGTGGACCTGCTGCCCCAGGTGGCGGCGGTCCAGGGGGCGCTCGATCGGGTGGGCAAGCTGGTGCTGGCCTCCCACGTGGAGACCTGCGTGGTCGGCGCCATGGCCAGCGGCCAGCGACGGGAGGCGCGCCGGAAGCTCGACGAGCTGATGGAGGTCTTCGGCCGCTTCGGACACATCCGCGCCCGCTGAGCCGTGGCCTCCTACACCTGTCCGATGCACCCGGAGGTGCTGCGCGACGCGCCGTCGAGCTGCCCGAGCTGCGGCATGTCGCTCGAGCCCACGGCGGTCTCCGCCGAGGCCGAGCCCGACCCCGAGCTCGCGAGCTTCGCCCGGCGCACGGCGGCCGCCGGCGCACTCACCCTGCCCCTGGTGCTGCTGGCCATGGGCCCGGGCTCCCGCACGCTCCCGGAAGCCTGGCTCGCCGGCGTGCAGCTCGCACTGGCGACGCCTGTGGTCTTCCTGTGCGGGGCCCCGCTCTGGCGACGAGCGCTCGACTCGCTGCGGCAGGCGCGGCCGAACATGTTCACCTTGATCGCCATGGGCAGCGGCTGCGCCTGGGCCATCAGCCTGGTGGCGACGCTGGCCCCCGGGGCCTTCCCCGCCTCCTTCCGCTGGGAGGGACGTCCGCCCCTGCACTTCGAGA
Organism: uncultured Spirochaetales bacterium; assembly: GCA_964649065.1. GTDB lineage: Bacteria > Myxococcota_A > UBA9160 > UBA9160 > SMWR01 > CAZYOL01. The sequence continues at coordinate 8,538 of CAZYOL010000091.1, forward strand.
CGGCGGCGGTCATCACGACGCTGGTGCTGCTGGGCCAGACCCTCGAGCTGCGGGCCCGGCGCCGCACCGGCGAGGCCCTGCGCTCGCTGCTGCGGCTGGCGCCCGAGCAGAGCCTGCGGCTGCGCCCCGACGGGAGCGAAGAGCCCATCCCCCTGGACCGCCTGCGCCCGGGCGATCGGCTGCGGGTGCGCCCCGGGGACGCGATCCCCGCGGACGGACGGGTCGTCGAGGGCTCGAGCGCCGTGGACGAGTCGTGGGTGACCGGCGAGCCTCTCCCCGTCTGGAAGCAGGTCGGCGACCGGGTGATCGGAGCGACCCAGAACGGCGTCGGCACGCTGGTCGTCCTGGCCGAGCAGGTCGGCGAGCAGAGCCTGCTGGCCCGCGTCGTCGCCCGCGTGGCCGAGGCGCAGCGCAGCCGCGCTCCCGTGCAGGAGCGCGCAGACGCCTGGGCGGCCTGGCTGGTGCCCGGCGTGCTGCTGGTCGCCCTGCTGGCCTTCGCACTCTGGGCGAGCCTCGGGCCGTCGCCGCGCCTGGGCCACGCCTGGGTGGCGGCCGTCTCGGTGCTGGTGATCGCCTGCCCCTGCGCCCTGGGTCTCGCGACGCCGCTCTCGATCATGGTGGCGATGGGTCGCGGCGCGAGCGCGGGCATCCTGTTCCGCGACGCCGCCGCCATCGAGCGGCTGCGCCAGGCCGACACGCTGGTCGTCGACAAGACCGGCACCCTCACCGAGGGCCGCCCGAAGCTGGTCGGCGTCGAGTCGGCACTCCTCCCGGAAGGGGAGCTGCTGCGCCTGGCGGCCGGCGTCGAGCGCGGCAGCGAGCACCCGTTCGCCGCGCCGATCGTGCAGGCGGCCGTCGCGCGGGGCCTCCGGATTCCACGGGTCGAGGCCTTCGAGGCCCTGCCGGGCCGCGGGGTGCGGGGCCGCGTCGACGGACGAGCCGTGGCGATCGGCAGCGCCGACTGGCTCGTCGAGTGCGGAGCGCGGCCGCCGCGCGACGAATCCGATGCGGCGGCCCACGGCGCGCAGGGGCACAGCGTCAGCTGGGTGGCCGTCGACGGCGCGCACGCGGGGCTGCTGGTGGTGGCGGATCCGCTCAAGCCCGGCACGGCCCCGGCACTGCGGGCGCTGCGCGGCGAGGGCCTGCAGGTGTGGATGCTGACCGGCGACGGTCGGGCCACGGCCGAGGCCGTGGCCCGGGAGCTGGCCATCGACGAGGTGGAGGCCGAGCTGCGCCCCGAGCAGAAGGCCGATCTCGTGGCGCGCCTGCGCGCCTCGGGGCGACGCGTGGCGATGGCCGGCGACGGCATCAACGACGCCCCGGCGCTGGCGACCGCCGACGTCGGCATCGCCATGGGCGGGGGCTCGGACATCGCCGTCGAGAGCGCCGGTGTCACGCTCGTGGGAGGCGATCTCCGGGCCCTGGTCGAGGCCCGTCGACTCTCGCGCCTCACGGCGCGCAACATCGGCCAGAACCTGGCCTTTGCCTTCGCCTACAACCTGCTGGGCGTCCCGGTCGCGGCCGGCGTCCTGTACCCGTGGACCGGGGCGTTGCTCTCGCCCATCTGGGCCGCCACCGCCATGAGCGCCTCGTCCCTGTCGGTGGTGGCCAACGCGCTGCGCCTGCGCCGGGCCTCCCTCGGCGCGCGGCCCGGCACTAGCCCGGCGGATCCTCCGCCCCGCGGCGGGCCAGGCGGCTGACCGCCGCGGCCAGCGGGAAGGAGATCAACACCGCCACGGCCAGCGGCCCGAGCGAGTGGCCCAGCAGCCAGTGCACGGAGCTCTCGGCCTGACAGCTGGCGTGGATCGACGTCGCCGCCAGCGCGAGCGCTCCCAGGCTGGCGCTGCCGGCCGCCAGCAGCGCTCCGGCGGGAGCCGCGCGCGCCAGGAAGGCGCACGCGAAGCCCGCCGGCACGACGCCCAGGGCGGCCGCGCGCCCCGTGCAGGTGAGGTGCATCATCGCATCCGCCGAGCCGGCCAGGGAGGCGGCCGCGACGAGCGCATAGCCCGCGCCGGACGCGGCCAACGCCAGCCCCAGCACCGCGAGCTGACCGCTGCGCCGCGCGGTCTCGGCGCGGCCGGGCACGGCTCCTGACAGGCCCCGCAGCAGCGCGCCGACCCCGGTCATCCCGAGACCCACCAGCACGGCCAGGAAGGCCGGATCGGCCCAGCGTCCGCCGCGACCGACCTGGGGCAAGGGCATGCCGAGCAGCCAGGCGACGACCAGGCCGAGCGCCCAGAGGCCCACCACGCCGCCGAAGGCGACGCGCAGGCGCGGGATCGGGCGCACGGGCTCGAGATCGCGGGAGAGGCTGCGAATCAGGGCCTCGCTGGAAGGCGCCTTCACGGCTTGGCCTCCGGGTCGGCGCCGAGGCGTTGGCGCAGCGCGCGGTAGCCCCGATGGGCTCGCACCTTCAGGGCCCCTTTCGAGGCCCCCACGCGCAGCGAGGCCTCCTCGACCGAGAGCCCTTCGACGTGCAGCAGCAGCACCGCCTCCCGCTGCTGCGCCGGGAGCGCCTCGAGGGCCTCCTGCAGCTCCGGGGAGAGCTCTTCGTCGACGGCCGGCGGGGCGCTCGCGTCGGGCGGCTCCGGGCTCTCCAGCAGGATCTCGCGTTGCTGGCGCCGCGCCCGGGCGCGCAGGTGATCCGTCACCGCATTGCGTGCCACCGCGTAGAGCCAGGGACCGAAGGGCCGCTCGGCGCGAAAGGTGTGTCGAGCCCGGTGGATGCCCATCAGCACGTTCTGTACGACGTCCTCGCGGCTGTGCACGTCACGGAGGCGCCGGGCGACGAAGCCGCGAACCTCCGGAAGCAGCTCCGTCAGCAGCTTCTCGTAGGCGGCGCCGTCACCCTTCTGGGCGGCGATCATCCAGCCTCGCCAGCGCTCCTCGCGTTCCTCGCGGCTCCGCTTCTCCATCTACGTCCGCACCCGACCCGTGGTTACCGGGGAAGTGTCCGCGGACCCACGAGGCACCGAGATGGATGCTATCCGAAGCGAGGCGTCACCCGGCCGGCCGGCCTCGCCCACTCTCGCCGAGGGCCGCCCGAGTGAGCAGCGCCGCCACCGCCCGGGCCCGGTGGGAGAGCTGGTTCTTCTCCGCCTCGGAGAGCTCGGCCAGGGCGCGGCCGTCGGCGAGCTGGAAGATCGGGTCGTAGCCGAAGCCCCCGCGCCCCCGCGGCGCCCGCAGGACGCGCCCCTCCAGCTCGCCGCGGGCGCTCCACAGCTCCCCGCCCGGCGCCGCCAGGGCCGCGACGCAGACGAAGCGCGCCCCGCGCCGCCCGTCCTCCACTCCCTCGAGCTCCGCGAGCAGTCGCTGACAGCGTCCCGCGTCGTCGAGCCCGGGTCCGCCGTAGCGCGCCGAGTAGGGCCCCGGTCGGCCCCCGAGCGCCTCGACCTCGAGACCGGAGTCGTCCGCGAGCGCCCAGCGGCCCAGGCCGTCGGCCGCATGGCGCGCCTTGGCGCGGGCGTTGGCCGCGTAGTCGTCCCCTTCCTCGGGCAGCGCCAGCGGAGGGAAGTCCCCGAGGCCGAGCAGCCGGAAGGAGCGATCGGACAGGATCGCGCGGAACTCGCGCAGCTTGCCGGGGTTGGAGCTGGCGACGACGATCTCCCCCGGAGAGCCGGCGGCGGATCGACTCACGGAAGGTGCTCGGCCAGCACCTCCCGCTGCAGGCGGGTGAGCTGCTCGATCCCGCGCAGGGCCAGGGCCGTCATCTCCGCCAGCTCGTCGGGGCTGAAGGTCGCCTCCTCGCCCGTCCCCTGGACCTCGACCAGGCGGCCGCTGCCGGTCGCGACCACGTTGGCGTCCACCTCGGCCCGCGCGTCCTCCGGATACGGCAGGTCGAGCACGATCCGGCCATCCACGCGGCCGACCGAGACCGCGGCCAGCGAGTCCGAGAGCGGCGGGCGCGGCAGCGCACCGTCGCGCTGGAGGCGCCCCACGCCCAGCGCCAACGCCACGTAGGCCCCGGTGATCGAGGCACAGCGGGTGCCGCCATCGGCCTGGAGCACGTCGCAATCGATCCACAGGGTCCGCTCGCCGAGTGCGGCGAGGTCGACGACGGCTCGCAGGCTGCGGCCGATCAGGCGCTGGATCTCCTGGGTGCGTCCCGACAGCCGGCCGCGGACGGCCTCGCGCGCCGTCCGCGTGTCCGTCGAGGCCGGCAGCATCGAGTACTCGGCCGTGATCCAGCCGCGCCCCCGACCCTGCATCCAGCCCGGCACCGAGGGCTCCTCACAGACCGTGCAGAGCACCCGCGTCCGCCCGAAGCGACACAGCACCGAGGCCAGCGGATTGTCCGTGAAGTCGGCGATCAGCTCGACCTCGCGCAGCGCATCGACGGCGCGGCCATCGGCGCGCGCGCTCACTCGCCACCCCGCTCGGGCGCCGCCGGCGGCAGGCCGCGCCGGGCGTCGTAGTCCGCGCCGAAGTCCCGCACGGCGCGCGCCAGCGCCTGGACCAGGCTGCTGCGACCGGAGGCCGAGCCCAGCCAGCGCTCATCCTCCGCGTTGGAGAGGAAGCCGAGCTCGACCAGGGCGCTGGGCATCTGGACGGCGTGCAGCACCACGAAGCGCGCCTGCTTCACGCGCCGCGCGTTTGGATCGACCACGGCCAGGGCCCCGTGGGCGCGTCGCGCGAAGTCGTGGGACTCGCGCAGGTCTGCGTCGCGGTGGAGGCCCCCCAGCACCGCCAGCAGCGGATCGTCCAGCGCCGCCAGCGGCTCCCCGGTCTCGAACTCCGCGTTCTCCCGGCGCGCCACCTCCCGCGCATGCTCGTCGCTGGCGCGCTCCGCGAGGAAGAAGATCTCGCTGCCCCGGGCCTCCCGATCGCGCGCCCAGTTGGCGTGGATCGAGACGAAGAGATCGGCGCGGGCGTCGGAGGCGACCCAGGCCCGCTGCTCCAGGGGCACGAAGGTGTCGTCGTCGCGTGTCATCACGACGCGCAGGCCGTCTGCGCGCAGCCGAGCGGCGAGCTCCAGCGCGACCTGCAGCACCAGGTCCTTCTCCAGCAGGCCGGAGGGCGCGCGCGCGCCGGTGTTCGAGCCCCCGTGGCCGGGATCGAGCACGACCACGTCGAAGCGGTCGGACGAGGCGGCGGCCTCCCCCCGCGCCGCCCCGGGCAGCCCGGCGAGCAGGGCCAGACCGGCCAGGCCGAGGCCCAGGCCCCGCGAGATCGGCCCGCCTCTCATCCGGCGGCGCTCGGGCGCGGCGCCTGGCCCTCGCGCGGCGTCGAGGCCTGGCCCTTCTGGCGGCGCGACCGCCGCCCGCTGCGGCGCCGCCGTCGCGTGGGCCGCTCCTGGATCTCGAGCAGGTCGCCGACGCTGCGCGTGCCCTCTCGCTCGCGCGCCCTCTCGATCATCTCGATTAGCGCGCGCGCCGTGACCTCGGCGTCGCCGGTGGCGCGGTGTCGCGCCGGATTCGCGAGCCCGAGCTGGGCACACAGCTGGTCGAGGTTGTAACGCCCGAGGCCCGGAAGAATCCGACAGGCCAGGCGCCGCGTACACAGGACCGGAGCTCGGTAGGGAGGCAAGGCGTGCTCCTCGAGGGCCCGATCCACGAAGCCGGCGTCGAAGCGCGCGTTGTGGGCGACGAAGACGTCGCGCGACGAGGTCTCGGCGGCCTGGGCGCCCCGGGCCAGCCAGCGGCGGAAGGCTCCCAGCGCCTCGCCCGGTCCGGGCGCGTCGGCCACCAGCGCATCGTGGATGCCCGTGAGCGCGGTGATCGACGGGGGAACGCCGTGCGGAGGCCGCACCAGCGTGGCGAAGCGATCGCTGCGCTGCAGGCCCTCGATGCGGACGGCCCCGATCTCGAGGATGTGGGCGCGCTGAATCGAGAGGCCGGTCGTCTCGAGGTCGACCACGTGGAAGACGGCCTGCTCGAGGGGCAGGTCGACGACGGCGCGCTCCTCGACGGGACGCAGGTGCCTGGCCTCGATGCGCTCGGGCAGCGAGCCCTCGGAGCAGCCGAGCGCGGTCGCCACGATGCGACGTGCCACGGGCGGCGGAGCGGGATCGCGCAGAGACAGCAGCCGCTGCGCCAGCTCCGGAACGTCGACGGCCTTGCCGCGCCGTCGCAGCTGGGCCAGCGAGCGCCTCAGCGCCGCGGGAGACGGGGTGATCATCGTCACCTTTCCAACCCGGGCGGAGGAAGCCCAGCGATTCGGCGTCCGGCCGGCCGCGCGAGCACCGGGAGCGGTGCTCGCGAAGTCGATCCGGGCGGAGCCCGCAGTTGCCTTACAGGGGGGGCCGGTTCCGGTCGAAGATATCACAGGAGCCATTGCAGTCGGGTGACAGCCCGCGTGCCCTTACTTATCGTCAGGGACGCGACGAGGTGAGAGGCACCGTGGCGCGATTCTGGTTGGCCTGGACAGTGGCTGCCTGGCTGGCTGCCGGGCCCTCCATCGCCGCGGCGGAGCGGCCGGCCGTGGCTCGGCCGACGGCTCACCTGCGGGAGCGCGCCGAGACGAAGGGCACGGTCTTCTTCGTCGCCTCGAGCTCCCGGGTCGGCGTCGCCGCCATCGGCACCGCCCACACCTTCGAGCGTGACGACCTGCTGGAGGCGCTTCGGATCTCGTTCAAGCTCGGCGGCTCGCGCCAGCCCGTCGCCACCTCGGGCGGTCTGCTCGCCGAGCCCGGGCGCCCGTTCAACGAGGACGGCGCCACCCTCCGGGACGACTTCGTGATCTACGCGCTGGAGGCCAAGCCGGCCCAGGTGCGGGTGCTGCAGCTCGAGACGCGCGGGGCGCCGCCGCCGGGGGGCCGCGTGCGCATCCTGGGCATTCCCCAGGACGGCGGCAGCGACGAGATCGAGGTGGCGGGCACCGTCTCGGAGTCGACGCCGGCCCGACTCGAGATCGAGCTGGATCAGCCGCACAACCTGCGCGGCTGGGGCGGCGCTCCGGTGCTCGCCGAGAGGACCGGTCGCGTCGTGGGCATCCTGCAGGCCTACTGGCCCCAGGAGTCACCGCCGCGGGTCAGCGTGGCGCCCCTCGGCGGCGTGCTGGAGGCCTTGCAGAGCCCTCTGGAGGGCGGCGAGGGGCGGCCCTTCTACCGCTTCGTCGAGGGGGGCGAGAACGGCGACGGCCGACTGGCGGCGGCGGGTCGGGGCTTCGACGGCCTGATCCCGGCCTACCCGGACGGCAAGACCCAGGTGCAGCTCCAGATCCAGCATCCGCCCCAGGGAGCCGTCGTCGGCGGCTCGGCCTGCGGCGTCTTCGTCGCCGGCCGGGCCATGGCCCACGAGGGTGCCCTGCAGAAGTTCGACGTCGTGCTGGTGATCGACACCTCGCGATCCACCGCCGACCCCGCCGACGCCGACATCAACGGCAACGGAGTGATCGGGCGCAGGCGCCTGGGCGGCGTGGGCTCGATCTTTGCGGCCGGCAGCACCGACCCGGGCGACTCGATCCTGGCGGCGGAGGTCGCCGCCGCCCGCCAGCTGCTGCGCGGGCTCGACCCGCGCAGCACGCGCGTGGCGCTGGTCACCTTCGCAGGTGACCCGGACCAGGGCCGGGGCCCCTTTGCGCGCGGCCCGGGCGCGCCGGCCGTCACCATCGAGCCGCTCACCAACCAGTTCTCCAGGATCGAGCGGGCGCTCGATCGCGTCCTGGCGCGCGACCCGGCGGGCAACACCCACATGGCCGCGGGCGTGGACCAGGCCACCATCGAGCTGATGGGCCTGCGCGGCGCGCTCTCCCAGCCCGACCCCAAGGCCGAGAAGATCGTGCTCTTCTTCACGGACGGTCAGCCGACCCTTCCCTACGGCCCGGGCTTCGAGGCCGACAACGTGCGCGCGGTGCTGCGCGCGGCCAACCGCGCCGACCGCGCCGAGATTCGCATCCACTCCTTCGCCATCGGTCCCGACGCCCTCGATGGCCCGATCTCCACCGTGGAGATGGCGGCCCGCACGCGCGGCTTCTTCACGCCGGTCCGCCACCCGGGCGACCTGGTCGACGTGGTCGAGCAG
>CAZYOL010000092.1:0-16486 GCA_964649065.1 uncultured Spirochaetales bacterium
GAGCGGCTGCATGACACGCTCCTCAACCGCTCGCGCTACGACTAGGGCGTCGAGGCCCTGGGCGGCCACGGCGAGCTGGTCGAGCGCCCCGAGGAGCTGGGCCCCGCCCTCGAGCGCGCCGCCGCCTCGGGCCTGCCCGCCCTGGTGAACGTGATGATCCGCCAGGATCGGGAGTGGAAGGGCGGCATCTACGTCTGAGGCGAGCCCGGGTCTGCACCTCGAGCGCTCTCCGCCCGAGGCGCTCGACCTGGATCTCGACGCGCTCGCCGGCTTCCTGAGCCGAGCCGGTCCGCTGGCGGTCGTCGATCTCGAGACGACCGGCCTGGCGGACGAGCCGCACAGCGAGATCCTGGAGCTGGGCGCCGCGCTGCTCGATCCGGGCCAGCGGTCGGTGACCACGCTCCGCGGCCTGGTGCGGCCGCGCGGCCGCGTGCCGGCGCGGATCGAGCGTCTCACCGGGATCGGCCCGGCCCAGCTCGTCGGGGCGCCTCCGCTGGAGCGCCTGGCCAGCCGCTTCGCCGGGGCCCTGGAGGGGCGGCTGCTGGTGGCCCACAACGCCGCCTTCGAGCGGGCCTTTCTCGGCCGCTTCGTGGCCCCGCGCTTCGCCTCGGCGCACTTTCTCGACACCCTGGATCTGCTGGCGCTCGCCTACCCGGATGCCCCGGACCTGCGCCTCGAGACCTTTACGCGCAGCCTGCTGGGGCACGAGGAGCGCCACCGGGCGCTCGACGACGCCCTCGACACAGCGCGCATCCTGGGCCAGGTCGCGGCCCGCGCGGCCGGCGGCGAGCGCCGCTACGCCACGGCGCGCAGCGCCCTGGCGCGCTTCGATCCCGACAGCCCCTGGCTGCCGCTGCTGGCCGGCCCGCCGCTCGGCGGAGCCGAGGTCGGCTCGCACTTCGTGTCGATTCCCGCCGGCCGCGAGGCTCCGGTGCCCTTCGATGCGGACGCCATCGCGGACGTCCTGGCCGACGAGGAGCGGGGCCGTCGCTGGCTGCCGGGCTACCGCGCCCGTCCCGAGCAGATCCAGCTGGCCCGCGAGTTCGTGCACGTGCTGGCGGACGGCGGGCGCCTGCTGCTGGAGGGGGGCACCGGGGTGGGCAAGTCGCTGGCCTACCTGGCGGCGGCCATTCCCTTCGCCATGGAGCGGGCCGAGGCGGAGGTTCGGGAGCCGGTGCTGATCTCGACGCGGACCAAGCTCCTCCAGGACCAGCTCCTCGGCAAGGACATCCCGGTCGCCGCCGCCCTGCTGGGCTATCCGGAGCTGCGGGCGCTCTCGATCAAGGGACGGGCCAACTACGTCTGCGCGCGGCGCTTCGAGCGGGTACTCGCCGAGGGCAGCGAGCCGCGCCTGCTCGGCGAGGATCGCGCGGCCTACGCACTGCTGGCGGCCTGCGCGCGCACGCGTCGCCACGGCGAGATCGGCAGCCTGCCCGGGGCCCTGCTGGCGCGCAGCCCCCTGCTGCGCGATTTGGTGCGCCGCTCGGTGGCGGCCCGCTCCGAGGACTGCACGCGGGAGCAGTGCGCGCGGGAACGGCGCTGCCCCTTCGGCCGGCGGCGCGCGGCCCTGGCGGAGGCGCATCTGGTGGTCGCCAACCACGACCTGCTGCTGCGCTGGCCGCCGGACTACGCGTCCTTCGCCCACGCCATCGTCGACGAGGCCCACGAGCTCGCCGGCGTGGTCGACGAGGTCTACGCGGCGGAGCTGCGCTCCGCCGAGCTGCTGGAGCGCTTCGACGATCTCTTCGGTCGCTCCGACCAGCGGGGCGAGCCGCTGCTCGACCGCTCCGCGCGCAGCGCGCTGGCCTCGGAGGCGCGGTCCTGGCGTCGGGCCACCCGGGAGGAGCTGAGCGCCCTGGGCGAGCTCCTGGCGGCGCGCGCGGGGGACTTCGGCGAGCTGGAGCTGCCGCCGCATCCCGAGCGCATCCTGCCCGAGGCCGCGCTGCGCGCCACGGGCCTGGCCGAGCGCCTCGAGGCGGCCGCCCTCGGCGCCGAGCGGAGTGCGGCGCCCGAGCAGGCGGCCGAGGGAGGAGCGCTGGCCCGGGCCTGCGCCGAGCTGCGCCAGGCCGGGGCGCTCCTGCGCAGCGCCTTCTTCGATGCCTCCGAGGACCAGGTGGCGGCCTTCGAGGGGCTCCACCCGCCCTACGACCGTTGGCGGCTGGCGCTCCGCGGGGTGCGGCCCGCACCCGCCTTCCACGAACGCTTCGCGGAGCGGCTGGCGACGCTCGCCTGTGTCTCGGCGAGCCTCTTCGTCGGGGGCGATCCCTACGCGGCCCTGGGCCTGCTGGAGCTCGAGTCCGACGCCGAACGGCCGGCCACCCGGGTCTCGGTGGGCAGCCCCTTTCCCTACGCCGAGCACATGCGGGTGCTGGCCCTGCGCGGGGGCGACGATCTGGTGCGCGAGACGGCCGAGGTGCTGGCCGAGCTGGCGCGCAGGCTCGAGGGCCGAACCCTGGGCCTCTTCACCAGCCTGCGGCGCATGCGCGAGGTCGCCGCCCGCCTCGCGCGAGCGCTGCGGCCCGACGGGATCGAGGTGCTGCTGCCGCGCCGGGCCAGCGACGACCCGGCAGCCCTGGTGGAGCGCTTCGGCCGCACGGCGGGGGGCAGCGTGCTGCTCGGAGCGCGAACCTTCTGGCAGGGCCTCGACATTCCCGGAGAGGCGCTCCAGGCGGTGGTGATCGAGAAGCTGCCCTTCGAGCGGCCGAGTGAGCTCGATCGCCGCCGCGAGGCCCGCCTGCGCGCCGACGGGGAGGACGCCTTCGCCCGACACACCACCGGCAAGATGCTGCTGAATCTCAAGCAGATGGTGGGTCGGCTGATTCGCAGCGAGGACGATCGGGGCCTGGTGGTGATCGTCGACGCGCGCCACGACCGACCCTACTTCGAGCGGCTCGGCGAGGCCCTGCCCGCCGGCGCCGAGCTCCGGCTCGCCGATCTCGAAGACCTGGGGGACTGTCTCTCGGAGGTCCTCTACTCGCCCTCGTCGTCGGCTTCCAGCTCGAGGTCGCGGTAGTAGCTGCAGTTGCGCTTGATGATCTCGAGCTGCTCGCGCAGCAGCTCGTTCTCGGCCCGCAGCCGCGCCGCGTCGAGCGGCGGGCCCGCACAGGCGGAGCCGAGGGCCGCCACGACGAGCGCGGCCGCCCCGCCGCGAATCGCTCGACGCCTCGGGGCGGCCATCAGCCGGGGCGCCAGCCGCGCTCGCGCAGGCACTCGCCGGTCCGGCGGCGCAGCGCGGGACGCAGGGTCGGGAGCGCGCGCCTCGCCAGGTCGGGCTCGGCCTCGAGCGACGTGCGGGCGGCCTCGCTGCACTCCACCACGTCGCGGTGCCGATCCTCCGGCGTCCACTGACCCCAGCTGCGCACGTAGACCGGAGCGGGCCCAAGGGGCGGGGCCTCGCCCGCCGAGGCACAGCCCGCGAGCGCTGCCGCGCCGAGCGCCGCCCCGAGCGCCGAGAGGCGGAGGAGCCGCACAGCGCTGCCTGCCCCCGCTGCTCTACACGAGGCCACGACCATCGCGCCCAGCGTACCGCAGCGCAAAAAGGCCAGCCCGGTTATGCTCGCGCGAGATCGGGGAGGGAGGGCTCTTGGAGAGATTCATCGCGCCGTACCAGGCTTGGATCTACGCCGCCTTCCGCTTCGTCATCGGCTTTCTCTTCCTCTTCCACGGCCTGCAGAAGCTCTTCGGCTGGTTCGGTGGCCAGCAGCCCCCGGTGGGCTCCCAGCTCTGGGTCGGCGGCCTGCTCGAGCTGGTGGGTGGAGCGCTGGTCGCAGCCGGCCTCTTCACCAGCTGGGCGGCCTTCCTGCTCTCCGGCATGATGGCCGTCGCCTACTTCCAGTTTCACTTCAAGTTCGATTTCTCGGAGGGAAACCTGTGGCCCATCGTGAATCGCGGCGAGGCTGCGGTGCTCTACTGCTTCGCCTTCCTGCTGATCGCAGCCAGGGGCTCCGGGCCCCTGAGCGTCGACGCCGCACGGGGCGCCTCGTGAGGGCGGCGGCGCCGGCGACCCTGCTGGCCGTCGCCCTGCTGGCGACGGCCTGCGGCACGCGCGGCTACGCGGACTTCGACCCCAACGCGCGCTTCGACACCTTCCGGACCTTCGCCTGGGTGAGCGATACCCCCGGCCTGATCGAGGCCGAGAGCGGCGAGGTCAGCACGGTCGATCCGCTGCTCGACCGGCGCATCCGGGCCACCATCGAGGACGTGCTCGCCACCAAGGGCTACCGGGTGCTGCCCGAGCTCGAAGGCGCCGACTTCGCCCTGGCCTACTCAGTGGGGACGCGCGAGAAGATCGACGTCAGCAGCTCTCCCAGCTACAGCGTCGGCTACGGAAGCGGCTGGGGGGGGCGCTACGGCGGCTGGTATGCCGGCACCTCGACCTCGGTGCGGAGCTACACCGAGGGCACCCTGGCGATCGACGTCTTCGACGTGAAGAGTCGCGAGGCCGTCTGGCACGGCTGGGCCTCCAAGCGCCTCTCGCCCTCGGCGGATCGGCAGAAGGTGGTCGACGAGGTGGTGCTGGCGATCCTGAAGAAGTTCCCGCCGGAGCGCTGAGCCCTAGGCCGCCCGGCCGCTCGGATCGGACGGGAAGCAGGCCTGCAGGAACTCGCCGAAGGCGCGGCAGGCGTCGGTGGCGGTGAAGATGCCCGCCAGGCGCCCGGCCTTGGTGACGAGGGCCGAGCCGATGTGGCGCCCCGCCATCTCGAGCAGCACCGCGTCGAGGGGGGTCGAGACGTCGACGACGTAGGCCTCCTCCACGGTGGCACTGCCCACCTGGCGGGTGGCGCGCTCGGCCTCGCTCAGGCCGGAGAGCAGACCGGAGACGTCGCGCTGGGTGACCAGCCCCACCAGCGTTCCCTCGTCGGTCACCGGGAGGTGGCGGATCTCGTGCAGCTCCATCACCTCGAGTGCGTGATCGAGGCGGTCGTCGAGCTGGATGAACCAGGGGAAGGGCGTCATGACGGCCATGACGGCCGGGATGCGGTCGGGCTTCTTCGCCATGTCGGAGACCGATGATACGCTCCGCGGGCGTCTGACGCAGGAGGCAGGGCAGAGTGGGAGGCGTTTCGCAGGCGAGCGGGAGCACGGGCGAGCCGGCTCGCTTCCCGCCGGACCGCTGGGCCCTGATCCTCGGCGGCTCGAGCGGCATCGGGCTGGCGGCGGCGCACAAGCTGGCATCCCACGGCATGAACCTGTGCCTCGTGCACCGCGATCGGCGCTCGCAGCGGGAGCGCATCGAGGCCGAGTTCGAGAAGCTCCGCGGCCGGGGGATCTCGCTGGTCACGCGCAACACCGACGCCCTCTCGGCCGAGAAGCGCGAGGCCCTGCTGGACGAGCTGGGCTCGACCCTGGGCGGGCAGGGGCGGGTCCGCGTGCTGCTCCACTCGATCGCCTTCGGTCACCTGAAGCCCCTGGCGCCCCCGGCGGAGCGGGAGGCCGAGGGCCTCCGCCGGCTCGCCGCCAAGCTGGGGCTCGACGAGCTGGAGCTGCGCCGGAGCCTCGACGAGCTGCTCCTCGAGGGCGTCGACGCGGTGCAGGCCCTGGCCTCGCCGCCGGTGCAGCGACCCCAGCAGCTCGACGAGGACGATCTGGCGCGCACCGTCCACTCGATGGGAACCAGCCTCTACGGCTGGGTGCGCGCCCTCCACGAGCGCGGCCTCTTCGACGCCGACGCCCGCGTCTTCGGCCTGACCAGCGAGGGCAACACGGTGGCGTGGCTGGGCTACGCGGCGGTGTCCGCGGCCAAGGCGGCGCTCGAGGCCCTGGTGCGCTCGATCGCCGTCGAGTTCGCCCCCTACGGGATTCGCTGCAACGTGCTCCAGCCCGGCATCACCGAGACTCCGGCGCTGGCAGCGATCCCCGGCAGTGGCCACATGAAGGCCCGGGCGCGCCTGCGCAACCCGCTCGGGCGCCTCACCACCCCGGCGGACGTCGCCAACGTGATCTACCTGCTGTCGACCGACGAGGCGGCCTGGGTGAACGGAGCGCTGATCCGGGTGGACGGCGGCGAGCACGTCTCCGGCCTGAACGGCTGAAGGCCGCGCTCGGCCAGGCCGAGGCCTCGCTCAGCAGAGCGAGAGCACGGTCTCCAGCGACGTCCAGAGCTCGTCCTCGGGGATGTTGAGAGCGGGGAAGAAGCGCAGCACCCGGCCGGCCGTCACGTTGACCAGCACCCCACGCTCGAGCGCTCGCGCCGGCAGACCGCCCGCCCGCTCCGGGTCGCGCAGCACCAGCCCCTGCAGCAGGCCGCGCCCGCGGGCCGACTCCGCCCGGTCGGGCCGTTGCTCGGCGAAGGCCTGCAGCCGTGCGGCCAGCCGGCCTCCCAGGCTCGCGGCGCGCTCGGCCAGCTTCTCGTCGATCACCACGCGCAGCACCGCGTCGGCGGCGGCGGCCGCCAGCGCGTTGCCGCCGTAGGTCGTGCCGTGATCGCCGAGCCGGACGGTCTCGGCCACGGCCTCGGTGGTCACGAAGGCGGCTACCGGGAAGCCGCCGCCCAGGCCCTTGCCGAGGGTCAGGACGTCCGGGGTGACGCCCTCGTGCTCCAGGGCGAGCAGCCTTCCGGTGCGACCGATGCCGGTCTGCACCTCGTCCAGGATCAGCAGGGCCCCGGCCGCGTCGCAGGCCTCGCGCAGGCCGGCCAGGTAGCCGTCGCGGGGAACGTTCACGCCGCCTTCGCCCTGGATGGGCTCCACCACGAAGGCCGCCGTCTCCGGGCCGATCGCGGCGCGGGCCGCCGCCAGGTCGTCGAAGGGCACCACGTGGGGCTCCGGCAGCAGCGCCGCATAGCGGTCGCGGTGCACGGCCTGACCGATGACGCTCAGGGCTCCCAGCGTGCGGCCGTGAAAGGACCCCTCGGTCGAGACGAAGCGGCTCCGGCCGGTCGCGCGGTGGGCGAGCTTGAGGGCGCCCTCGATCGCCTCGGTTCCGGTGCTGACCAAGAAGCTCCGGGTCAGGGCCGGAGGCGTGATCGCGGCCAGCCGCTCGATCAGGTCGAGCTGGGGCAGCGTGTAGAACCAGTTGGTGGTCTGCATGAGCCGCCCGGCCTGCTCGCGCACGGCCTCCACCAGGGCGGGGTGGCAGTGGCCGATGCAGGTGCAGCCCCAGCCCGCCGTCAGGTCGATCAGCTCGCGGCCTTCCAGGTCGCGCACGCGCGAGCCCCGGCCCTCGACCAGCGCGACGGGCATGCGCTTCACGACCGGCAGGAAGTAGGTGGCCTCCCGCCGCCGGACCCGCTCGACCTCGCCCTCGACCTCCGCGCTCGCCACGCCACAGCCCTCCGTGTCGCTCCCCTCGGCTCCCGCCGGGGATCTTCGGTACTGTAGCGACCCGCCCCGGCGGGGCGGCAGCTCCCGTGGAGGAGCCGTCTCCGAGGAGCCGTCTTGGCCGACGTGATCCTGCTCGAGGGCATCCAGATTCCCGCGGCGCTGGGCGTGACCGCGGCGGAGCGTCGCATGCGCCGGCCGGTGCTGCTCGACATCGAGGTCGAGCGCCCGCTGCGCGATGCCGGGCGCACCGACAACATCCGCCAGACCGTCCACTACAAGCGCATCTTCGAGGTGGTCGAGGACGTGGCGGGCAATCAGGAGCACCGGCTGGTCGAGGCCCTCGCCGACCGCATCGCACACGCGATTCTCGGCAAGTTCGACGCGCTCGGCGTGGTCGTGACCGTGCGCAAGCCCACGCCCATCGCGGGCGTGCTCCAGTACGCGGGCTGTCGGGTCTCGCGCCGGCGCGAGGAGCTCGTCGACACGAAATAGCGATTCGAGAGTCAAGAATTGGCCGGACCGGATCGCGATGGCTAGCCTGCAATCGCAGAAAGTGGAGTTAAACCAGAAGATTCGAGGCATCGACCCAGCGAGCCTATTCCACTTTTCGAGAAAGTAGTATTCTGCTCCCTGGATCTGGAGAGCTCTCTGGATCCCAGGCGAGTCCCCCCGGATTCCCCTCCCGGGCAAGGCACGGAGACCCCCATGTCCGCATCGACGCAGCCGCTCAGCTGGAAGCAGGCCCTCGCCGGCCACATCCAGGAGGCCTGGGCCGACGAGATCGACGACTTCGAGAGCCAGGTGGCCCTGCGCAGCCAGGGGAAGCTCGAGGAGAAGGTCTTCGCCGAGACGCGTCTGCGCCGCGGCGTCTACGGACAGCGCTACGACAACGGCAGGCGCCACGACGGGCGGGCCGAGCGCGCCCTCGGCTTCGAGGAGCGCCCGACCAAGGGGCCGGACACGGTCTGGGATGCGCCGGGCATGCAGCGCATCAAGATTCCCTACGGCGGCGTCTCGCCGGAGCAGCTCGAGGTGCTGGCCGACGTAGCGGAGGAGTACTCGGACGGGATCCTCCACATCACGACGCGCCAGGACGTGCAGCTCCACTACGTCCACATCGAGGACACCCCGGACTTGATGCGGAGGCTCGCGGCCGTGGGCATCACGACCCGCGAGGCCTGCGGCAACTCGGTTCGCAACGTCACCGCCTGCCCGCTGGCGGGCGTCTGCAAGACCGAGGCCTTCGACGTCTCCCCCTACGCCCAGGCGCTGATGACCTTCCTGCTGGGCCACCCGGACGTCCAGGACTTCGGGCGCAAGTTCAAGCCCGCCTTCTCGGGCTGCGAGCACGAGGCCTGCGGCCTGCTGGCCCTGCACGACGCGGGCTTCCTGGCTCGCGTCCAGGACGGCGTCCGGGGCTTCAAGGTCTTCGTGGGCGGCGGGCTCGGCGCGGTGCCCCACCAGGCCCAGGTGCTCTCGGAGTTCACCCCCGAGCACGAGCTTCTGCCCCAGATGCAGGCCGTGTCCCGCGTCTTCGCGCGCCTCGGCGAGAAGCGCAATCGCGGCCGGGCCCGCATCAAGTTCCTGGTGGCCAAGCTCGGCATCGAAGAGTTCCGGCGTCTGGTGGAGAAGGAGCGCGAGGTCCTGCCCCACGACGATCGCTGGACCGCCTTCCTGGACGACATGCCCCGCACGGCCGGGGAGCCGAGCCGCCCCGCGGCGCCCCTCGCCGCCGCCGGCCGGCCCGAGGGCTTCGAGGCCTGGCTCGAGACCAACGTCACGGGCCAGCGCCAGGACGGCTACGCGGTCGCCATGCTCACGCTTCCCCTCGGCGACCTCACCTCGCCCCAGGCCCGCGCGGTGGCGGACCTGGCCCGGAAGTACGCCGGCGACAACCTGCGCACGACCGTCGAGCAGAACCTCTGCCTGCGCTTCGTGCCGGAGGCCGAGCTGCCGTCGCTCTACGAGGAGCTGGCCGCGGTGGGGCTGGCGGCGCCCGGCGCCACCACCCTCGTGGACGTGACCTCGTGCCCCGGGACCGACACCTGCAAGCTCGGCATCGCCGCCAGCCGGGGGCTGGCCTCGGAGCTGCGCAAGCGGCTCAGCGAGAAGTCCACGGAGCTGCCCCAGGCGATCAAGGACCTCAAGATCAAGATCTCCGGCTGCTTCAACAGCTGCGGCCAGCACCACGTGGCGGACATCGGCTTCTACGGCAACAGCCGCAAGATCGAGGGTCGCACGGTGCCGCACTTCCAGGTGATCCTCGGCGGGGAGTGGAGGAACAACGGGGGCAGCTACGGCTTGGCGGTGGGCTCCGTGCCCAGCAAGGCGATTCCCCAGGCCATCGACGCCCTGACCGACGCCTACGCCCAGGGGCGCGAGCGCGACGAGACCTTCCAGTCCTGGATCGGGCGGCTGGGCAAGCGCAGCGTGCGCGAGCTGCTGAAGCCCTTCATGGCCGTGCCCTCCTACGCGGAGGACCGCGGCTTCTACAGCGACTGGAGCGACGTGCGCGAGTTCACCATCGGCGATCTGGGAGTCGGAGAGTGCGCGGGCGAGGTGGTGTCGCTCTTCGGAATCGAGGTGGTCAAGGCCGAGTCCCAGGCCTTCGACGCCCAGATCGCGATCGACGAGGGCGACTACGAGACGGCCGAGGACCTGGCCTACCGGGCCATGCTCTCGGCGGCCCGGGCCCTGGTGCGCACCGAGTACATCGACGTGAGCGAGGATCCGGAGGAGATCGTGAGCGAGTGGAAGCGGCGCTTCTTCGACGACGAGCGCTTCTTCGACCGCTACGCGAAGGGCAAGTTCGGCCAGTACCTGCTCGACCGCCACGCCAGCCCGCCGCAGCGCATGGATCGCGGGGTCGCCGCGCAGCGCGTCGAGGAGGCGCAGCTCTTCATCGAGGCGGCGCACGGCTGCGAGGCTCGGCTGGATCCCGCCGGCGCGGCCGCGCCCGCCGTGCCGGGAGAGAGCCCGGCCAGCGCCTAGGGGCCGGGAGACGCTTTCGTGACTCAGACCACGCCCCAGCGCATCACGGCGAAGCTCTTCGCGCGTCCGGATCCGGGTCCGGAGCTCGACCTGGAGCCCTTCATCGGCCTCTTCCACCGCTTCATCCAGGAGCGGACGGTCGAGGGCCTGCTGCTCGACGTCGCCGACTACGCCCACGTTCCACAGGGGCCCGGGATCCTGCTGGTGGGTCACGACGTGGACTACGGCATCGATCTCGCCGGCGGGCGCACGGGCCTGCTCGTCACGCGCAAGCGCTACGGCGCCGCGCTCGACTGGCCGGAGCTGCTGGGCGACCTGCTCCGCCATGCGCTGGGAGCCGCCCTCGCCATCGAGCGCTCCGGGGTCGGCGGTCTCCGCTTCGGGCTCGACCTCCTGGAGCTGTCGCTGCTCGACCGCCTGGCGACGCCCCACGAGCCGCAGCTTCGCGCGGAGCTGGCGCCCCGGATCGAGGCGGCCCTCGGCCCCCTCGTCGGCGGCTCCGCCGTCGAGATCCGCCCGGCGAGCGACGATCCGCGGTCGCCGCTGGCCTTCCAGCTGGCCTTCCAGCCGCCGCCGGAGGCGCGGTCGCTGCTCGAGACACTTGGAGGAGTCGTGACATCCCAGGAAGACCTCTCGGATCTGAGCGTCGCGGAGCTCAAGGAGCTGCGCGACTCGGGGGCGGACTTCGTCCTGCTCGACGTCCGCGAGCCCGACGAGTACGAGATCTGCAATCTCGGCGGGCAGCTGATCCCGCTGGGCCAGCTCCAGGAGCGCCTCTCGGAGCTGGATGCGGGCGCCGAGATCGTGGTCCACTGCAAGATGGGCGGGCGCGGGCAGAAGGCCGTGGAGATCCTGCGCGGGGCGGGCTTCGCCCGGGTGCGCAACGTCGCCGGGGGCATCCTCGCCTGGATCGACGAGATCGACCCGAGCCTGAGCCGCTACTGATCGCCGGTTCGAGTCCTTGAGCGAGCCCCCGCTCCTGGCCCGTGCCCTGGCGGCGATCGACGCCGCCAACGCCGACGATCCCCACGAGATCGAGGTGCGGGGCCGGCGCCGGCCCAAGGAGCAGGCGCACGCCGAGCTGGTGAGCGAGTGGATCGAGAAGCTGCGCCCCGAGGCCAGCGAGGCCCTGCGCCTGGCCGCCCGGGCGCACCACGTGAGGCGCTGGGCGATTCCGCGGGACCGGTACCCCACCGGACGCCGGGGCTACCACCGCTGGCGCCGGGCGCTCTTCGATCTCCACGCCGAGCAGGCGGCGCGCATCCTGGAGGAGGTCGGCTACGACGCCGACACCCGCCAGCGGGTGCAGGACCTCGTTCGGAAGCGCGGTCTGGGCTCCGACCCAGAGGCCCAGGCCCTGGAGGACGCGGTCTGCCTGGCCTTCCTGGAGACGCAGCTCGGTGACGTGGCCCGCAAGCTCGCCGCGGACAAGCTGCTCGACGTGCTGGTCAAGACCCTGCGCAAGATGAGTTCCCGCGCGATCGAGCTGGCCCTGGAGCTGCCCCTCGACGCGGCCGAGCGCGCGCTCCTCGAGCGGGCGCGGGACGAGAGCCCCGGAGAGGGAGCCCTGCCCTAGACTCGCGGATCCGCCGCGCGAGAAGGAGTGAGCCTTTGGACCTTCGCCAAGACTTCGTCGACGCCGTCGGCCGCACGCCCCTGATCCGCCTGCGCCGGGCCGCGGAGCTGACCGGCGGCGAGATCCTCGGCAAGGCCGAGTTCCTGAATCCCGGCGGCTCCGTCAAGGATCGCGCGGCCAAGTACATCATTCTCGACGCCGAGGAGCGGGGCGAGCTCGAGCCCGGCGGGGTGGTGGTCGAGGGGACCGCCGGCAACACCGGGATCGGCCTGGCGCTGGTCGGCAACGCGCGCGGCTACCGCACCGTGATCGTGATCCCGGAGACCCAGCGCCAGGAGAAGAAGGACATGCTGCGGCTCTGCGGGGCGGAGCTGCGCGAGGTTCCGGCGGCTCCCTACAAGAACCCGGGGAACTACGTGAGGGTCGCGGCGCGGCTGGCGGAGGAGCTCGCCAAGACCGAGCCCAAGGGCGTGCTCTACGCCAACCAGTGGGACAACCTGTCGAATCGCAACGGGCACCTGCGCTCGACGGGTCCCGAGATCTGGGAGCAGACCGTCGGCCGGGTGGACGGCTTCACCTGCGCGATCGGCACCGGGGGCACCCTCTCCGGGGTCGGGCTCTTCCTGAAGGAGCGGCGTCGGGAGATCCGCATCGCCGCCGCCGATCCGATGGGCGCCGCCATGTACAGCTACTTCAAGACCGGCGAGCTCAAGGGCGAGGGCAGCTCGATCACCGAGGGGATTGGCCAGGGACGGGTCACCGGCAACGTGGACGGCGCACCGGTGGACGAGGCCTATCGGATTCCGGACGAGGAGGCCCTGCCGATCGTCTTCGACCTGCTCCGGCACGAGGGCCTGTGCCTGGGGGGCTCCAGCGGCATCAACGTGGCCGGTGCCATCCGTCTGGCGCGGGAGCTCGGGCCGGGTCACACCGTCGTGACGATCCTCTGCGACCTGGGCAACCGCTACCAGTCCAAGCTCTGGAATCCGGTCTTCCTGCGCGAGAAGGGCCTGCCGGTTCCCGGCTGGCTCGAGTGATACCCTCCCCGCGCGCCCCAGAGAGCCCAGGAGCCCGATGCCCTCCCGCCCGCTGACCTCCCCCGGCCGCACCGGACCGCCGGAGCTGGGCCGCCTTCTCGTCCGGGCCGTCGACGAGGGCGGCCTGGAGGCCGGTCGCGCACGCGCCCTCGGCGGCGCGCTCGATGATCCCGGCGTGCGGGCCGCCGTCCTGGAGGCCGCGGCCGAGAGCAAGCGCCGGGGCAAGGGAGACCTCGTCTCCGTCTCGAAGAACGTCTTCATTCCCCTCACCAACCTGTGTCGCGACCGCTGCAGCTACTGCAGCTTCGCCGTCACGCCGGAGGACCCCTCGGCCCGGACCTACGAGCTGGAGGAGGTGGAGTCCGTGGTGCGCGGGGGCCTGCGGGCGGGCTGCACCGAGGCGCTCTTCTGCCTCGGGGACAAGCCCGAGAAGGCCTACCGCTCTCACCGCCAGTGGCTGGCGGACCGCGGCCTGGCCAGCACCGCCGAGCATCTGATCCGCGCCAGCGAGCGGGCCTTCGACCTGGGCATGCTGCCGCACACCAACGCCGGCATCCTCGACGCCGAGCAGATGGCGGCGCTGCGACGCTCGAACGCGTCCCTCGGTCTGATGCTCGAGACGACCAGTCAGCGCCTGCGCGGCAAGGGAGGGCCGCACTACCTGGCGCCGGACAAGGAGCCGGAGCGGCGCCTGCGCATGCACCGGGAGGCGGGCGAGCTGCGGATCCCCTTCACCAGCGGGATCCTGCTCGGCATCGGCGAGAGCGCGGAGGAGCGGGTCGACACGCTGCTCGCGATTCGCGAGCTCGACGAGCGCTACGGCCACATCCAGGAGGTCATCGTCCAGCCCTTCCATCCCAAGCCGGGGACCCCGATGGCCGCCCGCCCGGGGCTCTCGGTGAATCAGGTCGCCGGCTGGATCGCGATGGCCCGCCTGATCCTGGGCCCCGACATGAACGTGCAGGCGCCGCCCAACCTGGTGGCGCCCGGCGGCCTCGAGAAGCTGCTGGCGGCCGGTCTCAACGACTGGGGGGGCGTGTCCCCCCTCACCGTGGACTTCATCAATCCGGAGGCTCCCTGGCCGGAGCTGCGGGAGCTGGCGCGGCGCAGCCGAGCTGCCGGCCAGCGGCTGAAGCTCCGGCTTCCGGTCTATCCCGAGCAGCTGCTGGGGCGACCGGAGCTCTTCGAGCCGCGCGTGCGCGACGCGGCGCTGCGGCTCGCCGGGCACGACGGCTTCGTGCCCTCCGAGTCGGCGCGAGGAGAGGCCGCCTGATGCTGGATCGACTCTTCTCGGAGCTGAGCCCGGAGCTGGCGCGGATCCTCGAGCGCGGCCTCTCGGGCTCGGAGCTCGGCGTCGAGGAGGCGGCGGTCCTGCTCCGCGCCCAGGGCGCCGACTTCGTGGCGCTGACCCGGGCGGCCGACCTGGCGAGGCGCGAGGATTGCGGCGACGACGTCAGCTACGTGGTGAACCGCAACATCAACTTCACCAACGTCTGCTACGTGGGCTGCTCCTTCTGCGGCTTCTCCCGGCACCGCGACGACCCGGACGCCTACGACCACGACCTCTCCGTGCTGATCGACAAGGCCCGCGACGCGGTCTCGCGCGGTGCGACCGAGGTCTGCATCCAGGGTGGGATCCATCCCGGCAAGGATCACCACCACTACCGCGAGATCCTGCGGGCCCTCAAGGCGGAGCTGCCGGATCTGCACATCCATGCCTTCTCCCCGGAGGAGATCGACTTCGGCCACCGCAAGAGCGGCATGGCGCTCGCCGACTACCTGCGCTGGCTGGTCGAGGCCGGCCTGGGAACCATGCCGGGCACCGCCGCCGAGATCCTCGACGACTCGGTCCGCCAGGTGGTCTCGCCCCGCAAGCTGGGACGCGACCGCTGGCTGGAGATCGTCCGCAGCGCGCACGAGATCGGCCTGCGCTCCACCTCGACGATCATGTACGGGCACATCGAGACGGTGGAGCAGGTGGCAGCCCACCTCGAGCTGCTGCGCAGCCTCCAGAAGCAGACCGGGGGCTTCACCGAGTTCGTGCCCCTGGGCTTCATCCACGAGAAGAACATCCTCTTCAACCACCTGGGAGCGCGCCCCGGCTCCTCGACCCTCGAGCACCTTCGCATCGAGGCCGTGGCGCGGCTCTTCCTCCGCCCGTGGATCACCAACATCCACGTCTCCTGGGTGAAGATGGGGCCGAAGCTGGCGCAGATGGCGCTGATGGGCGGGGCCAACGACTTCGGAGGCACCCTGATGGAGGAGTCGATCTCCCGGGAGTCGGGGTCGCAGCACGGCGAGAACCTGCCGCCCGAGGAGATTCGCAGGCTGGTGCGCGACATCGGTCGCACGCCCGTCGAGCGCGGAACGCTCTACAGGACCCTGCGCCGCTTCGACGACCCCGCCCAGGATCCGCCCTCGCTCGAGCCGCGCCGGCCGGTGGAGCTCTCGGGACCCACGCGTTGGCGGCTGCGCGAGGAGCGCGAGGCCGGCTGAGACGGGCCTCAGGCCCGGCTCTGTCTCAGCTCTTCGAGGCGCTCCACCAGCGCCTCTACCTGCAGGCGAATCGGAACGCTGCGCAGGATGGTCCGCTCGATCGCCTCGACGGCGTTCTTCACGGCCGGGTGCTTGCGGCCCAGGGCGGCGCCGATCTCGCCGAGCGAGGCGTCGGTGTAGCGCCGGCACAGATACATGGCGAGCTGGCGCAGCTGCACGACGGCCCTGCGGCGGGAGCGCGAGCGGATCAGCTCCGGCGTGGATCCCGAGAAGGTCGCGACGGTCCGGACCACCTCGTCCACCTCGAGCCGCCGCGCGGCCGTCGAGCCCGGCAGGACCTTGCGCAGCGCCGAGCGTGTCAGCTCGGCGTCGATCGGGCGCTTCAGCAGCAGCGAGCTCTCGACCAGCTGGATCAGCACGCCCTCGAGATCGCGCACGTTGCCGCGGGCGCCCTCGACGAGGATCTCCCGGCAGTCCTCCGGCAGGTGGACGCCGGCCGCCGCCGCCTTCGCGCGCAGGATCTGGCGCCGCAGCTCGGGCTCCGGCTGCCCGATCTCCGCCACCAGACCCGCCGACATCTGGGATCGCAGGCGACCGTCGAGGTCGTCGATCTCGTGGGGCATGCGGTCGCCCGTCAGCACGACGCGGCCGCCCTTCTCGAGCAGGTGGACGACGGTCTGGAAGAGCTCGAGCTGGGTCGCGGTCTTCCTGCGCAAGAGCTGGACGTCTTCCAGGACCAGCAGGTTCGCCGAGCGGTAGTAGCGCTTGAAGCCCTCGATGCGGTTCTTGCGCAGCGCCTGGGTGAAGTCGTGGGTGAAGTCGTCGCAGGATCGGTAGATCCGGTGCGAGCCATCCGGCGGACGGCGCCGGCTCGGGCGGGAGACCTCGCGCAGGATCGCCCGGGCCAGGTGGGTCTTGCCGTTGCCCGTGGGCGCGACCAGGTAGAGCGGGTTGGCCCGCGGCTGGCGGCCCTGGGCGACGGCCACCGCTGCGGCCTGGGCCAGCTCGTTGCAGGGCCCCACCACGAAGTCCTCTATGCAGAACTCGCGCTGACGGGGGGCGGGCAGGGGCAGCGCCACGGCGCCGCCGGCCACCGGCCCCGCCGGAGCCGGGCGCGCCGGACT
>CAZYOL010000093.1:0-16467 GCA_964649065.1 uncultured Spirochaetales bacterium
ACCTCGCGAGGTATTACTATGGCACGATGATCGAATCACGTCGACCGTGCGCCGGAGTTGCTCGCATCACCGATCCAGCAGCGCGCTAACCTAGCGATTCCTCTCGCGGAGAGGTGGCCGAGCGGTCGAAGGCAGCGGTCTTGAAATTCGTTTCGGGGTGGGGTGGGATTTCTTAACGATATCAGAGACTTCAGGCCATTCTCGGGCGCCCCTGATGCAAGCAGAATTGATCCTTTTTGATCCCTCGTGATCCTTCTTGATCCCACCTGATCCTCGCGGCTCTGGAGTGACAGGGGCTCTGCGTGCCGCGCTTCCATCAAGGGCGGCGGGAACTGACAGGGCCCATCCGCGCGCCGCCGATCACGGCACCCGGCGAGCTCACGTCCGGCGCTGCTTGCTCCGGTCGCCTCCTCGCAACCACACCTGAGTAGAGCCCCACCCCCACAACCGACAATCTCGGGCTTCTCGGTTCTTCACCTGGTAGTCGCGAAATCCCTACGACTCTGCTCAGTACCGCAATGGCGCGCGATGTCGATAGCGACCACACACCGAGCGTAAGTCCTCGGCAATTATCACGTATTGGCCGGTAGCCAGTCCACCGCCGATTTCTCTCAGGATGTCGGTGACTTGACATCGCGGGCGAGTGTGGCTGTCCTACCGTGGAGCGGATTCGTCCGCCAGCGGCCCGGCGTCGCCACCGAGAATCGCCCGCCGGTCAAGCCCGCGCCTGCCAAAAGCAGCGCAACAGAAGAGACGTGCAATGAACGCTGCCGTCGCGCGGGCTGCGATCAAGTCCGCGAAAGTATCTGGATAACGCTGTGTAGCGGAGGTGAATGCCTAATCTCGAGCACCTCCTCGACTTCAGGTGGACTCCGGTGGCTGGACTCAATCGTCTAATCGAGGGAACGACGAGCCCCTGCCGGCAACGTCATCGCACCAATGGTTCCTTACGCACACAGCCGGGTAGTCCCTTCAGGAGGTAAGTATGCGTCGTTCGATGACTCGACCGAGTGGGGGTGCGCGTATCTGTCGGCTCCATGGTGCGGGCAGGCTGGCGCTGTGCGTGATGCTCGCGGCCGCTGGTGCGGTGTCTGGAGTGAAGGCTGACTTCCCCTCATCTCGGCCTCCCCTGGCAGATCTCGAGCCCGAAGAGGGGACAGTCTGCTTTGGCTGCATCAAGAAGACGTACCGGTTCCGTGCCAACCTAGACTGGGACGGCACCGGCGACGACCGTGCCGATCTCGATCTCCACACGATTCGCCTGATTCCTGACCCTAACATGACCCGGGTCTACTATGGAAACCGACCCAAATTCTTGCCGCGGGCGGATCCGCATGCGGCGGTGTTTGGTTGGTTGGACTGCGATGACCTTGGAACATCGCGATCGAACGATTGCTCGGATCGTCGGGGTGAGGACTTCAGGCTAAAGACGAGTCCCCTCGTGGAGGATGCGCTCCGCTATTGCTTCGCCGTGGTGCAGTTCCGTGGTGCATTAGGAGCCAGAAGGGCTCAGCCCTTCACACTCCGCGTATCGGTTGACGACAACACGCATGAGCACCGGGGCGAGGTTGGCGCGACGACGCGCAACGAACGCTCGCGGGTCGAGGAAGCGCTAAGGCGGGAGTGCGAGAGGGGAGTCCTGCGGTCCGGAGACAAGCTTGTTGATGTTGAAGCGGTCTTCTTTGCGCTCGACCTCGGTCCCGATACGACGCCCGTGATGGTCGACCACAACCTTCCCTAGGACCGAGAAGCTCCTCATCTTCAAGGTGGGCCAAGCCATGCGAGATCTTCTCACTGCTCTCTGTTGCGTTGGGATCGTGATGCTGTCCGCTCAAGTCTCAGCGGAATCCGGTTGCTATGAGGACCGCTTTCTCGAGGACTGGGAAGCGCTTCTAGAGGAAGGATCAGAGTCCGCGCAGGAGATGCAGGAGTTCCTGAACGGTCTTGGCGAGTACAGCCTTGGCGAACGGGAGTGCGGTTCTTGGTTGCGCGTAGACGGGGAACGCCGTTTCCGCGTCGCCGAGGGCCGGTACTGGGTGTGGCGGAACGGGTATGCCGACAACTGGTTTCGCGTTGGCGAATCCTCAAAGGGGGTAGATCGATTTGAGAAGATCGGTTTGCTGGTGCGCCGACTGACGAGCGAAGGCTATACCCGGTCCTTTCGGAGCACGGCGAAGCACACAGTCACTTATGAGAACAGCAGCTATTTCCCGATCGTGTCTGGCGGCTCACTCGATCTGCCGCCGGGCTTCTCCGATGGCATGGCCGGATACCGTGAGTCCACCGTTCTGATAGGGCGCCTGCAGGATACGGACGAGGAGATCCGACGCCTCTCCGAGATGCTCGATGAGCTCCTTGAACACGAAGGAAAGCCGACACCCGCGCAGGAGCAGGAGTCGGACACGCTTCAAAACGAGCACCAGGAGTTCCTGGCCGGAAAGCTAGACCTCCCGCTGTTCAAGTTGCGACCGCGCGCCGATCAGGCCCGAGATCCCATGCGCGATGCTTCTGGCAAGCCTCAGCAGGCTCCGACGGAAGACAAGGGCGAGCAGGACGCAGAGACCCAAGAGGGGGACGCAACTGGCGAACCCGAAGGGAGCGAAGCGGGCACCGACCAGACCAAGGGCGACGATGGAAAGGTCGGTGGGAGTTCCTCTGAGGTTGGCGGGAGCGGGGGGATTCTCCCGGCTGGGGCGCCACCTTGGCTTACCGACCTAGTCCGAATGGTGCTCGCCTATTTCGGGATCGACCAGCTCACCGAGGGTCTCCTGATGGCGCTCTACATGGTCGCTCCTGACCTCCTCAACGATCTCGCCGAGTTCTCCGCGGCGTTGTCGAAGGGTCTAGCCAACGATGACCTTGATAGCTTGATGAAGGCGGCGCGCGAGCTGTACCAGCTTTACAACGGCCTAAACAACATGGCTGCGAACTTCCGCTCCGCCGAGGGCTTCGGCGAGGCTCTTCAGAGCGTCGCAGACTCCATCGAAGAGTTGCCGCCCTCCGTGCGCAACGAGTTGCGCAGCGCGATGGGCAAGGACTTCGCGAAGCTGACGCAGTTCGCGACCGCGGCTGAGAGCATTGACGTCGAGCGGTTTGGCGAGATGTTCTCGCGGGAAAATCAGCAGCTCCTCGCCCAGAAGGTAGCGGAGGAGCTTGAATCGCAGGGCCGCAAGGTGGTCGCGAGGGAGCTTACGAAGCTCGCGATCCAAAGCCTCCCCATAAAGGAGGAGGCGGTTGCCCGGATGATGGAAGGGGATTTCGACAAGGCCGGCGAACTGATCTACGACGCAGCCGTCACGGACTTGTCGAAGAGCGTTGCTTCGGATCTGGGGCTCGAGCCCGCCGAGGTTGAGCAGCTAATGAGTGGAGACGAGGCTGCAGCCGCGGCGATCGCGAGACGCAAATCCGAGGAGGCAGTCCGCGATCTGGCGCGCGGGGCCGGACTGCCAGATCCGAGCCAGGTCATTGTCGAGGCTCAACGGTACGCCGCTATGACAACTGACGAAATGAAGCGTTCGCTCGACAGGGAAGTGGCTGAGGCACTGTCGGATCAACAGCGTCTGGCCGTCGCAGAGCTTCGCCGTTCGATCGACGATCCAGAATCATTTATCACTAGCAAGCTGGAGCAGGGCGGCGTCCCCCGCGAGATCGCCGAATCGCTGATCGAGGGAGCGCCGGCGACGACTCTGGTTTCCGACGAACTCGCCGCCGTGCTTGGAAAGAGACTGTGCGAGCAGCGCGCGGGAAAGAACGACGTCGGCGATCCGCGGAAAGCCATTGTCTGCGAGGTGTACAAGCTCACTCCGCAGCAGATCGACAAGCTAGAGGAGCACTGGGCGCATGCCACTGCTGTCCACGCGGCCGACATCCAGCGGCTCGCAGACCTCGAAGGCAAGGCTCTAAGAAGGGAACTCACTCGTTTGGCCCGCCGTGACCTACAAGGACGCGTTGAGCGGGGCCTGGGCAACACCATCACCACATTGGATCCTTCGCTTCCAATGGAGATCGTTGACAGCCTGCTCGCGGGCCAATCGGCGCAGGAAGCAGCGAAGGCATACGCGAGTAGTCGGATCGAACGGGCCGAGCGCGCTCTCAATTCGCTACCGGTAAAGCTCTCAGACTCAGACGACTTCAATCTCCTAATCAGCTCGATCTCATCAACGCTTCCGTCACCCATTCGTTGTATCCCACCGCTTGATTCGCGGTCGCTCAAATGGAACGACGAGGAACTATTGGCGAAGCTCACTGAGCGCTGTCTTCCGGCCCAAGCGCTCGCATACGTACATCCAGAGATTCGAAAGGCCTTCGGGGACGCGCGACTTCTCCACGTCCTTCAGTCCGATGCTCCGCAGCAGGCTATCGCGCGTCTGGTCGAGACGGCGGTCTGTCAAAGCCAGGGGATCCTACCGCTCGGCGTCTCAGCAGAAGATCTCTGCGCGCAAGACGGTGACGCGGCGATGACCGGGTTGGCGAAGCCGGCGGCGGTCCTGTCGCGGGACTTCGCCAGAAGGAATGTTCAGATCTTGGCCCCGCAGATCGGGATCGACGAGTCCGCGGCTGCCGACCTGGTCGAGTCTGATGATGCCGCGGCGTTCATGGTCGGAGTTCAGCAAGCGCTAATTCCGGGGTTCGAACAGGGCGCTTTGGCGCTGGCGGCAGACGAGTCCGGGGTGCGGGAGCTATTCGTCAACACCCTCCAGGATCTCACGCCTGGTTGGGCCACCCCCCAAAGACTCAGGGAGTGGCGGGAGCTAGCGTTGGAAGAGGAAGACCGAGAAGAGCTTCGCCGGATTCTACAGGAATCGGGCCTGCCGCCTTCGGCCGCCGCTGCGATCGCCAACGGTGATGCCCAGATTCTGAAGTCGCTAGCGGCTGCCCAGATCGAGAAGGCCGTGAAGCGAGAGGAGCAGATCCGGGGCATCGCTGAGCGAATCCGAGAGGGCGTCCCGGAACCAGCTCGCCTTGAGCTAGTCGCTGCCGTGATCCGGCTCGCCACGGCCGAGCTTGAACCGCCCTGGAGCGGCCTGAGTGCCATGCTCGCTCGATCGCCGGGTCCACCGGCCCGCGACGCCTACGAGGAACTAGTTCGAACGGTACTCGTGCACTACGGGCTAGGCGGAATCGATTGGAAGAGCCTTCCAGAGTCGGTCGCAGAATGTTCCTCAGCGCCAGCCTTAGGAGCGTTCGAAGGGAGCAACATGTGTTCCCAGAAACAGCTTCTTGATAGCATCGCTGACCGTGCCTATCGCGACGTATCCAACCGCGCACAGGATCGTGTGCTCAATCGGGAGGAGTTCGGTCATCTCTTTCGCTTCGAATGGGCTGATCTCGCGTCGTCGCGGATCAATCGCCTTGCGTGCGGCGAGATGGGGGACTGCTCTTTGGTCGAGTCGATTGCGGAAAAGAAGGCCAAGATCGACAAGGCGGTGTTCCAGCAGTTGGCCACAGGAGGCGACACCTTCCGATTCAATAGAGAGGAGATCCGGGAATTTGCCTCGGGGGGTGGCCGTCGCGCGGCGGCTCGTTGGACTGCTGAGGTGTCGGATCTGGTCAATCGATCTTTGGAAGATGGCGTTAAGCCGGCCGCGCAGCCCGTTCAGCGGATTCGCAATGCGGTTGATGAAATGGCTAGGTTCGACAACGTTGCTGAGGTCGACGCCAATGCAGCCGCTGTCACGACTCTGATCCAGCAGAAGAACATGCAGTACCTCGCGCTGGGTGATGCGATCAACGCTTGCATGGCGCAGGGGCTGGCCAAGCCGATCGAGGGATCCCTTGAGGCAGGTTGTCGACGGCTTGCGAGGGGGCAGTGATGCGTAGGACGTCGGTTGCGCTGTTCGCAGTCGCGCTCTCGCTCCTTGCTCCCGGCGCCGCGGGAGGGAAAGCGCCGTCGTACGCCGACCTCGTCAATAGCTGCGGGACACGCGTCGATCTCTGCCCGGATCACTACGGTAGTGGATGTCAGCCGAACCGGTGCCGAGACCTAATCGCCGAGATCGCCGCGGGTACGGCAACCGAACAGCAGTACTCAGAGGAGTGCGGAGATGCTTGCCCCGACAAGACCGCAATCTACTTGAGGCTTGAGAACAAATGGCGGAGCCTCGTTGACGAGTACAACCCGTGCACCGACACATTCCCAGCGCTGGAAGATCCGCCAAGTGCCGACGGCTGCCCACGAGCCGTACAGGAGCACCGGGGCCGACTGCTGAGCCTCCGCTGCCAGTTGGCATTCAAGCGGCAGCAGGCAAAGTGCCCGAAGCCACAGGCCTGCCCGGTTGAAGGCAGAGAGTTTAACCGGGTGGCCAACCCCGATCGTCGTTTCTGTCTGTTCGAGCATGATGGCCGCTATTCCGCCTACGAGTGCAGGCAACAATCGGTCGGAGATCCGGGCACGGGGGCGGAGTGCGCGACGTCGGCGACAGAGGCCGAATCGGAGTCAGGATGCGATGAGATCCCGGCGTTGCAGGACGTTGACTTGTTCGGGGCGATCCGGGAACACACCGGAGATGACCTGGCCCAGGTTCTGGAAGTCGAGCCGGTATGGCGCGACGATTCTGAAAGCCTCCTCGACCAGGTGGTGTCGCGGATTCATCAGGGAGAGATTAGGACGCACCGCACCCGCCAATGGGAGACCCTTCCGGTGAGGCTGGACACCGGGCAGTTTCTGCGCGAACAGAGCGGCGTGTTCGTCTGGTTCCGCGCCAACGGCGAGGTCTACCGTCAGCAGCTCCACCCAGACGGGAGCGAATCCGCGATAGAGCCTGTTGCTTGGCCAAATGCCGAACGATTCTTCGGGCTGTCGGCTTGCGAGCTGGACGACCAGACCAAGCTGTTTCAAGTGGATTGGCTCGAGATTGAGAAGTTGTTGTCCCAAAGCGAGCGCGGCTGGCGCCCCCTCGCCCAGGGCGGCTTTCTGTCGAAAGTCGACGGCACGATGATACAGACACGATGCTACCAAGCTGTGGATGGCGCAATCAGTTGTTATGCCCTTGAGCGGGCAACTGACTATCGAAGCCAGGAACATAACGAACCGAATATCCGGGCCTGGGATCCGGATCGCTGGGCATGGGAGGCGGTGGGTGACCCTGTTGCGCTCCGGGCGGTCCAGCGATCCCTGGTTAGGGCGATCGTCGAAATCCCCGGTGGCGCCCCATTCTATGTGTTCGCCTTGCGTGCCACGGACACGCGCAACGCCGGAATGTTAGTGCGGAACGGCACGATGGAAATCTGGACTGAGGGCTCCGCCGAAACCTGGAGCTCGCATCCGATTAGCGAGTTACTTCGCAAAGGGCTCACTGAGCGCCTGGCGAAGCGTACGTTCGATAGCGATAGCTACCTGCGCTCTCTGCTGCAGGGGAAACTGAACGCACCAGAAGTCCGGCTACTGATAGACGAGGAGCCTCGATACTGTTGGCTCGACAGTCGGCGCATAGTCTGCAGTAATGCCCACTGGGAGGGGCAGGAGGTTCTAAGCCGCGACGAGTACTGGCTGGATTGGCCAGAAGCATCGATGGACAAGATATATAGATCGTTGCTTACAACCGAGCCTTCTCTCGGGGCGCTCGGTTCCGCACTTGAGCTCAGTTTGGGGCGCTCCGAGCCCACCCGTTGGTTGGCCGTAGTTGATGGGCCGGAATCGGGCGGTGGCTTCTTCGAGGAGAGTCTGCAAACGCATTTCGAGGACGGCTTGTGTCAGAGGACCGTCGCGAACTGGCCGGGACCACCTCACCTCGAGGCGCCTCCGGTGGAGATTGTCGTCGCGGCTGAGGCGGGCGTGGAATGCGAAACCCGCGTCCGTTCCAGCTTCCGTCGCCTCTTCAGGCTCGTTAGACGTGCATCGAGACCCGCCTTGGCAAAGCACGACCTCCGGCTCTACTTGAGCCGTTCAGAGCCGCTCGTGGTCGCACTCTATAGGGCTGGAGCGTCGAGCACCCTTGAGATCTACAAGCTCCAGGAGATTCCCGGGTCCCCCTCCCTCGTCGCCGAGTGCATCTACGGCCCGGTCGACACCAGGGCTCTATCGATGTTCCTGATGCGGCAGCATCAGGTGAAATGGGACCCCGATGATCCGGCCCAGTTAGAAGTCATCGCACGATGCGTTGCGAACGATGACGACGACTGCCTCGGTCTTGATCAGAGTATGCAGACGATCGCACGGAAGTACGCGCCTCGTTCTTGTGCAGCGCCGACGACCAGAGAGAATGGGAATGAAGCCTTCGATCGCAACTAGCGACCACGACCTTAGCCGTGCTCCGCTGAGCCCGTCTCGCTGGTCACGCACGCTCCTAACCATTGCCGCTGTCGTGGCAACAATCGGGATCTACAACTGCATAAACTACTCATACCTTCGCTTCGCAATGAACAAGCTCGATGCTTATCCGAGCAACTACTCGAAGAGCCCGGAGACGTCGGCGCTGTTCTCCCTCTGCGGAGGCGTTGATGAGAGAGATCTCGTGTGGGGTGGTAGGGCCCCCGAGATCATCGGCGCGCAGAATCCGAACAAGCTTCTGACGCAGAAACAGACCGAGGATCGAGAACAGCAGCTCGCGGCGTTGGAGAGGATCGGAAGCGGTGCTTGCTTTGTCGACCACTTCCGGATGCTGGTCGGGCTCGACGCAAACCTGCGAGGGATCGTCGACGATCCGGATCTGGCATGCTCGCCGTTGAAAAGCCAGGACAGTCCACAAGAAGCCCCGGACGAGTACGAGAAAGCGAGCCGGTTGTGGAGGCGGCTCTGCGGCAACGTCGCACAAATCATTAGCGCCCACAACGATGGCGACCATTTCCTGCTACGCCATCCGGCGATCAGAGGTCCCGCGTCGATTCTGGGTGCGAATCCATTGCTGGAGCCCGACGACTGCACTCGGGACCTCAAGGGACCATTCACATGGTACGCACCGAAATGTATGTACGAGCGCATCCTCGGTGTGCGTCAAGGGCAGGAGATGACGCTCTATGGTGTGCTGCCGCTCGCTTCGCAAGTGTCAGTCCGAGGGACTGTGTACGACTGGAACGATGCTCGGGTCAACCCTCGCGATGATCGCCACCGGCAGCAGCTCGCCACACTTGCCGAGTTCGACGAAGCGATCGAGTTTGCCTGGACGGAACTCGAGAGGTCGCTCGGTATGCGCCGTGTCTTGGTGCGCGTGATGAATGGTCTCCCGCAGTTCATAATCGTTACTGCTGGAATGGTGGCGCTCTTCCTGCTGATCCAGCGGTTGTGTGTCGCGTCCTGGCAAAAGCACTCGGCGGCGCGCGGCAGAGGCAAGGTCCTTGAGCGATTCGAGAGGGACGTAGCATTCATCTCAAGCTCCCGCGATTCGAGCGCGCAGGACATTCGTTGCTACGTCGCCGATACGTATCAGAAGTTCTTGACGACGGGAAGCGCGACCGTTGCCGACTGGCTGATCGAGATCATACCGCTGCTTGGATTCCTGGGAACGGTGTACGGCATGATTGATGCGCTCGGCGGTATCCGCGCCGTCGTTTCGGCAGACTTCGGCCCGGATCTCGAAAGGGCTATGGCCCAGGTTGGTGACAGCTTGTCGCTTGCGTTCACCACCACGCTCCTTGCTCTTGTGTTCACCATCTTCCTCATCTTGCTCCGCAAGATCACGCTGACGAGTGAGATGAACCTCGTCACCAATCTCCCGGGGCTTAGTGCGAGATTGGCGGCGATCGAGCAAAGCCATGCTGCCGTTCCGGCTGGCCGCCGAGCTGGCTCGCCTCAGGAGCCACGGCCCAATGAATGACAACTCGACCACCTTCTTACAAGATCTCCTATCGAACGTAGTGCTTGCTCTGTTTGTACTAATGCTGATTGTCATGGTTCAGATCGGAAACCGCGGACTTTACCGGATTAGGGAGGAAGTGGAGGGGGTAAGCCTCGGTCTATTGACCTCTGAAACCGGGGGGACCACCTGCCCGAAACACGGATCCGGGAGCGGCAACGGGTTGATCGACCCTCTGACCGCAAAGAACGTCTGGTTTCTGTTCGAGAGCGATACGCCCGGTCTGGAGATCGAGTACGACAACGGGACGGTACAGCGCGTGGGGGACTCCCGTCCCCACCTCCGCTCGTCACAGAGCCTCCACCACGGCGCGGGCCCCGTGGCGCCTGGTGCTTTCCGCATCATAGGGCATGGAGCCGTGGCTGTGACAGGCAGGATTATGGCGACGGTCTTCGCAGACTGGACGCTCGTTGCTCAGCATGAAATGCCCGTGGCGCGTGGAAACGCAAACGTCCTGTCACTTGCGCGTGACGGGCAGGGGCGCCTCGAGGTGATTCCGGGTGGGTAGGAACGGACTGTTCATCATTGATCTTCTGTCCAATACGGTAGGGGCCTTTATGTCGTTGTTTATGCTCTTTGCCGTATTGATCGGAAGGACGCCTCCCGGGTTCGACTTCTGCCCTTCGCCCGATCAGGTCCCGGCGACAGCTCTTATGTTCAGCGCCGAGCCGAGCGAATCTGGCGCGTGGGTCAGGCTACGAATGCGACCACCGAGTGCCACGTCGTGGTTCTACACACATCGTTCCGTTGCGAGCGACCCGAAGAAGCGTGATGAAGCGACCAGGAAGATCTTTGAACAGCAGTCCAAGCGACAGCGCGATCGACACGTAAGCACGATCCCGGCGATAGACGGTAGCGTTGGGATCGCCGGGACTTTGCCCATTACGGCCCACGTAATGGCAGTGCAGTCCACGTCAAGCGGTCGGGAGACGATCTTTGTACCACTGCCCGACGACGGCTGCTGGGAGTTCGAAGTTGTGGCCAGTGCTTTCGCGGGCAACGAGACCGTCGTCAACGTGCAAGTCTGGTTTGCTGGAGTTCCGCCGTCAAGAGTGGGCAGCGATTCGCTCCGCTACGACTTTGATCCGGACCGGCCCGCGCCACCGACAGCCGCCGCGAGCGCGCTGTCCGTTAGCGTGGGCGTTGAGGTCAAGACCATCCACGTCGGCATCAATCGAGACTGCGACGGGGGTCAGGCATGATAAGGATTCTCTGGGTCATGGCAGGCTCGATGATCGTAACTGCGACATTGGTCGCCGTAGGCGGCCTTCACCTGTCCTATTCCCTTGACGCTCAGCGAATTGAGCTGGATGCAAAGCTCAGCGCTGCCCGGGAGCGACTGAAGAACGATTTCGAGAGGCGTTGCGGCGCAGCCTCGAAGGAAGTGCTTGACGATCTCAAGGTTTGTACAGAGTACGCGATTCAGCAACAGACGGAGGCGTCGCTATGCCAGGCCGTGATGGCGCAGTCTAGGGGCTACCTCGAACAGATCGATGCGACGCTGAACACCCTGAGCACGGCGGTCGGTACTAACGCCGACTCGCTCGCCAGCCTTGACAAGGTGCTGAAGGATGATGTGTCGAAGCAGCTGGGCGATGTGCTCGCCTTGAGGCCGATGTTGCAGACCATTCAGTCGACCCAGCAAGATGTTCTAGGCAATACGATAGTCAGCTGCGATACTTCCGAGCCGGATGAGGTCTCCATGGGTTGTGACGAGGACAACGTCAGCGTGGCGAAGTTGCTGCGCGGTATCGGTACGCAATCTATGCGCCGGTTCTCCGAGGTCGACCGAAACTTCGACGCGTCGAATCCGGATGGCCTCCTGGCGAAAACGGAAGCGGCGGCGTCAGGCACGAGGGAGGACCTGCAGGCATACATTCGGGGCAACGATTCGCTCGAAAGGGCGCATAGGACTGAGATGAAGGCGCTGGAGGGCCAGCTTGTGGCGGCAACCAAGAGCGTGCAGAGTGCCAAGAGCTGGCCGAATGAAGAGCTACGCGTCCGAGGCCAGCGGATTCGGATCCGCCCGCCGCATCCGGAGGTTCAATGCGCCTGGATGTCGGTTCACGGGGAGCTGGTCGGTAGCGGAGGAGGTCCGAAGCACTTCGATGTGCAGGAGGCCCCGCGCGGCCTCGATGGAACGACGGCATTTCTGCTCACGCTCGGGTCGGGGAATGGCCGCGGTGCGGCTAGCATTGGCTCGCAGCGCTTTCCGGCGAGGCTTCAGATCCGCCTCGATATGCTTCCGGTCGTTGACGAGAAAGGTGGCGTCTTCTGCGAGGCAACCTTCGCTGACCTGCCTGACGCGCTCCGTGACGTACTGTCGAACGGGCAGACCCGAGGCGAGACATGGGATCTCCGCGTTTCGCTTGGATCTCGAGAGGCAGTGACGATCGACAACACTGCAGTCTGGAGCAGTGGCCAGTAGCCAGGCAGCCGAAATTCCCCGGATGGAATGCTGATCCATGTCGTGACGCTCGTTCGGCGAGATCAAGCGAGGAGCCTGCTGCGAATCTCCGAGTCTTTGCTTCCCATGCCCACGACCAGCGACGATGCATTGGCGTTCAGCTGCCCCGACGATGTTCGGTCTCGGTGTTACGGCTGCGGTCCACCTTGACGATGTGGCAGGCGGGTGATCTCGGAAGACGTCCCGAGAGCGCAGTTCCCAGACGTACGCTCGAGGAGGGGGCTCAGGGTGACTCTTAATGAGGCACCGGGCGGAGCCAGGATGTCGGCGTCGTGCCTCGAGTAGATCCGGTTCGTCTCATTAGCGCCCCGTTCGGGTCCCAATACGTCTTGAGTCGGGGGTCCAAGAGGAATGGTCTCTAGAACTTCGTCGTCCACAACGACTTCCGCCTTCCCAGAAAGAACGACCCGTCCGCGTTGCACCGCAGCGGAATTCGCATAGGCAACGATGGTCGCGACGCGGAATCCGGTTGCTGTCACGTCGCCATTGATGATCGCAAATCCTCGATACGCGCCGTGAATCCCCAGGTTCGGGCAAGTTGTGCCTGCCGACCCAAGCCATTCGAGCCTGATGTTGCTTGCGTTCGCAGCTCCCGGTTCGAGAAGGCCGAAAAGGAGCAGCGTGGCATTGGCTAGTGCGACCTTCGAGAAGGTTCTTCTGATCCGCATTTCGAGAGGACCTCCGGCTTGATCGGAATGCTCGACATATGATAGCCGCATGTGTTCCGCGCGAGAGTGTGGGGATCTTCACCAGGCGCGGTCCGACGCCATGGAACTGGCATCGCGTCAACGGTGCGGGGGAATCGGACCGCACCGTCGCATCTAGCGGAGGGGCTACACGATCGCTTGCGACGAGAGTGCGCTATCTTGGCGACCGGTGGCTCGTCACTCAAGGACGTCTGGCGACTCCCTTGAGAATTGTCGTGACGCGACCGACGGCTAGGCAATTCTACTCGAGCGAAGTCTCACCCTTAGTTCGCGTCGCGGTGCTACGGCCGAGTTGCTTAGTAGGTCTTTCAACTCCAACCTGATCTCTACGCCAGGGGACGACAGAGGCGTTATGGAGGTCTCGATGCGGGTCCTGCTCTTCCTTTGGCTCCTGGTGCTGGCACTGCCTTCAGCAGCGAAGACCGTTGACCTCTCAACCCGAACCGAGGAGGATGGGCAGTTTGAGATCGCCTTCTGCGCTCGCCCGTCCCCCGACACGAAGCGCGGCCTCCCGGGCCATATGTTTGTCTCCTTCAGCCAATTGAGGACGGGCGGCAAGCGCGAATTCCTCGCAATCGGACACACGGTTGCTCCGGGCACCGCAGCGGGCGCCGCGGCTTGGTCCTACTTCGGTGAGCCGATTTCGGGCTATTTGGCAGAGGAGCGATATTCCTCCATCGGACAGGACTGCCTGCTCGTGGTCGTGAACCAGGACGACTACTCGAAGGCTTACGCGATGACGAACGATCCGTTGGCCGCGATGGGAATTGTGCGCAGCAACGAGCCTGTGCTGCAGGCGTACAAGCTCGGCGAAGATGACTGCATGACGTTCCTCATCCGTGTCGCTCACCTGCTGCGGCCTCGGGGGCTCAAGGTTCCCGAGCGCGGGGCAACTGAGCTCCCAATGGTATATGTCGGGCGACTGATCGCGAGCAACTGATCCCCCTGGTGATCGACTTGGTGGCAGCCTTGCACTGCATCTCGACAGCCGAGCTAGTGCTTTGGCGCGAGAGCTGCGATTCACGGCGGGAATCGATTAGCCAACAGCGGCGAGACCTAGCGCATAGTCAGGACGTGTAGGATCTCGGACACGACCGCCTCTAGGTCGCTTCCAGCTCGCACGACGAAATCCGCTTGCTCACGGATGCGGGTGGCGACCTGCTGTTCCGTAGAGTGTTTCTCTGCCTGGTCGAGGCTTGGGCCTTCCATCCGTCCGCACTCTCGAAGGCGAACCTCGCGCAATTCCCGCGGCGCATCCAGGTAGACCAGCGCGCCCTCGGCCGGCTGGACGAAGCTACGCAGCGTCTCCGCGATGTGGTCGTGACGAATGCCTTCTACCACGAGCCCGCCGGTGCCGTCCCAGCCGCTCCGCTCTACAACGCGCCGAATGGCCGAATGCACTCCTCAGCAGAGAGTGATCCGACGACGTCCTCGCCCACGGCCTGCAGGTTCCCGCGCGACTGCTCTAGGCCTTGCGAGTCGGCAATCTCTCGGACGTAGTCGCCGAAGCTTCCGAAGGACCAATCCAGTTGCTCAGCTAGGGTGTGCGCGACGCTCGACTTGCCGGCCCCAAGCTGCCCCGCCATCCCAATTGCTTGAAAGCGCAAGCTGGTCATTGGTGTCCTCGAGCACGACCCATCCGCGACGGTCGCGCTTGTCGCAGGAGAGGGGACTTACGCGCTGCACCTCGCCGATATGTATGAGCGTCGCGTAGCGGGCACGTTCGCACGCACGCCTGAACTCATCGTCCTCGGCACAGAGGGGCCGAGAGAACTTCCTTCTGCGCCGCTTGCGGGTACTCTCATCCAACTCGAAGAAGTCGACGGACTCCACCGAGCACAGGCCAAGGATGGGCCCAGCCGATTGCTTCAGGACAAGAAGGCATCGCCTGGTGAGACAACTCCGAACGGCGGCACACGGTGGATCGAAAAGCGGGATTCAACTGTCTTCTTCCCAGAGAGAATCCACTCCAGGTACGGTTCCGTGAGTATCGCGAGGTGAATGCGATTCTCCGGGCAGCTCAGTCCGCCGTCTGTAGATAGTGCCCTTACGACCTCTCCTCGTAGCTTCTCCTGCCAAGCCTGCATGACCGCGTCCCGCTGGGTCGCGCTCAATCGGGATGGCGGCTCGTCAGTTGTTGGTGCCGAGAGAATCGCGGGCGCGGTTGAACGCCCGGACCAGAACAGCCGAGATTCCCGATGCGGCGCCCTCGAAACCGTGGAGTGCTTTCCGCAGAAGAGCCAGGCGATGCGGATCGGTAGCCCGCTGATCCGCGGCAGCAGCGTGAGGGCCTGTTGGCTCGACTCGGCTATCTCCGTCACTCACGCCGAGCGCGTATCGGCAACGGTCGGTGCACTCAACGTCGACGGACTTCACGCGTTGAGTCGCAAGAGAGAACAGCAGGGGGCCTGGGCAAAAGCAGGCGTCGCGCTGAGCCAACCCGGATTCCTCACCGATTGCCTCGATGCAATCTAACGCGAGGCTCTCTCAATAGACGTTCGATGTACGGCCGTTCCAGCTCCGCCAGTCGCGGGTAGCCAACCAGCTGCAGTACCTCTTGGAACGAGATCGAACCGTAGGCACCCTTCCTGGCTCGGCGGACGACTTCGGGAGGCGGATCCACAAAGCCCCCTTGCGCCAGGGCGAGTCGAGCCTCCGCGTCGTCGATCTCCACCACTGTCGCCCGCTCAAACAATGACTCCGCCAGACTGCGAATCGCGTCCCACGCTCGGTCGACAAACTCGCAGGAGAGTCGAAAGAACCGATCTGCGTCCACCGCCAGACGCTCAGTGCAGTAGTAGAAGTCCTCCCTATCGGTCTCGTCCCAGTGCTCGAAGTTCTCCGCTGCTTCGGGCCATGCTTCGCAATCCCTTGCCTCTGCAATCGGCCCGCTCGCACACACGATCGCAGAGCGCGGAAGTTCCGATTCGCTTTGAAGCTGGAGCTCGGGCATGGAACCTACCACTTTACCCTTCGATCCCTGGAGCTCGGGGATCCAGAGTCCGTCGCTAACGATCACCTTCCTTGGGACCACGACCCCATAGCCTGCAGCGAGCGAGACAGCATGCCCAGACTCATGTAGTGCACAGTTCCAGAGCGCCTGCACTCGGGCGCCCCCATCTCTTAGGCTGGCTTCATGTGCACGCAGCCGGGCGGGAAAGAAGTCCCCCAGGTCCATTTATCGGCCTCTTGCTCGGTGGATGGCGCTTCGTTCGACACACCAGTCCCAGCTTCAACCGCTAGATCCGCCCTTGCCCATGGGGTGAAAGAGCGCGAGGGAACGAGGACTCACTCCGGTCACTCGGTCCACCGCTCACGATGATGGAAGATACAGCCTCCTTACCGGGCTATCCGTGGTATCCGCGTCCGGGCGCTTCCGGCCGTGCGCTGCGAAGAGCAACGACCAAGCACTGAGCTTCGCCCATTCGCGCATGTACTCCGGAAACCGGTTGTCGCACTCAGTCTCCTCACGTGCCCGCTGCAACGCTTCATCACGTTTACG
>CAZYOL010000094.1:0-16389 GCA_964649065.1 uncultured Spirochaetales bacterium
GCAGTTCCGCCTCGGGATCCACCTGGGAGAGGTGCTCGAGAGCGGGGGGAACCTCTACGGCGACGCGGTGAACATCGCCGCGCGGCTGGAGGCGCTCGCGGAGGCGGGCGGCATCTGTCTCTCGGGCACGACCCATGACCAGGTTCGCGGCAAGCTCGACCTCGACTACCGCGACCTCGGCGAGCAGGCGCTGAAGAACATCCCGGAGCGCGTCCGCGCGTTCCGGGTTCCCTCTCTGCACGGAGTCGGGGGTGACCAGCCCGCGACGCCGGGCGCGCCCCGCCTCCGCCGGGCTGCGCTCGTGGTCGGGACGCTGCTGCTCCTACTCGGCCTCGCGCTGTGGGCGAGCTGGCCGCGGCCCCTGGGCCTCCTCGTCGACCTCGCCGGCGTCAGCGGCCCACCGGAGAACCCGTCGCTGCCCGACCGGGTCTCGCTGGCGATCCTCCCGTTCGAGAACCTGAGCGGCGACCCCGAGCAGGAGTACTTCAGCGACGGCATCACCCAGGACCTGATCACCGAGTTCGCGCGCGCTCCCTATCTCTTCGTGATCGCCGCGGGCTCAGCCTTCGCGTACAAAGGGAAAGACGTCGACGTGCGTCAGGTGGGCCGCCAGCTCGGCGTCGAGTACGTGCTCGAGGGCAGCGTACGCCGCGCCGACGACCGCGTCCGCATCACGGTCCGGTTGGTGGACGCGAGGGAAGGCACCCACGTCTGGAGCCAGCGCTACGACCGCGAGCTCGACGACGTCTTCGCGATCCAGTCCGAGATCACCCAGGAGGTGCTGCCGAAGGTCTTCTACGGGGTCCAGGGTTATGAGGCCCGGCGGCTGGCGGGCACCCCGGTCGAGGACTTCAGCGCGCGCGACGCGCTGTGGCGCGGGATCGCCGAGTTCCGCCGCGGAACGCGGGAGGGCGTGGCCCGGGCGCGCGAGTTGTACACGATCGCTGCCGAGCGAGACCCGACCCTGCCCGAGCCCCACGCCTTCATCGGCATGACCCTCCTCATGGAGCGGACGCACGGCTGGAGCCGTGAGCCCGATCTCCTCGACCGCGCCGAGCAGCACGCGCGCCGCGCGGTCGCCCTCGACAACGATCACCCCTCCGGGCATCTCACCCTCGCCTTCGTGCACTCGTTCCGCGGTGAGCTCGATGCGGCGCTGCTCCAGGCCGAGCGTGCACGCGAGCTCGCGCGGAGCGACCCCGGCTCCCACGCCGCGCGGGGTCTGGTGCTCGCCCAGAAGGGCGAGCTGCTCGAGGCCAGCGCCGCGATCCGGCAGGCGCTGCGGCTCGACCCCCGCCACGTGCCCGACAGCGCCCTCCTGGTGATCACCGCCTACGTGAACTACGCGGCGGGGCGCGCCGAGCAGGCCATCGAGATGCTCGAGCGCGGCCGGGCTGCGAACCCCGACAACACCCTCGTCCGTCTGGGACTCGCGTGCTTCTACGGCACCCAGGGCCGACCCGGCCAGGCCGACGCGGCGATTCGGGAGGTGCTGTCGGTAGTTCCCGACCTGACCGCGGAGCGCGCCCTGGGGCTCGTCGATGCGCTCAGAGCCGTGGTCTCCCCGGCCGAGTTCGAGGCCTGCGGGACCCTTCTGCGCGACGCCGGGCTGCCGTGAGCCGGCCCCGACGGAGCCGTGCAGGTATGGTGTACTGAAGCCGCCAGCGAGCCCTTCGCTGGCCAGCGGAGTGGACCCTCCATGAAGAGCTTCGAGCAGCTGGGCGCCTTCTACCTGGGCCGGCCGGTCGATCCCGAGACCGGCGAGACCGCGGGCGAGCCGCTCCTGTACGACGCCAAGGACCTCACCACCCACGCCGTCATCGTCGGCATGACCGGCAGCGGCAAGACGGGCCTCGGCGTCGGGCTCATCGAGGAGGCGATCCTCGATGGCATCCCGGTCCTGGCCATCGACCCGAAGGGCGACCTCGGCAACCTGAAGCTCGCCTTCCCGCGCCTGCGGCCCGAGGACTTCCAGCCCTGGATCGACCCGGGCGCCGCCGCGCGCCGCGGGCGCAGCGTCGAGGAGCAGGCGCGGGCGACGGCGACGCT
Organism: uncultured Spirochaetales bacterium; assembly: GCA_964649065.1. GTDB lineage: Bacteria > Myxococcota_A > UBA9160 > UBA9160 > SMWR01 > CAZYOL01. The sequence goes on from CAZYOL010000094.1 coordinate 2,050, forward strand.
TTGGCGCGACGGGCTCGCCGACTGGGGCCAGGAGCCGGCGCGGATCCGCCGCTTCCGCGAGGCGGCGGAGTGCACGATCTACACGCCGGGCGGCACGGCCGGTCGCCCGCTGCGCGTGCTGCGCTCGCTGGCCGCGCCGCCGCCCGCCCTGCGCGAGGACGCCGAGGCCTTCCGCGAGCGCGTGGCCGGCGCGGCCTCGGGGCTGCTCGGCCTGCTCGGCATCGCCGCCGACCCGCTGCAGAGCCCCGAGCACATCCTGCTCTCCTCGATCCTGCAGCACGCCTGGGCCGAGGGGCGCGACGTCGACCTCGCGACGCTGATCCGCCAGGTGCAGAAGCCGCCCTTCGAGCGCGTCGGCGTGATGGACCTCGAGACCTTCTATCCCGCGAGCGAGCGGCGCGAGCTCGCGATGGCGCTGAACGGCCTCGTCGCCTCGCCGGGCTTCGCGGCCTGGACCGAGGGCGAGCCGCTCGAGATGAGCCGGCTGCTGTGGGACGAGGCCGGGCGCCCGCGCCTGTCGGTGCTGTCGATCGCGCACCTGGGCGACCGCGAGCGCATGTTCTTCGTGACGCTGCTGCTGAACGAGCTGATCGCCTGGATGCGCACGCAGCCCGGCTCGAGCAGCCTGCGCGTCCTCCTCTACATGGACGAGGTGGCGGGCTACATGCCGCCGACCGCGAACCCGCCCTCGAAGGCGCCGCTGCTGACGCTGATGAAGCAGGCGCGCGCCTTCGGCGTGGGCCTCGCGCTGGCGACCCAGAACCCGGTGGACCTCGACTACAAGGGCCTCTCGAACGCCGGCACCTGGTTCGTCGGCCGGCTCCAGACCGAGCGCGACAAGGCGCGCCTGCTCGACGGCCTCGAGGGCGCGTCGGCCGGCGACTTCGACCGCGGCGAGACCGAGCGCATCATCTCGGGCCTGCCGGGCCGCTCCTTCCTGTTGAACAACGTGCACGAGGACGAGCCGGTCCTGTTCCAGACGCGCTGGGTGCTCTCGTATCTCGCCGGTCCGCTCGCGCGCGACCAGATCCGCGCGCTCGAGGGCGAGGCGCCCGCCGCGGACCGCGCGGCCGCCGCGAAGGCGGAGCGAGCGCCCGCCGTGGCCGACGCGGGGCGCCCGGCGCTCCCCGCCGCCTGCCGGGAGGGCTTCCTGCCGGTCGTCGAGGCGCCGGGCGCGGCGGAGACGATCCTCTACCGGCCGTCGCTCCTCGGGGTCTCGACGCTCCACTACGCCGACGCGCGCGCCGGCCTCGACGAGTGGACGGAGCTCGCCTGGCTGGGCGCGCTCGAGGAGGGTCTGCGCGGCTCGCCCTGGAAGGAGGCGGCGGCGATCGGTGCGGTGCCGCCCGAGTTCGACGACGAGCCCGAGGCGGACGCGCGCTTCGCGGCCCTGCCCGCCGCGGCGCTGCGCGAGAAGAGCTGGGCGCGCTGGCAGAAGATGCTCGCGACCCACGCCCACCGCGAGACGCCGCTCGTCGTGTGGAGCTGCCGAAAGCCGAAGCTCCAGGGGCAGCCCGGCGAGGAGGAGGGCGCCTTCCGCGCCCGGGTCGCCGCGGCGCTGCGCGAGTCCCGCGACGTGGCCGTGGAGAAGCTGCGCAAGCGCTACGCGCCGAAGCTCGCGACCCTGCGCGACCGCATCGAGCGCGCCGAGCAGCGCGTCGAGGTCGAGCGCGAGCAGTACCAGACGAAGAAGCTGCAGACCGCCGTGTCGATCGGCCGCACCGTTCTCGGCGCGCTCTTCGGCCGCAAGCTCGGCAGCGCCGGCAACGTGGGCCGGGCGGGCACGGCCATCGACCGCGCCAGCCGCGCCGCGCGCGAGCGCGGCGACATCGCCCGGGCCGAGGAGCGGGTGGAGGCGCTCGAGGAGCGGCTCCAGGACCTCGAGGCGCAGTTCGAGTCGGACGTGGCCGGCATCCAGGGGCCCGTCGACCCGGCCTCGGTGGACGTGCGCGCGCGCAAGATCGCGCCGCGCAAGTCGGACCTCGACGTCGCGCCGCTGACCCTGGTCTGGGTGCCCTGGCGCGTGGACGCGAGCGGCGCCGCGCGGCCCGCGCACGGGCTCGACGCCTAGCCGGTCGGCCCGGTGGGCCCGGTCGGCCCGGTCGACTGGGCGGACTCGTCGGACTCGGCGGACTTCTCCGGCCGTGGCGCCAGGGCGAAGCGCCCCTCGCGAAGCTGCGCCTCGATCCGGTCCGCGAGGGCCTCGGGGCCGAGCGCCGTCGTGTCGACCCGGTGCGCCGCGTACTCCGGGGACGCCTCGAAGGCGCGGTGCACGTGGCGGACGCGCTGGCTGCCGCCGGGGCCGTCGCGCTGGCGCACCCGCCGCAGGGTGTCGGGGAGCGCCGCGCGCAGGATCACGTAGTCGACGCGGCACGCGCGCGGGATCTCGGCCCGCAGCGTCGGGAGAAACCAGGGCCCGACGATCCCGTCCAGGAACACCGCGTAGCCGCCCTCCGCGAAGGCCCAGGCGCTGCGCGCCAGCGCGCGCACGATCGTGGTGTTCTGGGCGTGCGATTCCGGTGTCGTCGGATCGATCGGCCGGGACGGGAACGCGTAGAACACGTCGGACGCCAGGTGCACACCGCGGGCGGCGCGGGCCGCGAGCGTGCGGGCCAGGGTCGTCTTCCCGCAGCCGGGGCTGCCGGTGATGATCGTGATGGAAGCCATCTCTGCCTCGCGGCGGGGGCGGGGGCAACGGGTCGGAGTCGGGGAGCGAGAGGCTTCCTAGACCATGACCGCTACCGATAGCACGCACCGCCTCGGCCGAGGGGAAAACCCGTTCCACGCTCGGGGAAATTCCGTTCCGCTCCGGGTCGGGCGAGCGTCCTGAGCCCGTCTGACCGAATCCGGTGTTGCCCTGCGAAACGGGGCACCTGCGCGCCTTCGGACCGATCGGTCCAAAATGGCACGGCGCTTGCTGTCGCTTCCATCGACGCACCCGACCAGGGAGGGAAGCCCGGAATGCTCCGCCGACTCTTCGCCGTCTCTCTCGCCGCGGCCTTCGCCGTCGTGCTCGCCGCGCCGGCCTCGGCCACGATCATCAACCTGACCGCCAGCCTGGACTGCGCCCAGGCCAGCGCCGGCGCGGGCACCTGCGGGGCCGGCGGCAGCGGGACCGGCAGTGCCACCATCACCCTCGACGACCAGACCAACCTGTTGAGCTGGAACATCAGCTGGGGCGGTCTCAGCGGGACGCTCACGGTCGCCCACTTCCACGGGCCGGCGCTGCCCACCCAGAACGCCGGCGTCCAGGTGAACTTCCTGTCCCTCGCCCCGGGGAACCCGTCGATCGGATCCACGACGATCACGCCCACCCAGGCCGCCGACCTGCTGAGCGAGCTGTGGTACATCAACATCCACAGCACGGCGTTCACCGGCGGCGAGATCCGCGGACAGGCGCTGATCCCCGAGCCGTCGATCCTCGCCCTGGGCGCGAGCGCGCTCGGCCTGGCGCTCCTGGTCCGCCGGCGCCGCTAGCGCGGCACGTCACGCATCGCCCTCGCGCGGGGGTCCCGGATCGGGGCCCCGCGTTGCGCAGGCTCTCGGGATGACGCGCGGGCTGGTGGCGGCGGGCCTCGTGCTGTCGGGCGCGGCGGGCCTGGCCTACCAGGTCTGCTGGATCCGGGCCGCCTCCCTCGGCCTGGGCTCGACCCAGCTCGCGGTGGCGACGGTCGTGGCCGTCTTCTTCCTGGGGCTCGCGCTGGGGAGCGAGGCCGCCGGTCGCCTCGCGCCGCGGGCCCGGCGCCCGCTGCGCGCGCTCGGCGCCGTCGAGCTGGCCATCGCCGCCGCCGCGGCCCTGGTCCTGGCCGGGCTCGACCTTGCGGACCGGCTCTTCGGCGCCGTCTACCGCGCGTCGGGCGAGGGCGGCGCACTGCCGGGACTGGCGCGCGCTGCACTCCTGGGCGCGGTCGTGCTGCCGCCGACGGTGCTGATGGGGGCGACGCTTCCCCTCGCGTGCCGGGGACTCGTGCGCCAGCCGGGTGGCGTGGTCGGCGGCGTGGGCACGGCCTACGCCGTCAACACGCGCGGGGCGGTGGCCGGCTGCGCCGGAGCGGGCCTCGTGCTGCTCCCCGCCCTGGGTCTCGCCGGGGCCACGGCGCTGGCCGTCGCGGCGAACCTGGCCGCGGCGCTCGCGTTCGGGGCGGCATCGCGCGGCGCACCGGCCGCGGCCGCTCCAGCCGCCGCTGCACCGAGCGCCGCCGCGCCCCCGGCGGCGCGGGACGTCCCGCCGGTGCTCGTCGCCGTCGTCTTCCTCACAGGGGCGGCCGCGCTCGGTGGGGAGGTCCTGTGGACGCGCTTTCTCGGCTTCGTCGTCCGCCACACCGCGGAGACCTACACCCTCGCCCTCGCCGTGGTGCTCGCGGGCATCGTCCTCGGGAGCGCGCTCGCCGCCCGCGTCTCCGTTCGGCCGCGGGCCCGTGCCGCGACCTTCGGCGCGCTGCAGATCGCGAACGGGTTCGCGTTCTTCGCGCTGCTCCACCTCCCGCCCGAGCTCTGGCAGGCGCTCGGCGGGCGGCTCCTCCCCCTGGCCCTCCTCCTGCTCGTGCCCGCCGTGCTCTCGGGTGCGTCCCTCCCGCTCGCCGCGGGTCTCGGCATCTCCCGCGTCGACGGGGTGGCGGGGGGTGTGGGACGGCTGCTCGCAGCCAACACCCTGGGCGGCATCGCCGGCTCGCTGCTCGTGGGCTTCGCCGCCCTCCCCGCCCTGGGGATGGACGCCACCGTCTCGCTGCTCGCCGGGCTCTCGCTGGCGGCCGGGCTCGTCGCGTGGCGGGGGCTCGGCGGCGGGAGCGGCGCGCCGGCGGGCGCGGCCGGCGCGCTCGCGCGCTTCGCCGCCGCGCACCTCGCCCCGCTGACGCGCCTCCCGGAGGACTGGCTCGCCCCGGGCGCGCGTCTCGTCGCCCACGTCGAGGGCCGCACCGCGACCCTCTCGGTCGAGGAGGACGCGCGGGGGCGTCACCTGCGCATCGATCGCTGGTGGCAGGGGAGCGACCGCTGGACCCACCAGGCCCTCGCGGCCCACGTCCCCATGCTGCTCCATCCCCGCCCCGAGCGCGTCCTCCTGGTCGGGGTCGGCACGGGCCAGACGGCGGCCCGCTTCCTGCTGCACGGCGCGACGCGCCTCGAGCGCGTAGGAAGAAGAACGGGGTCATTCGTGTGTCCGATAAGGCCCGAAGTGACAACTCCCCGGGGGATCTCAGCCTAGAGCGACCGTAGGGCGGTCCCGTGGGTCCCGGTGGCCCAGGAATCCCCGACGCAACCACCTGGAGCTGACAGCCACCGCCCACCGGAGTGATCCCGTCCCCGGTCACCACCAGGTACACCGGCATGCTCGGCAGCGGCGCGCTCAAGGTGGCCCGGAGCCGTCCCACCTTCGGCGGCTTCGGCTTCTCGCCCTTGACCTTGACCGGATCGACGGCCTCCACCGAGACATCCGGCGTGCCCGCACCCAGGATCTCGCTGTGGAACACGGCTCCGGTGCAGGCGGCGTCCGTATAGAGGTTAAACGTCAAGGCGTCGCCGAAGCGAAGGTTCTTCTTCAGGGCCTTGAAGTCGGCGTCGTAGCTGACGGGGATCGCAGCCAGCGCCGCGTTGGCCACGAGGCCGATGACGAGAGACGCAGCGATAGACACTGCTCTCTGGGGCGAAGAGGTGGCGAACCGGAACAAGCGGGCCATGGCGCGCTCTGGGGCAATGCAAGCTAGATGCCGGGCCTCTTTGCGAAGGAGATGCCCCCCCACGAGCCCCCCAGCAGCGTCGTGAGGCAGATCGCCACGGGCCCGGTATGGGACTTCACCTCGTCGCCTGCGGAAGGAACCCCAACGACAACGCCCCGCCAAAGCGAGCTGCTTCGCGCGGCTCAGCTAGGGCCTGGCCTGGGACCGAGGCCTAGGTAACAAGGGAGGCACAGCAGCTCCGCCGCCGCACTCAAGCTCTCCGCAGATCGATCTCCAGGGCTCTTGAAGGCAGCAAGATGGGTCGGTACTGAACCTTGTACTCGCCCTCGCTACGCCAGCGAAAGCGCCGCACTAGAGCACGCAAGATCAGCTTGAGCTCTAGCATCGCGAGCCGGTGGCCAAGACAATGGTGTGGGCCACTACCGAACGGCAGCCAGCTGTGGGTGTGCCTTCTGTGTTCGCGTCTGGAACGAGAGAATCGCTCGGGATCGAAACGATCTGGATCGTCCCAGAACTCAGGCATTCGATGGGTGTGAACAGGAGCCAAAATGACCAGCGAATTCGCCCTGATCTCGTGCGATCCCAGCTCAACCCGCCGGGGGGCGAATCGACGGATCACGCCTAGTGGCGGGTGGAGGCGCAGCACTTCACGAATCACCCAATCGGTCTCAGGGAGAGAGGCGATCCCTCCCGCCCGGAGTAACGCGCTCTGCGCCCCTTCCTCCCGAAGCCGCTCCTGCCAAGTGGCATTTCGTCCAAGCTCGAACATGACACTAGTCAAGGCGCTTGTGGTCGTTTCGGCGGCTGCATCCACGAGAAATCGCAAGTGGCTAACCAGCATCCGAAACGAGCCGCTCTCTTGCGGTGGAAGAGCAGTCGCAGCCGCGTTGGCGGTGCTCGATCTTCCCTGGGCCACGGCTTGCCCAACAATGCTGTCCTGTCGGCGCATGCGCCTTTGTCGAGCACGCACGCCGCCAAAGAGCACACCGCTTCCCGCTGATTCCACCTCGAAGAAGCGCCTCACAGTGCACTCGCCTACGGACTTGCCCAGGAGTACACGAAGCTGCAAGACTCGGACGAGGTGCTCGCAAAGAGAGAAGATCGAAACACCGCGGCCGGGCACCCAGGATCGCAATTCGGCCTCTACTACCTCCGCAATGGTTCTCGCATAGGCTTCCATCATTGCGGGCGCGAACGCCGATTGGAGAGCCCGCCGCCAAAGCCGATGTTCTCCTCCGTCAAGGGCTAGAAGTCCCTTGGAGGAGTAGAAAGAGAACAGACGGTCCCACGGCTTACCCGAGACTAGAATGTCGCCAGCCTTCGTCAGCACGTCCCGATTAAGATCGGGCCCAAACAGAATGTACGAACGCGCTGGCCCAACCGCTCGTTTCGCCACCATACCGTGCTGCATCCTCAACAAGCGGAGCTCTTCCATAAGTCTCGCCGGATCGGCGATCGCAACTAGCAGCTCTTCTTTCAAGCGTGACAACACTCCGCGCCCTCCTCCGCGTTGATTCAGAGTGCACGACTGCTTAGGGGAGGAGAAGCGATACAGCGGCGAAAGTCTTGCACCGCTCGATAGTCCTTGACACCACCCGCCCTCAATCGTCCAACATGCTCCACTAGGGGAACGGCGTGCGAATTCTGTTTGTCTACGACGAGCTCCGACTCGATATCCCGAACTTCACCGGCTACTCGCATGAGGGGCTCATGAGCCTTTCCGCCTGTCTCAAGGCGGCCGGTCACGACACCGCACTTCTCCACATAACGCGGTGGTACTCCGACGAGGAATTCGCGCTCCGGCTCAAGGAACACAAGCCGGATCTCATTGGCTTCAGTTCGGTTTCAGCGACCTACCCGGATGTAAGGCGGCTCCTTCCGGTGGCGCGACGAACCTTCCCGGATACACCAATCCTCTACGGTGGAGTGCATCCAACCTTCGATCCACAGAGTTCAATAGAGATTCCGGGCGTGACCGCCGTCTGCCGAGGCGAAGGCGAGGAGGCACTGGTTGAATTTGTGGATTGCTTGGACCGCGGTGTCGATCCGTCGGGCGTAGCGAACTTCTGGGTGCGTCGCGGAAACCAGGTAACAAAGAACCCTGTCCGACCGCTAGTCACGAATCTCGACAGCCTTCCAAAACCCGACGTTCATCTGTTTGACTTCGCAAATCTCTTCAGCAGCCGTGAGCACACCGCGCCTTTGACGGCGAGCCGCGGCTGTCCGTACATGTGTACCTACTGCTCGAATCACGCGCAGATGCAGCAGTACCCCAACAAGGGCGACTACGTGCGCTTCAAGTCAGTGGACCGCACTATCGAGGAGGCACATCAGCGTCTAGGTGCAGATCCCGACGTTGACATCCACTACTTGGACTTCACAGACGATATTCTGCCTCTAAGGCCCCTCTGGTTCCGCGAGTTTGCGGAGCGGTATCCGAAGGAAGTGGGAAAGTCATTCACCTGCAACATTCTGATTCCGCTCCTCACTGAGGAGAACGTCAGGCTCTTGAGCAACGCTGGTTGTGGTCTCATTGTCTTCGGGCTCGAATCAGGCAGCGAGCGAATGCGCAAGCTCATGAAGCGACCCAGGATGACGAATGCGGAGATCCTGGAGAAGACAGAGCTCCTGAAGCGGCATGGCATCAAGATCGCGTCGTACAACATGGTGGGCCTCCCAACGGAAACAACCACCGAGATCCTCGAAACCGTGCAGCTGAACGCAAGAGTCGCCCCGATGAAGATGAATGTCTTTCACTTCCAGCCGTATCCTGGGACCGAGATCCACAAGCTCTCGGTGGACCTTGGGCTCTATGACCCCGCCCAAGATCTGCACAACACGTGGAAGGTTGGTCCTGTGCTTGAGGGCACCGGCATCTCAGACGAGCAGGTCATCTTCTTGCACCGGTTCTTCAAACCGCTGGTGCTTGCTTACAGACTCGCCCTACGGTTCGGCTACAGCCTCGATCGTTTGGACTCGTTCATCAGCAACCGCGTCCTGCCTCGGCCTCGGCTCATGAGTGCCCTCACTAAGGGGTGGGATCGTGGCCATCGCTTGGCAAAGGCGGTGTACGTTTTCGGGTTCATGCGCTTTTGGAGCCGAAGAAACCGCTCTCACTGACAACGAACGTCCGGCTGAAAGTCACAATCGCGTTGGATCCTATCCCAGTGCGCCGTGAACCAGTTGTGAGTCTCCTTCAGCCCTTGGTCAAGGGATGTCGTCGGCGATAATCAAGCGTCCGGCGAGCCGCTTCGATCGAAGCAGAAAGGCGAGTCTTTGTATCCCAACGGCGCTGCGGCGCGTAGGAGACGCCAGATTCGTTCGACGTTAGCTCGTTGATCTTTGTCGCAAGGTCAGCGATCCGCGTCTCGGTTCCTGAGGCGATGTTCAGCGCCGCACCCCGCGCGGCTCGATGCGATCCAGCCGCCAGCAACGCCTGTACTGCATCGCCAACATACGTGAAGTCCCGGGTTTCCTGCCCCGTACCTGTGATGGAGAGAGCGCGTCCAAGCAGCGCATGGTACATGAAGTTGGGCACCACATTCCTGTATCGCCCGGGAAGCTCACCTGGCCCATAGACATTGAAGAATCGCAACTTAACCACATTTAGCTGATAATGGTGGGCGAAGTAGTTGGCGTAGAGTTCACCTAGCAGCTTCGTTGCCTGATAGGGCGTTGTCGGCTGAAGCGAAACGCTGTCTTCAGTCACCGCGGCGGGCGGGGACGGCCCGTATACGCCGCAGCCGGTTGACGCATAGACCACTCGCTCCACCCCGCCTTGTGCAGCCCGTTGGAAGACCGCCAAGGTTCCGAATCCATTGACCCGAAGGTCGATTTCCGGATGTTCTACGGATCGTTGGTTGGCAAAGAAGGCAGCGAGGTGAAAGACGAGCGACGGTCGAGAAGCAAAGACCCTGTCCAGCGCCACGTCGTCGTTCACGGAACCACGGATTGTCACCACCCCAGGGAGCCGAGGGACGTTCCACAAGCGCGCGGCAGAGAAGTCGTCGAAGACGATCACCTGCCTCGTGCCTGCGCGGATGAGCGCCGATACCAAGTTGCTGCCGATCATTCCTCCGCCACCGGTGACGAGCACTGTGCGGCCGCGGTAAAACCCGTTGGGGTCAGCGCCTTGACGCATCCGCATCGCTGAGGAACCAATCGACATAGCGACTTAGTCCATCCCGGAGGGTTATCTTTGGCTCATGCGCCAGTTCCCGGATGGCCTTGCTAGAATCCACCAACTTCATCCGGGTCGTAAACAGCTCCTCGCCCGCGTACTCTGCGAGAGACGGATCGGCCCCTGTGACTTCGATGATCATCGAGGCTAGATCCTCGATAGAGACAGCCCACGACTCCTTTCCGCCGACGTTATAGACGGCTCCCGGAGTGAATCGTTCGGCGATATTCGCGATAGTGGCGGCCGTATCTTCCACATAATCGAAGATCCGGCGATGCCCACGATGGACGGTAAACGGCTGCCCAGCTAAAGCGTGCTTCACGAAGCGCGGTATCACACCGCGATATGGGGAGTATTGTTCGTGGGGCCCGTAGCAGTTCACTGGCCGGACGCGTACTACCTCCACCCCCGTCATTTCTGCGGCGTTCATGCACTGCATCTCGCCGACCCACTTGCTCATCGCGTAGTCGTTAAGCAGTCGGATAGGAACTTGCTCCGGAACATCCTCGGTCATGCGCCCGGTGTAGTCGCCATAAACCTCAGCACTCGAAAAGAAGACCAAGCGAAATCCGTACTTCGCCTGAATGTTTAGAAGGTGCTTGGTACCCACCACGTTGGTGGACCAGAGATTTTCGTATCGCCTTTCACCATTCCATCGGCCGTATTCGGCAGCGAGGTGGTACACGAGCTCCGGCTGTACCTCTTCGACGACATCAGTCATCTGCCTGTAGGACGCGACATCTCCACGACGGTGGTCCGCCTCCCCATTGTCATTCAGGTCGAGCGTGACGACTGGGTGACCACGGGCGCGCAGAGTAGCCGCAAGGTTTGTTCCAATGAATCCCGCACCGCCGGTGACCAGAATCCTTGACAAAGCATCATCTCCCGGAGGCATCATGTCATGAGAGCCTCTCCAAATGCACTACTGCAACACCAGGTGCGGTTTCGCATGATCTTCGCCCCCGAGGAGGCCCCATGGCGCGGGTCCTGGTACTGAGCCTGACGTTCCCGCCGGACAACGTCTCGACCGCTCACTTGATGGGGGATCTTGCACGAGGGCTGCGGGAGTCAGGACACGATGTCTTCGTGGTTACGACGCATCCCCATTACAACCCGATTGATTCTGGTCCGGCCGTTCAAGGGCGCTTCTTCGGACGCAGCGACTTCCACGGCATCCCGGTGACGCACATTCCGGTACCGCCGAAGTCACCGCACATACTCCCTCGAGTCGGATCTTGGCTTTGGTTTCATGTCGCAAGTAGCGCATTGTCCCTCTGGCACAGGCGACCCGATCTTGTACTGGCCACATCTCCTCCCCTGAGCATCGGCTTGAACGCTTACATTGCCGCTCGCGGAGCGCCTTTCATCTACGTGGCGCAGGAACTCTACCCCGACATCTACGTAGGCCTAGGGCAGCTCCCGGAAGGTATCGTTGCGCGAATGCTCCGCCGCTTGGAGCGATGGACGTATCGAAGAGCCGCGGCGGTGGTCACCATCTCAAGCGATATCGAGGAGCAAGTTCGGGCGCGGGGGGCAGAGCGCGTCGCTCTTATTGAGAACTGGGTCAACACGCGAGTGTTCGCGCCGAACGTAGAACCGTCCAAGCTGCGAGCGCAGCTTTCGCTCGAAGGGCAGTTCGTCGTACTCTACGCCGGGAACGTTGGGCCATACCGCTTACTCGATCACGTGCTGGATGCGGCTGCGCTTGTTCGGGATGAAGACATTGTCTTTCTCATCGTTGGGGGCGGAACGGCACGAAAGCGGCTCCTCAACACGATACGTCGCGCAGGGCACAAGAACGTCCGCATGCTTAGACACATGCCTTACGAACTGATGCCGGAAGTCTACGCCGCAGCCGACGCCTGCCTGGTGCCACTACGTTCGGAGCTCGCCAGGACCGCGATGCCCAGCAAGGTCTACGAGATCATGGGAGCAGGAAGGCCGATTCTGGCTGTTTCTGACAAACACTGCTTCTTGGCGCGGCTGGTAGAGAAGTCGCGGTGTGGCCTCGCAGTGCCAACGGACTCTCCCAGAATGATCGCGGATGCCGTTCGCCAGATGAAAGGAGATCCAGACAAGACCGCAGCGATGGGGCGTGCCGGTCGCTTGTACGTCGTGGCTAACAACTCGCGTGATGTGACCCTGCGAAGGTACCTAGACCTTGTTGATGAAGCCTTGGAACGACCCGGCGAGCGAGCTTCCTGAAGACGCGCTGGTTTCTGACCTGTCCGGGCGGGGAATCCGATGAAGCTCGTGAGTATCGTTGGTACGCGCCCTGAGATTATCAAGATGGCCTCCGTGATTCGTGCAGCTGCAGCGCGCAGGGTTGGGCATTGTCTCGTCCATACCGCACAGCACTACTCGTATGAGTTGGACGGCGTGTTCTTTGCTGAGCTGGGGCTTCCCGCGCCCAAGTATCGCCTTGGTTCCAGATCCGGGAGTGACGGCGATCAGATTGTCGAGATGATCCAGAGCCTGACACCGATTCTGCTTCGCGAACGGGCCAACGCGGTTGTGGTACAGGGAGACACCAACTCAGTTCTTGCTGGTGCCTTAGCGGCAAGAAATGCCGGGATTCCACTAGTGCACGTGGAAGCCGGGCTGCGGTCCTACGATCCTCGAATGCCCGAGGAGCGCAACCGACTCATTACGGACCACGTCGCGGATTGGCTCTTCGCGCCAACTTTGGGGGCAAAGGCCAATCTTCTGCGGGAGGGGATCGAAGCGGACCGAGTCTGGGTTACCGGAAACACGGTTGTTGATGAACTGGCGTATCAGCATCGGCGCGCGCTGGGGCGGGACGTGTTGAACAGGTTGGGTATCAAGCCGGGCAGTTACGTAGTGGCTACAGTTCACCGCAGGGAGAGCGTGACGACGCGCACACGCCTTTCCGGGATCATTCAGGGTCTTGCCCGGGTGGGGCAATGCGAGCGCCTCCCTATCCTGGCGGTGTTTCACCCACGGACAATGAAGGCCGTGCAGAAACTCGGCGTTGCTATTGATCCGCCGATTCGTGTGCTACGTCCGCTTGGGTACATCGACTTCCTGGCCCTACAAGCTGACGCCGCACTCGTACTCACGGATTCAGGCGGCGTCCAGGAGGAGGCTTGCTGCCTCGGGGTCCCGTGCGTCACTCTTCGCGACACTACGGAGCGCCCCGAGTCCGTCGAGGTGGGAGCGAACGCGTTGGCTGGTAGCAATCCGCTGATCATCGCGGAGCGGGCAGCTGCGATGCGAGTAGCACCACGAAACTGGAGGAATCCCTTCGGAGATGGCCGGAGCGGCTTGCGAATCGTGGATGCGTTGCTGGGCGCGGCCGATAGGATGCTGTGAACGTGGGGCGCTGACCGCAGGTAAACGCCGCAACCGCCCGGGCTGATTGATCTACCCCGCCACCGGCCAGAGCCGGGCAAAGAGGCCGCGAAGGATCACCGGGTCGCCCTCGCAGCCAGCCTGGACGATCCGCAACAACGCTTGCGTCGTCCGCTTCTCAGTCCGCGCGTAGGAGCCCGCGTAGCGCCTCCGTCAACTCCTCAGCGGAGGATTACCGGCCGGAAGCCCGCGAGTCCAAGCAGTGACAAGCCTAGCATTAGCGCGGTGCCCGGCTCAGGCACGGTCTCGGCTACGGCAAACGGGACCGTGTAGTCGTTGGCAGCGCAGGTCCCGGCGTTGGTGCAGTCGTTCCAGAAAAGCGGCGCAGTGGTTCCTGGACCGTTCAATACGACGTAGTGTTCGGGAACTCCGGGACCCGACCCGTTGTCAGGCTGACCGGCGACCCACTTCCGGTACGGCGCTGGTATACCATTCGACCACACGAAGTTCCCTTCAGATGCGCCCGGAACGGCACTCGGATCATCGGTCAATCCGATCCACAGGTTCCCTTCGTCACCCGAACCCCCGGCGCTGAGGGCGATGGGAGTGAAGGTGTTGTAGACCCAATCGTTCTCGTCTGGGTCGCCGATGAGGACCAAGTCCACGTTCTCTCCCCCGCTCCCCGTCAGCGCCCTGGCCGCGGCCAGCGAGTCGGTCCAACTCGCGGCCGGGAGGAGCCAATACTCGTGGCCATTCGCGGGATTGACTATCGGTCCTGTAATCGGAGTGGCTTGCCCCTGCGATGCAGCGAGCACTAGTACAGCGAATACACAGATCACCGGTGCCAGTCTTCGCATCAATTCCCCTCCAAAGATGTCCGAACGAAGCAATGGGCTGCCCGATTCGCTCTAGTGGGAAGCGCGAGACCGCGTTGGCGATCCCCTCCCCAGTGGCGGATCCTAGACCTCAAAGACGAGTTAGTGCGGTCGGTCAGCCGACAACCACTTGCTCTGTTCAGGGGCGCCGAGTCGCTGCAAGCAGCGCGTAGGAAGAAGAACGGGGTCATTCGTGTGTCCGATAAGGCCCGAAGTGACAACTCCCCGGGGGATCTCAGCCTGGAGCGACCGTAGGCAGGGGATTCAAGCGGCCGCGCGGCCCGTTCGCCCGCCCGGC
>CAZYOL010000095.1:0-16050 GCA_964649065.1 uncultured Spirochaetales bacterium
ATGATGTGGGCCTTCCAATAGGCCACGTCCTCGCCGCCCGCCTTGCGCAGCTTGACCACCTCGACGTTCCCGTCCGCCTTCTGGTTGCCGCAGAGCTCGACCAGGTAGGGGGTCGCGTCGTCCTCGACCTTGGTGATCGTGATCGGGCTGAAGTGGGCCAGGCCGCCAGCCGCTGCGCCGCCGAAGTGGCGCTCGCCGGCCGCGGGCAGGGAGACGCCCATGTCGATCCCCAGGATCTTGATCCAATTCTCGTATCCGGGGATCTCGACCTCCCCTTCGACACCGTCGATCTTCATCAGAATTTCCGGCATTGCTCGAACTCCTTTGGGTGCATGGTGGCGCCGGCCTCAGGCCGGCTTCTTGCTTCTCAGGCTGCCGACTGCGGCAGCTCCGCGACGAGGCGCAGCGACACTCCGAGCTCCTCGAGCTGGAAGTGCGGCCGCAGCATGGCCACGGCCTGGTACGAGCCCGGCCGGGCCTTGTTCTCCACGACCTCCACGCTCGCCTCACGCAGCGGTCTCTCCGCCTTCATCTCCGCATCGGCCGTGTCCGAGGCCAGGGTGTACTGCATGATCCACCTTCGCAGGAACTGCTCGCATTCGTCCCGCGACATGAAGGATCCGATCTTGTCGCGGCACATGGCCTTCAGGTAGTGGGCGATCCGGGAGGTGCACATGAGGTACGGGATCCTTCGCGAGAGATCCTCGGACGCGTTGGCCGCCGCATCCTGGTACTTCTTGGGCCGGTGCACCGCGTTGCCGCCGAAGAAGGCCGCGTAGTCCGAGTTCTTGCAGTTCACCAGGGCGATGAAGCCCAGATTCGAGAGCTCGTTCTCCCGGGTCTCCGGGATGGCCACCTCCGTCGGGCACTTGGCCCCGACGTCGCCTTCCCGGGACTGGAAGGTGTGGATCGGCAGGTTCTCGACCAGCCCGCCGCCCTCCGGCCCCCGGATGGCGACGCACCAGGCGTACTTCGAGAAGGCCGCCGTGAGGCGCTCGGCGTACTCGTAGGCCGCATTGCCCCACAGGTAGGCGCGATCGTCGTCGCCGACGTTCTCCTCGTAGTCGAAGGCGTCACAGCGGTCGCTCTTCGAGCCGTAGGGCTGGCGTCGCAGCACGTGGGGCAGGACGAGGGCCACGAAGCGGGAGTCGGGACTGTCCCGGAAGGACAGCCACTTGGTGTTCTCCGGATTGTTCTTGTCGAAGATCTTCTCGAGATCGCGCGGATCCGGCATCTGCGAGAAGCGCTCCATGTTGAACATGGCCGGGGCGGCCGAGGAGACGAAGGGCGCATGGGCGGCCGCGGCGACGCGGGAGATCTCCGACAGCAGCTCCACGTCCTGGGGGCTCTTGTCGAACTCGTAGTCCCCGATCAGCGCCGCGTAGGGATCGCCACCATAGGTGCCGAACTCCTGGTCGTAGACCATCTTCCAGACCGAGCTCTCCGTGAACTCCACGGCAGAGGCGAAGTCGCGATGGAGCTCCTCCTTCTTGGCGTTGAGGACCCGGATCTTCATGGAATCGCCGGTCTCGGAGCTGGAGACGAGCTTGTGGATGCCGCGCCAGGTTCCCTCGAGCTGCTGGAATTCGGGGTGGTGCAGGACCTCGTCCACCTGGCGCGAGATCAGCTCGTCGATGGCCGCAATGCGCGCGTTGATGGTGTCGATGAGGTTGCGCTGGACGACCAGCTTCGGGTCCAGGAGCTGGGCGACGAAGTTCTTGATCAGGTCCGTCGCGCGTTCTTTGGCCGCGTCGTCTCGGGGCTTGAAGCTCTCGACCATCTGCTCGAGGAGGCCACCCTCGTCGAGCTCGGCGAGCTTGTCGGCGGAGACGGCGTCCGTCTTCTGTGCATCTGCCATGATCTCAGTCCTTTCCTTCGTCGTCGCCCGAGGTATCGCCCTCGGGCGTCCCGGCGGTCGCTGCGGAGGAGCCGGCCTCTACGCCCAGCGCGCTGCCGAGCTTGCCCTGCAGGTCCTTCTGGCTGAGCAGCGCCTCCATGACGTCTTCCAGGCGCTCGTTCATGTCGGTCCGGCTGAGGAGGTCCTTCAGCTTGGAGCGCACCTCGATCAGCTCGCGGAGCGGAGCGAAGTGGTTGGCCACCGCCTCGGGCCGGAAGTCGTCGAGCTTGCTGAACTCGAGGTCCACCTGGATCTGCGTGCCGTCGTCGGCGAGCTTGTTGTCGACCCGCATCGCGACGCGCGGCTTGGCGCTCTTCAGCACGTCGTCGATGTTGTCGCGATCGACCTCGACGAACTTGCGCTCGCGCAGCCGCGGGAGCTTCTCCCGGGGCTTCCCGGAGAGGTCGCCCAGGACGCCGACGACGAAGGGGATCTCCTTCTGGACCTGAGCGTCCCCCACCTCGACGTCGTAGGTGATGTGCACTCGCGGCGGACGTACGCGCTTCTTGGCGTCGTATACGCTTTCCGGCATCCCTGTTCCTCCTCTTGGCGGGGCTGCGCCCGCACGGTTGCTCGAAAGGTTCACGATTCCTCGCCGGAGCCCTTGACTCCGAGCGTGTCCCAGATCTCCGTGAGGACGTCCTCGCGCTTGACCACCTCGCGCAGCAGCTCCTCGAGGGGCATCTGCCCCCAGCGCACGGCCCGTTCCACCAGCAGGGCCACCGGGCTGTGGGGCTCGCTGCGGCGGTAGTAGGCGGCCACCTCGGCCAGGCGCTGCAGCGCGTCGGCGCGGTTCTGGATGGGGCCCTGGGCTGCGCCTGCCGGGGCGGCTCCGGCCTCGCCGAGCTCCTGCTCCGGGAGCGGCGCGCCCCCCGGCTGGGTGACGGCGGCGATCTCCGAGGCGAGGGCCTCGAGGCGATCCCGCAGCTGGATCAGGCGCGGGCCGTCGCCGTCCTCGAAGCGCTCCTCGCAGAGGGCGTCCAGCTGCCGGAGCTCCGCCTGGGCGCTCCCCAGCGCCTCGCCGATGCCGGCGAGGTGGCCGACCGGGCAGCCCTGCAGCCGTGCCCGCCAGACCTCCCGGGTCGGCGTGCCCTGCCTCGAGAGCTCCTCGAAGCGGGTCTGGTTCGAGCCCCGGAGCGACTCCAGCATCTCCGACTCGAGATAGTCCCTCCAGAGCAGGGGCTCCGACCCGGGCGGCGAGATCTGCATGCCTCCCAGGCTGTTCAGGAATTCACCGGAGCTTCCCAGCCAGGAGAGCCAGCGCGCGCGCAGGGGCGGGTCGATCCCGTCCTCGTCCACACCCGGGTGGATCTCGTCCCAGAAGGCGGCCAGCAGCTCGCGCACGGCCCGCAGCCCCTGGGCGAGACCGGCAAATCCCTCGGTGCGGGCCAGCCCCTCGGTCAGATAGGCGGCGAGCTGCAGATCCTTGGTCACGCTCTCGAGGGCCGTCACGCAGTGGCGGACGACCTCCTTGAAGTTGGGCTCCTTGCCCTGGCCCTCGGGGTCCAGCGCCGGGTCGATCTCGGCACGCAGCTCGTCGAGCCGCTGGTAGGTTCGATCCCCGGCTTCCAGCCTCAGCTCGGGGCCGACGGCGTTCTCCGGCGCGATCGGGGCGAGCAGCTTCTCCAAGTCCATCACAGCGCGACCTCGGGGGCCGAGACCGGGAGCGGCGGGGCGAAGACGATCGTCTCCAGCGCCGCGGTGTCGCGGCCCTCGGGCATTCTTCCCTCGCGGCCAGCGGCAATGTCAAGCGGAATCTGGGCTCCGCGGCCGATCCCGCAGTCGACGTGCAGCTTCGTCGAAACGCCATGCCGCTGTGACAGAGCCCCGGACCGGGCCCGCCCTGCGTGCGGGGGCCGGCTCGGGGCGGCGCGGCTGGCGGCTCTTGCTTCCATCGCTGCCGAAGATGCCGGAGCCGGGAGCGGGGCCCTATGAAGCTCTTCACAGAGGAGGAAGCTCCGGTCACGGGTATGCTGGCCGGCAGCCGAGCTCCGGTCGGCGCCGCCGCCGGGGGCCTCGCGAAGCGGCGCGCCTCTGGCGCCAGGAGGACTGGAAATGGCGGGAACGCTGACTCTTCACGACTCACGGCTGCACGGTTTTCCCAATCGTGCCGCCGTCGATCACGTCGTCACCGTGAACGGATCCACCGACCTCTCCATGGCCTTCGGGGACATCATCGGCCGCGCCTCGGAGTCGAGCGGACTCGAGCGCGTCAACATCATGTGTCATGGCTACGAGCGCGTCTACTCGAGCCCGACCCAGCGGGAGTCCCGGCAGATCGGCGGAGCGGGTCTGAAGCTCTGCCGGCAGGGCCTCAACAACACCACCGTCGCCATGACCTCGGACCTCAAGGACTACGTCGACACCTTCGTCGTGTATGCCTGTAGCGCCGCGGATACACATCCGGACATGATCGGCACGGACTGGGACGGCCAGCGGCTCTTCCGGGAGATGGCGGCCTGGTCCGACGCCACGGTCTTCGCCGCGGACGTCACCCAGTGGTACTACATGCGGAATCCCTCCAACATGACCTACCCCATCATCGACTTCAGCACCTGGGAGGGAAACGTCTGGCGCTTCGACCCGGACGGCTCCGCCCGGATCGTCGAGAGCAATCCGATCCGCTGAGGACACGAGCCGAAATGGAGAGCGTGCAGGTCTGGATCTTCGCGGGGCGCGGCGCGCCGCCCCGAGGCGTCGCCCTCCGCGCCGGCGAGGCGCTGAGGGCGGGCCGGGACGGGGAGCAGAACACGATCGCGATCGACGATCCGGCCGTGTCGCGGAGACACCTGCGGATCACCTTCGACGGCGAGCGCGCCGCACTCGAGGACCTCGGCAGCACCAACCACACCTTCCTGAACGGTCGGACCGTCGAGCGGGCGGAGCTGCGCGACGGGGACGTGATCCGGCTGGGGGAGGCGGAGCTGCGCATCGAGATGGCCCCGAGCGACGGCGGCCCCGCCGCGGTGGATCCCGCGGCGACGCCCGAGAGCAGCCCCTACCGGCTGCGCGATCCGGATCTCGCGCTCCTGGACGGCTGTGGGGGAGGCGAGGCCGCGCTCTGGGCCGCCGCGCGCCTCACCCGCGCCTCGCCCCTCTACGCGATCGCGGATTTCCCGAGGGCCGGCGCCCCGCCGCCCCCGGACGTCGAGGCAGACGACGCCCTCTTCCCGTGGCTGCCTCGCGCGAGCGCCCTCGAGCACTCGCCCGTGCTGCTCTCCGGCCCGGCGCCGGAGGCGCTGCGCGCGCTCTGGGGACTCGATGCCCTGGTCTGGCTCTTCGGCGCTCGGGAGCGGTCGACGCTGTGCGGCCACGTTCGCAGCTTCGCCGGCGCCTTTGCGCGTCCGAGCCTGCTCGAGCCGCAGCTCGAGAGCGGACAGCCCGCCTATCTCGAGTCGCTGCTCGAGGGCTGCGAGGCCCTGCTCTTCGAGAAGGCCGGCGAGGGCGGTGAGCGCTGGACGCTCGCCTTCCGGCCCGGGCTGGCGGAGGCGGTGACCGCGGTTCGCGCAGGGCTCGTCGAGCGCGGCCAGGCGGAGCCGCCGTGAGCCGGGCGCCCGACCGGGTGGTAGAGACGCCGGCCCCGGCGGCCGGGGCCACCGGGGCCGCCTTTCCCATGGCGCGGCTCAGCGACCCGATCAGTCACGACATGCTGGTGCCCTCCGGCCTGATCGGCCCCCCCATGTCGGGGCCGTCGATGCCGACGGTCCTGGTCGAGGGGCTGCCCGCCGCCCACATGGCCTGCTCCGCCGTCTGCACCGGGGCGATCTCCGCACCGCCCGGGATCGCCCACCCGCCCATTCCCGGGCCGCCGCCGCCGGTGGTGGGGCCGGGTGCGGTGACCGTGCTGGTGAACAACATGCCGGCGCTGCGCTGGAATCCCATGCCCGACATGGGCTCCTGCGGCTGCTTCCTCGGCGACGCCAAGCTGATGGCCACGCGCACGGTCCTGATCGGAGCCGCGGCAGCGCCCGCCAGCCCCACCGCCTTTCCCGAGCTCGGGGAGCCTCCGCAGCTGACGCGCAATCGCCTGATGCTCCAGGGCTCGGACTACGGCCGGACCGCCCTCGCCCACTACGAGAGCCGGGGGGTCGAGGCGAAGGTGGGCGCACCGGGGACGGGCTGCTTCCACGACCCCGCGGCGGGGGTGCTCACGATCGACCCAACGCAGGAGCCCGCGCAGAGCGCCCTCGGCATGGTGCGCGAGCTGCGGCGCCTCGAGCTGCAGACCCGGGCCGCGGAGATCGCGGCGACCGCCAGCGAGCCGCTGGCTCCGGCTGAGCAGGTGGCGCTGCAGATCGCCCAGGAGGGCGACGCCCTCGCGTACCAGAGCGAGGCGCGTGCCCAGCTCGAGCGCGCCGGCTTCGCCGCCCCCGAGCCCGACGCGCTGGACCAGGAGCTGGCCCGGACCCGCGACCGGGCACGAGAGGAGCTTCTCGCCAGGCACTCCGACGCCTCTCCGGAGCAGCTCGACGCCGCCGCGCAGCAGGCCGCGGCCGAGCGGGCGGCCGAGGCCCTCGAGCGCGGTGAGGTCGAGGCACCCGGTGGCGAGAGCTATCCGGACTACTACCGGCGCCAGCTGGCGGCACCGACCCCGCAGGCCGCCGGCGCCCGCCCCGAGGAGCTCGCCGCGCGGATCGAGTCGGCCGACCCGCACACGGCCGAGATCCTGCGGCGCCCGAACGTCCAGGCCGTGCCCCTGGGGCCGGAGCCGTTCGCGGAGGGCTCGTTGTCCCGCGTCGAGCTGACCGGCACCGGTCGGCCCGTCCACCTCACAGTGGGCGGGGCCGGCAGCGAGGCCCGGATCCTCTCGGGAAGCTCCGAGGGCTTCCGGGAGATCGCGGCCCAGGGCCGGGCCCGGCTGGACGACGCCATGGCCCGACGGTCTCTGCTCGAGGCGGCTCTCGACGCGACGCCGCGGGCCGACCAGCGCTTCCGGCGCCTCGAGGACGCGGCCGCTCTGCGGCCGAGGCCCGGGCTCGAGCCCGATGCGCAGGCGGCCTTCGAGCGCATCCTCGAGCAGCACGGGCCCTCGCTGGGACCTCTCGAGCAGCTCCCCGGGGATCCCGCGCGGAGCCGGGTGTGCGCCGTCTCCGGGGCGGATCTGGTCGAGATCGAGCTGGAGCTCCGGCCCGACGGCCACATCGTGCGCAGCGAGCGGGTGCTGGCCCGCGACCTGCCGCTGCCGGTCGTGCGCTAGCGTCGCCGCGCGCCGGGGTGCTGGACCTGGCCACGACGTGGGGATACCATCGCGCGTCGGCGAGCCGGCTGGCTGGGTGCCCGACCGGTGCGAGCGTCCGAGCCCCGCCCGCGGGTGGCCCGGACCTGGCGGCGCCGAAGCGAGAAACCCTCTTGAATCCAAGGGCCTTTTGATCCGGCGCCCCGTGGGGCCCCGGCGGCCGTCAGAGGAGGCCATGCAGCGCCTCAAGCTCTTCACGGGCAATGCGAACCCCGCCTTGGCCGAGGCCGTGGGTGCCTATCTGGACATCGAGATCGGCAAGGCCGAGGTCACGACCTTCAGCGACGGCGAGGTCCACGTCGACATCAACGAGAACGTGCGCGGCGGCGACTGCTTCGTCATGCAGTCCACCTGTGCTCCGGCGAACACCCACCTGATGGAGATGCTCATCATGGTGGATGCGCTGCGCCGCTCCTCGGCGCGTCGCATCACCTCCGTGATCCCCTACTACGGCTACGCTCGTCAGGATCGCAAGGTCTCGCCGCGGGCACCCATCACCGCCAAGCTGGTCGCCGATCTGATCTCGGTGGCGGGCACCGATCGCGTCCTCTGCGTCGATCTCCACGCCGGTCAGATCCAGGGCTTCTTCAACATTCCGGTCGACAACCTCTTCGCCACGCCGGTGCTGCTCGAGGCGATTCGCGCCCGCAACGAGGGTCCCCTCACGATCGTGTCGCCCGACGCGGGAGGCGTGGAGCGCGCCCGGGCCTACGCGAAGCGGCTCGACGCCAACCTCGCGATCGTGGACAAGCGCCGGGAGGCCGCCAACGTGGCCCAGGTGATGAACGTGGTCGGCAACGTCGAGAATCGCAACTGCATCATCGTGGACGACATCTGTGACACCGCCGGAACCCTCACCGAGGGCGCGCGGGCGCTCCGGGAGGCCGGTGCGGAGCGGGTCTCCGCTGCGATCACGCATCCCGTGCTCTCCGGCCCGGCGATGAAGCGCATCGGGGAGTCGCCCCTCGACGAGATCATCGTCACCGATTCGATCCCGCTCCGACCCGAGGCGGCCCAGTCCCCCCTCATCCACGTCGTGTCGGTCTCGCCGCTTCTGGGCGAGGCGATCCGGAGAATCAACAACGAGGAGAGCGTGAGCTCGCTCTTCGTCTGAGCTCAGGAGAGAGTCGTGGCCGAGACCCAGGTCCAGGTCGAGCATCGCGACCCGTGCGGCAAGGGCGCGGCCCGCAAGCTGCGGGCGGCCGGTCGCATTCCCGCGGTCTGCTACGGGCAGGGCACCGACTCGGTGCTCATCGCGCTCGAGCCGCGCACCCTCGAGAAGATCCTGAGCCGCAGCGCTGCCGGCATGAACACGCTCATCGACCTGGTGGTCGACGGGCCGCTCGGCGGCCGCAAGGTTCTGGTGAAGGAGCTGCAGCGAGATCCGGTGAGCGGGATGCCGCTGCACGCCGACCTGCTGGCCATCGACGTGACCCGCAGGGTCGAGGTCTCGGTGCCCCTTCAGATCACCGGCAAGGCCGCCGGCGTCGAGCTGGGAGGCATCCTCGACCAGGCGCTGCGCGAGGTCGAGCTGGCCTGCCTTCCCACCGCGATCCCGGAGGAGGTGCAGGTCGACGTCTCGCCGCTCCAGCTGGGCGAGTCGCTGCACATCCGCGACATCCCGCTGCCCGAGGGCGTCGAGCTGCTCTCGGATCCCGACCTCTCCGTGGTCTCGATCGTGGCACCGGCCGAGCAGCCCGTGGAGGAGGAGGGCGAGGAGGCCGCGGAGGCGCCGGCAGAGTCCACGGCGGGCGAGGCCAGCAGCGAGTAGCCCATCGGGTGAAGCTGGTCGTCGGCCTCGGCAACCCGGGGCGTCGCTACGCGCGCACGCGCCACAACGTCGGCTTCCGGATCGTCGAGCGCTTCGCCGAGACCCGCGGGCTGGCGATCGACGAGCAGCGCTTCGAGGGCCGCTTCGGCAGCGGCCAGCTCTGCCTTCAGGGCTCTCTGCTCGAGGTGGCCCTGCTGCAGCCCGAGACCTTCATGAACCAGTCGGGGCTGTCGGTCGCCGCCGCGCTGCGCGAGCTGCCGGTGGCGGAGCCCGCGGCGGACCTGCTGGTCGTCTTCGACGACGTGGACCTGCCCTTCGGGCGCCTCCGGCTGCGACCGGGCGGGAGCGCCGGGGGGCACCGCGGCCTCGAGGACGTGCTGGTCGCTCTCTGCCGCAGCGACCTCCCGCGGCTGCGCTTCGGTGTCGGGCGTCCCGCGGACGGGCGAGCGACCCGCGACTGGGTGCTTCAACCCTTCTCGCCCGAGGAGGAGAGGCGGCTTCCCGGCCACATCGACGAGGCCTGCGACGCCATCGCAGCGGCGCTGTCCGGTGGCGTCGCGTCGGCGATGGGCCGCTTCAACCGCGCCCCTCCGGAGGCCTCCTAGGCCGGCGGTCTCCACCGCCGGCTCTCCGGCGCCCCGCGTCGGCCAAAGCCCGCCGGAGGGGTTACAGTGCGAATCCCCCGGTCGGCCCCTGCGGACCGCCTCCGGGTCGACGAGGAGCGGGCTGTGGCGCCTCGCGTCGGCAACGCCATCAATCTGCTGCAGGAGTTCTCGGTCCCGCTGATCGCGGGCGCCGTGGTGGCCATGCTGTCGGCCAACCTGAACGCCCACGCCTATCACGACATCCTCCACTGGCTTCCCTTCGGACACGTCGAGGTCTTCGGTCACGAGCTGACCTTCCACTTCCTCGTGAACGACGTCTTCATGGTCTTCTTCTTCGGGATCGCGGCCAAGGAGATCACCGAGGCCTGCCTCCCAGGAGGCAGCCTCAACCCGGTGGGCAAGGCCGTGAACCCGCTGCTGGCCACGCTGGGAGGCGTGATCGGTCCGGTCGGCGTCTTCTTCGGCGGCCTCTGGCTGCTCGACGGCATGGGCGCCTTCGGCGCCGACCCCGACCTGCCGGCGCTGGCGCGCGGCTGGGGCGTGCCGACGGCCACGGACATCGCGCTGGCCTGGCTGGTGGCGCGGACGGTCTTCGGGCGGGGGCACCCCGCCATCGACTTCCTGCTCCTGCTCGCCGTGGCCGACGATGCCATCGGCCTGGTCATCATCGCCGTCTTCTACGGCGATCCCAACCTGCCTGCGCGTCCCGAGTACCTGGGTCTGACCGCGCTCGGCATGGCTCTGGCCTTCGGCCTGCGGACCCTCGGCGTGAAGCGCTGGATCCCCTACATCGCCCTGGCGGGGCCCCTGGCCTGGAGCGGGCTGGTCCTGGCGCACCTGCATCCGGCTCTGGCGCTGGTCTTCATCGTGCCCTTCCTGCCGGGGCCCAAGCGCGACGTGGCCCTCTTCGTCGATGCGGACGAGGTCGATGCCGCGGGCGCACAGCAGGCGCAGTCGCTCCACCTGCAGCACTCCCCCCTCCACGAGTTCGAGCACCAGCTCAAGCTCTTCGTCGACTTCGGCCTCTTCTTCTTCGCCTTCGCCAATGCGGGCGTCGCCCTGGCGGAGATCGGACCCCTGACCTGGCTGATCCTGGGCTCGCTGGTCCTGGGCAAGACCCTCGGGATCACCTTCTTCGGCCTGCTGGGCAGGGCGCTCGGCTTCCCGCTGCCCGATCGCATGGGGCTGAGGGAGCTGGTGATGGCCGGCTACGTGGCCGCTCTCGGCCTGACGGTGGCGCTCTTCGTGGCCCAGGAGGCCTTCGTCGAGCCGTCGCTCCTGGAGCAGGGCAAGATGGGAGCGCTGCTGTCGGCGCTGGTCGGAGTCAGCGCCGTGATCGTCGGCAGGCTGCTGGGCATGTCTCGCCCCCGGGAGGCGCCGGTCCCGGCGGCCAGCGAGCCGAGCTCCGCGGAGCCGATCTCTTCCTCGGAATGACCGGATATTGACCCCATTATTGTCTGGTACTTTGGCCGGGTATTTAGGCCATTTTTCGCGAATATTGCCTGATTGACCGCATATTGGCCTGGGTCTATCCTCGGACCTATGCGGCTCTCCGTGCAGCGCGATTCCGGCTCCGGCCGCGCGCCCGTCTACCGCCAGATCGCCGAGCAGATCCGGCGCCAGGTCGCCGCCGGGGCGCTGCCCCCGGGCTCGCGGCTGCCGGCCATCCGGACCCTGGCGAGCGATCTCGGCGTGAATCGCGACACGGTGGCCCTGGCCTACGAAGAGCTGGCGACGGACGGTTTGGTCGAGTCGACGGTGGGGCGCGGCACCTTCGTGCGCAGCCCGCCTCCCGGGGAGTCCCCGAGCCCACGCAGCTTCCAGCCGCGGCTGTGCCCCCTCGCCGAGCGCCTGCTCGACTTCGAGCGGGCGCGGCCCCGCTTCGGCAGCGGCCACGGGGCGGTTCCCATGCACACGCTGGTTCCGGATCCGGCGCTCTTCCCCGCCGCGGAGTTCCGGAAGGTCGTCGACGAAGTGCTGGCCGAGGGCGGGGCCGAGATCCTGCTCTACGGAGCGCCGCAGGGACACGCCGGCCTGCGGGAGACGCTTTCGCGACGGCTGCGTGAGTCCGACATGGAGGTCGATCCCGAGGCCCTGGTGATCTGCCACGGCGCGAGCCAGGGGATCGGCCTGGCGCTGCGCCTGTTTGCCGAGGCGGGAGACTCGGTGGCCCTGGAGGAGCCCACCTACAACAACGCGCTGGCGGCCGTGACCGGCCTGGGGCTGCGGCCGGTGGCGGTGCCCATGCGGGAGGACGGTCTGGACCTCGCGGCCCTGGACCGGGTGCTGGCGCGGCCCGAGGTGAAGCTGCTCTACACCATGCCCACCTTCCACAATCCGATGGGCACGACGACCCGACTCCCGCATCGCCGGGCGCTGCTCGAGCTGGCGAGCCGGCACGGCAAGCCCATCGTCGAGGACGGCTACGAGATGGACCTGCGCCTGGACGGCCGGCCGGTACCGCCCCTGGCGGCGCTGGATACGACGGGCTGCGTGGTGCACCTCTTCTCCTTCTCGAAGTCGCTCTTCCCCGGCGCGCGGGTGGGGGCGATCAGCGCGCGGGGTCGCGTCGTGGACGGGCTGCTGGCCCTGAAGCAGGCCACCGATCTCTCGGACGCCCTGCCGCTGCAGGCGGCGCTGGCGGCCTTCGTCGAGCAGGGGGCCTACGATCGCCACCTCGAGCGCCTGCGCCGGGAGCTGCGCGCGCGCCGCGACACCGTCCTGGAGGCGCTGGAGCGGGCCTTGCCCGAAGGCAGCCGCTGGACGCGTCCCGAGGGCGGCTACCAGATCTGGGTGGAGCTGCCGGGCGGTCTCGACACCAGCGAGCTGCTCGCGGACGCCGTGGGCGCGGGCGTGCTCTTCGCCCCCGGCGCCCAGTTCCATCACGACGGCCGTGCCTCGAGCGAGCTGCGGCTGTCGATCGCGAGTGCGGACGGGCCCGCCCTGCGGCGCGGCGTGGGCCTGTTGGGGGAGCTGGTCCGGCAACGGCTCGCCAGCGCGCCCCGGCGCACGGCGCGCGTCCACGTCTAGAGTCGAGAGGAGGAGTCATGAGCGAGAACGGAGGAGGCCCCGAGCGAACCGGGGCAGAGAGCTTCGAGATCAAGGTCGGTCTCGCGGAGATGCTGAAGGGCGGGGTGATCATGGACGTGACCACCCCGGACCAGGCGAAGATCGCCGAGGACTCGGGAGCGGCGGCGGTGATGGCGCTCGAGCGGGTTCCCGCCGACATTCGCAGGGAGGGTGGTGTGGCCCGCATGGCCTCGATCGAGGTCGTCGAGGGCATCCAGAAGTCGGTCTCCATCCCGGTGATGGCGAAGGTGCGCATCGGTCACTTCAGCGAGGCGCGGGTGCTCGAGGCGCTGGGGGTGGACTTCATCGACGAGAGCGAGGTCCTCACCCCTGCGGACGAGGAGCACCACATCGAGAAGCGCTCCTTCCGATCGCCCTTCGTCTGCGGAGCGCGCGACCTGGGCGAAGCCCTGCGACGCATCTCCGAAGGGGCGGCGATGATCCGGACCAAGGGCGAGGCGGGCAGCGGCAACATCGTCGAGGCGGTCCGCCACCTGCGGCGCGTTTGCGGCGACATCCGCCAGCTCGGAGCCCTCTCTCCGGAGGAGCTGCCGAGCCGCGCCCGGGACCTGCGAGCTCCACTGGAGCTGGTGCGCGCGGTGGCGAGCTCCGGTCGTCTGCCGGTGCCGAACTTCGCGGCGGGGGGGATCGCCACGCCAGCCGACGCTGCCCTGTGTATGGCCCTCGGGGCCGAGGCCGTCTTCGTCGGCTCCGGGATCTTCAAGAGCCCGGATCCCCCCGAGCGGGCGCGGGCCATCGTGCGTGCGACCACCCACTGGGACGAGGCCGAGGAGGTCCTCGGCGCCAGCCGGGGCCTGCGCGACGCGATGCCGGGGATCGAGATGGAGACCCTGGGCGAGCACGAGCGACTCGCCAACCGGGGCTGGTAGCAGGAGGGTGCCGTGGAGGTCGGGATCCTGGCGATCCAGGGCGACGTCGCCGCCCACGCGGCGGCGCTGTCCCGGGCGGGCGCCGAGCCCGTGTCGATCCGGCGCGAGAAGGAGCTCGACGCCATTGGCGCCCTGGTGCTGCCCGGGGGCGAGAGCACCACGATTGCCAAGGGTCTGCGGCGGCTCGGTCTCTACGGGCCGCTGGAGGCCTTCGCCCGCTCGGGGCGTCCGGTGCTGGGGACCTGCGCCGGGGCGATCCTGCTGGCGCGCGAGGTGGAGAGCCACCCGGTCCGGACCCTGGGCCTGCTCGACCTGGTCGCCGTGCGCAACGCCTACGGCACCCAGGTGGACTCCTTCGCCGCCCCGGCCGACCCGGGAGGAGCCTTCCCCGGCCTGCGCTGCGTCTTCATCCGGGCGCCGCAGCTGCGCCGGCCCGGGGCCGGGGTCGAGGTGCTGGCCCGGGTGGACGGCTGGCCCGTCCTCGTGCGGCAGGGCGCCGTCTGGGCCGCCAGCTTCCATCCGGAGCTGGGCGACGACCTGCGGGTCCACCAGGCGCTGATCCAGGCCGCCGCACCGTCGGGCTAGCCTGCGCGCCCGGGCTTTGTTACCTCTCTCGGCCCTTTCCGCAGTCTCTGCAGCGCCGGGCGGACCCGCCCGCCCGGCCGGAGCGGAGGCTCGGCGCCCCCGGCGCCGTCCACGTGGAGGACCGATGCGGGAGCTCGAGACGACTTTCATCATCCAGCCGGAGATCTCCGACGAGGGCATCTCCCAGCTCCACGAGCGCATCGACGCGCTGCTGGAGCGCGGCGGCGCCACCCGCCTGCTCTACGACGACTGGGGGCGCCGCAAGCTCGCATACGACATTCGCAAGTTCCAGAAGGGCCACTACTGGACCGTGGCCTACCTCGACGACGGCTCCGTCGTTCCGGAGATCGAGCGACTCCTGAAGCTCGAGGATTCGATCCTGCGTTTCCTGACGATCCAGGTCTCCGAGGAGGTCGAGGACATCGAGGCGCGCAAGGCCGAGGCGGCCGAGCAGGAGAAGCTGCGGGCCCAGCGGGCGGCCGAGCGGGCGGCCCGCGAGGCCGAGGAGGCCGCCGCCGAGGCGGCCCGGGCCGAGGAGGGCGGGCGCCGGGAAGAGTCCGGCGAGTCGCGCGGCGACGACGAGCGGGAGGAGTAGCGGATGAGCGCAGCGGACCCGAATCGACCCGGCTCGAATCGACCCGGTGACGGAGGCGGCAACGGCCGCGGCGATTTCGGCCGCGACCGGGGCGATCGCGGTGACCGCGGCGACTTCCGCGGCGACCGCGACTTCCGGGGGGATCGCGGCGAGGGACGCAGTGACAGCGTGCGCGATCGCCTGCGGGCCCGCGCCCGCAAGAAGGCTCGCAAGCAACGCCGCAAGGGCGGCTTCGTGCGCCGCAAGGTCTGTCGCTTCTGCGCCGACTCGAGCCTGCCGATCGACTACAAGGACGTGAAGACCCTGCGTCTGTTCGTCAGCGAGACGGGCAAGATGATTCCCCGGCGGATCTCCGGGAACTGCGCCAAGCACCAGCGCCCGCTGGGGATCGCCATCAAGCGGGCCCGCATCCTGGCGCTGCTGCCCTACTCGGGACAGATCCTCTAGCTTCGGCGCCTTCGGGGCGAAGGCCAGGAGTCGAGCATGAGCCACGTCAAGGTGATCCTGCGGGAATCCGTCGCGAGCCTCGGAGAGGCCGGCGACCTGGTCGGCGTGAGGCCGGGCTTCGCCCGCAACTTCCTGCTTCCCCAGGGCAAGGCCATCCTGGCCACCGAGGCTCGGGTGCGCGAGCTGGAGCACCACCGGCGCGTGGTGGCCGAGAAGGTGGCTCGCGAGATGCAGGCCCTCGAGAGCACGCGCGCCCACCTGGAGAAGCTCGACCTCGAGATCACGGCACGGGTCGGCGAGGAGGGCAAGCTCTTCGGCTCGGTGACGGCGGCTCAGCTCGCCGAGCTGCTGGAGGCCAAGGGCTACTCCATCGATCGCCGCAAGATCGGGCTCGACGAGCCCATCAAGGAGGCGGGCGAGCACAGCGTGCCGATCCGCCTGCATCGCGAGCTGATCGCCACGGTCAAGCTCCGGGTCGTCGCCGAGGAGTCGTGATATAACTCCCCTGTTCCCCGTCGAGGGGAGCCACACGGAGGCTGGGGGGTGCCCGTGGGGGGATCGGGCGAAGCGACAGTCGGCGGCGGGGGGTCGCTTCCCTCCGGCTGGAAAGCGGGGAGCGGAGGCGCGGGGAGCGAGCGGCACTCCGGTCGCATTCCGCCCCACGACCTGGAGGCGGAGAAGGCCATCCTCTCCGCCCTGATGATCGACAACGCGGCCATCCACTCGGTCCTGACCGAGCTGCGCGCCAGCGACTTCTACCACCCGGTCCACCTCGAGCTCTACGAGGCGATGCTGCATCTCGCCGACGAGAATCAGCCCGTCGATCTGCACACCCTCGCCGACCATCTCAACACGCGGAAGCGTCTGGATGCCATCGGCGGACCGGTGCTGCTCTCCGAGATCGCCGACTACGAGGCCACCTCTGCGAACATCGTCCATCACGCCCGCATCGTGC
>CAZYOL010000096.1:0-15719 GCA_964649065.1 uncultured Spirochaetales bacterium
CACCGCCGATGGCCGTGAGCGCGAGCGAGAAGGGCAGCAGGATCCGGGGCGAGACCCGGTCCGCCAGCCACCCGCCCGCGACGTAGGCACCGAGGCAGAGCGCTCCGAAGACGCTGTAGATGGCGCCCAGGGACGCCTCGTCGGGCAGCTGGAGCACCTCGATGAGAGTCCCGCGGTAGTCCCGCCGCAGGGTGTAGGGCAGCAGGTAGATGCTCTCGCCGGCCCAGATGAAGGCCGAGAGCGCAAAGACACGGCGGCGTCGATGTTGCACGGGAGGCCGTCGATGTACCGCATTCGCGACCGAGCTCGCCAGTCTTTCGCTTCGCTTCCTCGAAGCCTCGATCTCTGAGCCGCGCCTCTCACTGCTCCTCGCCCTCCTGCTCTCGGTTGCCATGCGCGCGCCGAGCTGGCGAGAGGCGACGCGAGGAGGGGCGACTCGAGCACGGAGATCCGAGCGGAGCGCGTGCACGCGAAGCGCCGATCGCTCGCCACGCGAGGATCAGCTCTACTGGCGCACGAAGCTGCTCTCGAGCTTGCGCCGCTTCGAAGAAGCAAGGCCTACGAAGCTGCACTCGAGATGGATCCGGACAACCGCTGGGTCCTGGGGCAGTACGCCTCGACCCTGGCTCTGAAGCTCGATCGAGCGGAAGAGGCCGTGGCGCTCTACGAGAAGCGCATCCAGGAGGCGCCGGACGATTCCGAGCTCGTCTACGGCCTCGGCGAGCTCTACGCCGACCTCGATGATCCCCGCGCCATTCTCCTGCTCGAGCGATACCTGACGATGATCGACGGAAGCTCCGCGAAGGAGAGGGAGCGCGTTCGCGCCATCCAGGAGTGCGATGACGTCGAGCCCGGGCAGCTCGAGTGCCCCCTCAGGGCACGTGCAGCCTCATGTCGATGCGGGCAGCGCCGGAGGCAGCCAGGTCAGGGAGGAGTGATGCAAGGAGATGAGAACGCGCCCATCCAGCTTGTGGTAGGCGAAGGTGTAGTCGGCGCGTGTTGCGTTGCCGTCGGCATCGACGAAGGTGTAGTGCCCCATATCCTTGTAGCCCAGCCCGCCTGCCTTCAGGATCGGACCCGCGGCGCTCTGGAATTCGACCTGCTTCCAGCCCCGATTGAGGAAGCCCTCGTCGTGGGGGTAGTTGGGATCACCGCCCACGAAATAAGAGCGTGCGCCTGCGCGATCGAGCCGAATGACGTCCGCCAGCGTGGGCTTGAATAGGAGCGGCTCGTCCGGTGTCCCGAAGTCATAGAGCTCCAAGAGCTGATCGACGTCACCCTCGGTGACGTACTTGGCCCACGCGCGCTGTGCGGCGATCACTTCGGCCTTGGTCATGGGCTCGAATCTGCGTTCGGCCATTCTTCACGCTCTCCTCTGCTCGAACGGAGTATTACCGGATGCCACCAGGCTGGTCGAGGGGGCGGCGATGAGTCGCCCGAAGGGCCGAGGGATCGCTTCAGTCGATCGTGCGCAAGCTCGTGGGCCACGGGTCGGAGAACGCTTCTCCGCGTCGCCAAGCAGCGATCTCGTCTTCGCTGCAGAGGGCCTCTCGCAACGCAGCAGCGAAGGCTTCGCGTGCAGCGGGCAGACCGATGAGTGTGATCTCGTTGTGGCGATCTCCGAAGATGGGGTGCGCTGCCTCGAGTTGCCCCCGGAGGATCTCGGCTTCTTCGGGGCTGAGCTTCCCATAACGGTTCTTGGCGGCTTCGACGCGCCAGATGCCAGTCAGCTCGAGGTCGATCTGGCTGCCGGATTGTTGCCATAGGAGGACGTCCTCTGGGCGAGAAGCAAGCCACAAGAATCCCTTGATGCGATACAGATCCGTGCTGAGTAGGCGCTGGCAGGCGTCGTACAATCGCTGGGGATGGAAGGGGCGCGGGTCGCGGAGAACGATCGCCTCGAGCTCGTCGGCGGTGGCCGCGTCTCGAGCGAGGCCGAATTGCTCTGCGCGGCGCTCGAGCTCCGTCAGCTCGGGCGGCGGCGAGGGGTCGAGCTGGGCCAGGAGGAGCCCGGCCTGGGCGGATAGCCCCACCGTGGCCAGCGGTTGGAGCTTCTGCAGCGTACGGACCTGGGCATCCACGACAGCTCGGGGAAGGGTGTCGATCTTGGTCGCGATGATCGCGCTGGCGAAAGCGAGCTGCTCGGCGAAGACCTCGGCGGCTCGATGGAGGGCCGGGTCACCGGACGCGGTCGCTTCGCCGGTGAAGATGCGGCCGTCGGCAAAGTCACGGTGGAGACGCGGCCTACGAGACGGCCGGCTTCGGGCCTTAGGTTGTCGTCGGAGAGGAGTTCAGCATCCAGACCAAACTCGCTAAGGTCGTGGACGATGAGGGCAGCATCGCGCAGCGCCTCGTCGTGGCGCCAACGCCGGAGCAGAGTGGTCTTGCCCGAGCCAAGAAAGCCGCAGAGGACCGTCACGGGCAGTTTCTCGGATGCACTCATCAGAAAGGCCCCGCCATGAATCGCCTCATCGAAGGCTGCACGACCTTCCTGGCCGGCCATGAGCCTGTCTCGGTCGCGTTGGCCCGCTTCGTTGGCCAACGTACTGCTTTCGAGGAAGAGCTCAAGCGCGCCCGGCGTGAGCTCGCAGGCCTCGAAGCCGAGGGTCGGTGCTTCGCGCTCTCCACATGACCTCCACCGGCACCCTGACTGTGCAAGGCATCCGCGCCCTGCTTGCCAAGCGGGCCATCCACGCGGAGCAGCCCATCGCCGAGGCCCAGGTCCAGCCAGCCTCCCTGGATCTGACCCTGGCCGTCGAGGCCTACCGCATGCCCGGCAGCGTGCTGGCCCTGCCCGGGGAACGGGTCCGCGACCTGATCGACGCTCTGGCACTGGAGCCCCTCGACCTCAGCAAAGCGGCGTTGCTGGGGCGCAACCAGGTCTTCCTGGTTCGCCTGCGGGAAGCGCTCAGACTCCCCGAGCGGATGGCGGCCTATACCAATTCAAAGAGCAGTACCGGCCGCATCGATCTGGCCACCCGCGTATTGGTCGACGGGTCCCCCCGCTACGACCGGATCCCCGAAGCTTTCGCTGGCGAGCTCTGGTGTGAATTGATCCCGCGCAGCTTCGACGTCATCGTGCGCGCCGGCGACAGCCTGAACCAGGCCATCTTCTTCACCGAACGTGAGGTCCTGGGGCACAAGTCCTTGAGCTCCCTACATGCCTCCAGGCCCCTGTTGTTCGACGAAGAGGGGCCGGTGCCCGGCGAGCGCTGCATCCACGACGGACGGCTGGTGATGGGAGCCGATCTCCAAGCACCCATCGTCGGCTATGTCGCCAAGCGCAGTCACAAACCATTGGACCTGGCCCGGATCGGTCGACATGCCGCCGAGGATTTCTTCGCCCCCTTGGCCCAGCCCCGATCCGGCTACCTGTTCCTCGAAAGGGACCGCTTCTACATATTGGCCACCCGCGAGCGGGTGGCGGTACCAGCCGATCTGGCCTGCGAGATGGTCCCCTATGACCCGGCCTCGGGTGAATTCCGGGCCCACTACGCCGGCTTCTTCGACCCCGGATGGGGCGTGACCGAGCAGGGCATGGTCGGCTGCAAGGCCGTTCTGGAGGTCCGCCCGCATGAGGACGATCTGATTCTGCGGCATCGGCAACCGATCTGCGCCATGGCCTACGAGCGCCTGCAAGGGGCGACCGAGGAGCTGTATGGGCATCGGGGCCACAGCTATGCCCAGCAGGATGGTCCCCGACTGTCCAAGTACTTCAGCTGAGGCTGGGGCGCGCCCCCAGCTCCGAAGGGCGCGGTCCCGGCCGCCCGGGACTCGGGCAGTCGAAGTCGCCGACCTAGATCGCGCGCCACACGGTGGCGAGCCACGGCTGCTCGGATCGCGGTCGGCCGGTCGGCCGGAAGTAGTGCTCGATGAGCTCGAAGCCCGCCGCAGTGACGAAACGGCTCCAGGTCTCCGGGGTGAGAAAGGAGCCGTAGCGCAGCCCCTGTCGACGCTCGATGTCGGGACCGCGGGGGTTGCTGCAGAAGAGCACGCCGCTCTTCACCAAGGTCCGGCGAAGCTCGTCGAGCACCCGGCCGAGCTCCTGTGTCGGCACGTGGAAGAGAACGGCATTGGCGAAGACGCCGTCGAAGCGCTCGGTGGGAAGCTCGAGGGCCAGGAAGTCTCGATGCCAGACCTCGCAGCCGGTTGCGGCGCGGGCCATCGCCACGAAAGCGGCCGCGCCGTCGAGTCCGACCGGCGCGTGGCCGCGCGCGACGAAGGTGGCGATGTCGCGGCCCGGTCCGCAGCCGAGATCGAGGATGCGCTGCGGGGCAGGTCCGGGTAGATGACGCAGCAAGGAATCGACGTTCTGTGAGACGTCGTGGTCCTTGGTCCCCTCGCGGAAGTCTTCGGCGTTCTGCTGGTAGTGCGACAGAGTCGACCGAGCGAGCTCCGACAGCTCCTCCGGCGCGAGCTCGACGAGCGGACGGGGTGTTCCCGACATGATCCAAGAGGGTAGTCCACGCTCCTGTGGTGCACTCACGCCGTCATGTCGATCCACGTCGCGGCGTCGGGCAGACCGTGGCACGCGACCATCGCCCCGGATTCCGGCTCCATGACCACGGCCCCGTTGGAGCTGATGCCGCTGTAGTCGTCGCGGCAGATCGCGTTCTCTCCGTTGGCGCGGTCGCCGAGGAAGGCCTTCAAGGAGTCGAAGTCATTGCTGGCGCGCCCGTCGCGGATCAGCTGCTCGAGCCGCGCCTGGCGCGCATGCGAGGACGCCGCCGGCGTATTGCCCTCGATTTCGGCGTGGCAGGCCACCAGGCAATGGTTGCAGTGCACGTAGAATCCACTTGTCACCGCGCTGCGATCGTGGCGGGTGGCCGTGCACTCGATGGCGGCGCCGTGGCCGCCAGGCCCGACGACGTAGTAGTAGTGAGCGCCGGCGCGACGCGCGCTGGTGATTGCCTCGCATGCCGGCTCGAAGGCGCGCTGGGACAGCGCCTTGTGGATGACGCTCAGGTAGGTGACGCCGGGACGCGCGTCGAGGGTGCGGATGTTCGTGGTGCCCACGGCGATTCCGTCGTCGTTGATTCCGATCAGCGACAGACATCCGACCGTGGTCAGGCAACGAGTCTGCGGGCCGCCGTGGGGCGTGCGCACCACCCCGACCACGAAGGGCATGTTGTCGGTGGCCAGGTCCCAGGTCTGCCCGCACAGCGCCTTGCCGCTCGCCGTGTGATCGCCGGCGATGACGAAGGAGCTGCATCCGCCGAGAGACTCGAGCTCGCCGCCCCACGCCAACACGTCGCGGATGTCGGTGAGGCCATTCATCGCCAACAGCTTCTCCACGGGCATGTCGGCGCCGCGCGCGATGCCCTCGAGCTCGGCGAAGCCGTCGGGATGGTAGGCGCGGGTCGGCTCGAGGGAGTCGGACGCGACCGCCAGGGCGCGCCCTTCGTCGACGTCGCGGCCGCCGTGCTGGAGCGCCTGGGTGATCGCGTTGTCGATTCGGAGCCGGTAGAGCTCGTGGATCTGCTCACGGCACTCGCGGCCGAAGGCCTCGCCGATATCGGCGGGAGCGCCCGAGAAGCTGAGGACCCGCATGGACGCCATCCTGGCAGTGACACCGCCGATCGGCAACCCGAGCCGCCTGCGAGCGACGGGTCGCCGCGGAGCTCTACGAGAAGTCGTTCTCCACGGCAACCGTGACGCTCGGTCGATCCAGCCGGATGGGCTCCAGCGCCCCGGCGGCTCCCAGGCGCCGGTGTCGTTCTGCACCGTGAGCACGCGGTATCCGTCCGTGGTCCACGCCGACGATGTCGCCCTCGAGGAGCCTTCGCCTGCCTGGAATGCCGTGGCACACCACCTCGTTCACCGAGGTGCAGATGCTCTTCGGAAAGCCGCGATCGTTCAGGGGCGCCGGCGTGGCGCCGTGCTCCCGTGCGAGATCCATCTGCAGGTCGTGGATCTCGTGGGTGGCCATCCCCGGGCGCACCTGGCGCGCGATGCAAGACAGGCAGCGGGCTGCGAGGCGTCCGGATGTGGCCATCCGCTCGAGCTGGGCGGCGTTCTCGAGGAACGCTTGGGGTCGTCGCTCTTGCTTTCGCATCATCTTGGATCACACTTTGTAGCGCTCGAGGGGGCCGGCGGGTCGTAGCCGTCGGATCCTGCGCGAGGGCGGGCTGTAGCCGTCCCGCAAGCCAAGGAGACGATACGATGGAAGTCACGCTGCCCGACGGCAGCGCGCGCGCCCTGCCCGACGGCGCCAGCGCTGCCGACCTCGCCGCCGACATCGGCCCTGGGCTGGCCAAGGCCGCCGTCGCGGCCCGTGTGGACGGCCAGCTCCAGGATCTCGCCCGGCCCCTGCCGGACGGTGCGCGTGTGGCGCTGTTGACCCGCAAGGACCCGGAGGCCCTCGAGATCTTGCGGCATTCGGCCGCCCATCTCATGGCCGACGCCATCCTGCGCCTGCACCCCCAGGCGCAGCTCACCATCGGCCCCGTGGTGGAAGACGGCTTCTACTACGACCTCTACCTGCCCGAGGGCACGATCCATCCGGACGACTTCGCCGCCATCGAAGCGGAGATGGCGCGGCTCGCCGGGGAGTCCCTGCCCTTCGAGCGCTGCGTGGTGCGAGACAAGGAGGCCGACGAGTCCTTCGCCCGCTATCGCGCGATCGACGGCGGCCACAACCGCTTCAAGGCCGAGATCGTGGGCGACATCGAGGGCCGCGGCGAAGAGATCACGCTCTATCGCCACGGCGAGTTCGTCGACCTGTGCCGCGGCCCCCACGTCCCCCACACGGGCTGGCTCAAGCACGTGAAGCTCACCAGCGTCTCGGGCGCCTACTGGCGTGCCGATCAGGAGAAAGAGCAGCTCGTGCGCGTGTACGGCACGGCCTTCTTCAGCAAGGGGGACCTGAAGGAGCACCTGCACCTCCTCGAGGAGGCCCGCAAGCGCGACCACCGCGTGCTGGGCGAGCAGCTCGACCTCTTCCACTTCGAGGAGGAGGCGCCGGGCTTCCCCTTCTTCCACCCGAAGGGCACCACGCTCTTCACCATCCTGGTGGACACCATGCGCGGCCTGCTGTCGCGCCGGGGCTACGAAGAGCTCAAGACGCCGCTGGTGCTCTCGGAGCAGCTCTGGCACACGTCGGGGCACTACGACAACTACCTCGAGAACATGTTCTTCACGAAGCTGAAGCTCCGGGACGAGGAACGGCCAGACGAGGTCCACGACAACGTGGAGGAGCACCGCCCCATGGCGGTGAAGCCCATGAACTGTCCAGGACACGTTCTGGTCTACAAGCACAGGAAGCACAGCCACAACGAGTTCCCGCTGCGCTTCCAGGAGATGGGGCTCGTGCACCGCCGCGAGCTCTCCGGCGTCCGCCACGGACTCTTCCGAGTTCAGGCCTTCACCCAGGACGACGCGCACCACTTCTGCACGCCGGATCAGATCGCTGGCGAGATCGGCATGCTGATCGCGTTCTTCCAGGAGGTGTACGGCTACTTCGGCCTGGACGACGTTCGGGTGGAGCTCTCCACGCGCCCCGAGAAGCGAGTCGGCAGCGAGGAGATCTGGGACCAGGCCGAGGACGCGCTGCGCCAGGCCCTCGACGCCGCCGGCATGGACTACGAGCTGAATGCTGGCGACGGCGCCTTCTATGGCCCGAAGATCGACTTCCACATCCGCGACGTCCTCAAGCGTTCCTGGCAGTGCGGCACCATCCAGCTCGATTTCTCCATGCCGGAGCGCTTCGGCTGCAGCTACATCGGCGCCGACGGCTCGAAGCACGTTCCGGTAATGATCCACCGGGCCTGTTACGGCAGCGTGGAGCGCTTCCTGGGCATCCTGATCGAGCACTTCGCCGGCCGCTTCCCGCTGTGGCTGGCCCCAATCCAGGTGGTGGTCGTCCCCGTGAGCGAGCGCTTCAACGACTACGCCCGCGAGGTCCACGAGCAGCTGCTCGACGCAGGCCTGCGCGTCGACGTCAATCTGAGAGACGATCGGGTCGGCTACAAGATCCGCGAGGCCAGCCTCCAGAAGATCCCGTACGCCATCGTGGTGGGCGAGAAGGAGACCACGTCCCGCACGATCAACGTACGCTCTCGGGACGAGGAGCAGCTGGGCGAGATGGGCGTCGGGGACTTCCTGGATCGGATCGCCGAGCAGCGCATCCCGATCTCGACGGAGGCGCGAGGAGGCTGAGCCGGGATGGGTCGAGCCGGCGACGCCAAGGGGCGCCCGGCGGTCGAGCTCGACCCCGAAGCGGGCCGTAGGCGAGGACGCGTGTCCTCTCACGACGCTGTACTGGGACTTCCTCGCCCGCCACCGCGAGCGCTTCGAGGCCAACTGCCCCATGGCCATGCAGACGCGGAATCTCGACCGGAAGCCCGCCACCGATCTCGGCGCGATCCGCCGGCAGGCGAAGGCCCTGCGCGCGCGGATCGACCGCGGGGATGGCGTCTGAGCCTCGGACCGCGACCGCGGCGCCGGCGCGCACGAAACCTGACCCTCGCCCAAGAGTCGTTCGCGCGGACGTGGTGTCGCACCGGAGCCCGTCGCTGTACCGCAGCCGCGACGGAGCTCGCCAGCCCCTCGGCTTGCCTTCCGGACGGCTCCCTCTCTAGAATGGCTTCCGAAGAGGCTCGTCGTGCTCGAGCGAGCCTTCTGCCCTCCCGATGTCTGCCACCCAGAGGATCCGCGCCGTCCGCCTTCACCGCTTCGGGGAAGACCCGCGAGTCGAGGAGGTCCTCGCTCCGGGGCCGGCCGGGCGCGGCGAGCTCCTGATCGAGGTCTCGGCGCTCGGGGTCGGGGCATGGGATGTCGCGGTCGCTCGGGGGAGACTCACCCGCTTGCTTCCGAGCGAGGACCTGCCTTTCACGATGGGCGCAGAGCTCTGCGGCCGGGTTCTCGAGATCGGCGCCCGGGTCGAGGGCTTCGCGGCGGGCGACCGGGTGATGGCCAACCCGGGAATCGTCGGCGCATGGGCCGACCGCGTCCTCCTGCAGGCCTCCGCCTGCGGCCGTGCGCCCCGGAACGTCAGCGACGCGGAGGCGGCGGCCATTCCGGTCCGCGCGCTCGCCGCCGGGCAGGCCCTCGACCTGCTCGACCTGCCCGCCCGATCGACACTGCTGGTCGTCGGCGCGGGCGGGGCGGTCGGCCGCGCGGCGGTCGAGATGGCGCGGGGGCGCGGCCTGAGGGTCCTGGCGATCGCCGGTGCCGGAGCCCTGGAGTCACTCACCCGGCTCGGCGCCGAGCTCGCCCTCGACCATCGCAGGGAGTGGGAGCGC
Source organism: uncultured Spirochaetales bacterium (assembly GCA_964649065.1). GTDB lineage: Bacteria > Myxococcota_A > UBA9160 > UBA9160 > SMWR01 > CAZYOL01. The sequence goes on from CAZYOL010000096.1 coordinate 9,243, forward strand.
CGCCTGGCGCCCGCCGCGCCGCGGGGAGTGCAGGCGGCCTTGGATCTCGTCGGCGGCGACTCGCTGACTCGTGCCCTCGCTTTCGTCTGCGACCGGGGCCGGGTCGTCACGGCGATCTCGGGCGCGGCTCGGGTCGAGGCACCACGAGGCATCGCCATCCGCTGGCTCGCGATGAGAAGCGGCCCCGGTGCCCTCGACGCCATCGCCGATCGGGTCGAGCGGGGCGGGCTGAGCACGCCGATCGCGAGAACCTATGCGCTGGAGGAGGCCGCCGCCGCACTCGAGGCGATGGGCTCGCGCGATCGCGCCCCAGGAGAGGTCGTGCTGCTGTCGTGACTCTCGGGCGGTCAGCCGGATCTTGCCGGATGCGGGCTCGCGGTGGGTTGCTGCTGAAGCACCGGACCCTGGTCGTCCAGGCTGGCCTGCAGCAGCGCCGGCTGCCGGCTCAGGGCGTCGACGAGGCCGGGCAGATCGGGCACGGCCTCCGGAGCAGCCGTCAGGGAGAGGGTGAGCCCTCCGCGGTAGCCGAATGCCATGATCAGCAAGCCGTGTCCGTGGACGAGTGGCCCCGAGCCCTCGAAGCCGACCACGCTGCCCGGACCCATGTAGAGCGGCGCGTCGCTCAATCGAATGCTGCTGATCACCACATTGGTGAGCGGCCCCAGGGAGGGGCTCAGCAAGCCGTAGGCGCGCACGGCGAGCTGCGTGGGCAGGGCCTGCAGCATACGACCGAGTTGCTGCACCAGCCGCCGCTCCCCCCGAGAGCGCCGGCCCTTGCCGCGGGCGGTGGCAGCCTGGATGCAGGCCAGACGCTGCCGGGGCTCGCTCCGGTCGGTGGAGAGGCTGCAGCGGATCAGGCTGATGCGGTTGGTCGGGGTACCGTCGTCGTCGTCCCTGTGGAGCGACATCGGCGCCAGGGCCTGCAGCGATCTCTTCGGGAGCTGTCCGCGCCGCAGCAGATACTGGCGCAGACCGCCGCCACACAGCGTGAGGATCAGGTCGTTCACGGTAGCGCCGCTGCTCTCGCGTAGGCGCTTCAGCACTGGGGCGGAGATCAGGACGCTGTCGAAGCTGCGGCGGCTGGAGATGCGCACGTTGAGTGCGGAGCGGGGCGCTCGGGCCAGGGCTCTCGTCGGGCCGGGCCGTGACCTGCCCGCCGACCGGTCCCGGCCACCTGCTCGGGACAGGAGGCTGGCGATCAAGCGGGCCACCCGCAGCGGATCTGCGGCGCGCTGTCGCGCGGCGAGCCAGGTCAAGTGGGCCGCCGAGGGCAGTGGGCCCGGAGCGGGCCTGGCTTCAGGCAGCGGCGGGCCTTCGACGGGTGCCGTGCTGAAGATGCGCTCCGTCAGCCCGGCGCCGCTCGCGCCGTCCATCATGGCGTGGTGCAGCTTGAGCATGAACGCGGTTGCCGGTCGCGGGTCGTCCGCGAGGCGAACGCCGTCCACGACCAGGCCCTGCCAGAGCGGGCGGTCTGCCGGCAGCCGCTCGCCGAGGAACTCCGCAAACAGCGCGCGCGCGGCGTGAAGGTCTGCGTCTGGGCCGAGCTCGCGCCCTTGCAGGTGGGCCTCGAGGTCGAAGCGGGGGTCGTCCGCCCAGTAGGGGTGGTCGATGCGAAGGGGATCCTGCACGACCCGCTGTCGCATCGACGGAAACTCGTGGAGGGTGCGCGCATAGTAGTCACGGAACCAGGGCAGCACCGGACGACAGCTCTCGGGCAGCCGCAGCCACACGAGCGAGGCAATCTGCAGCGGGCAGTCCGGCGTGTCCGCATAGAGGAAGACGGCGTCCTGTCCGCTGAGCTGCTGCACGGCGTCCAGCATAGGCTCGCTGTCGCTCCCCTGCAGGGCGCGGCTCGCCCCAGCGGTCCGGAGCAGGCGAATCGGCAGCTGCCTAGGACTCGCGCAGCCTGTCGTAGGCTCCCTGGATCTCCAGCGTCTTGCGTTGGGCGAGGCGCTGCAGCTCCTCGCCCAGGTGGGCCACCCGGTCGGGATGGTAGTCGAGCATGCGGGCGCGATAGGCCGCCCGGATCTCCTCCTGGGATGCCGACCGGGGTACGCCCAGCACCGTGTGGGGGTCCGGCGGGGTCTCGTCGGGCGGCTCCGGCGCCGGCTCGTGCGGCGGCTGCCTTCGCTGCTCGGCGCGGTCACCGAGCTTCGCGCTCGGGTCGGCCTCCTGCGCCCCGAGCTGGCGAAGCCGTCTGCGGTAGAGCCAGACCATCCCCGCGATCAGTGCCAGGTCGTCGACGAGCCCCAGGCCTCGCCCCAAAAAGTCCGGGACGAGGTCGCGGGGCAGCAGCAGGTAGACGATCGCCACGGCGATGAGCCAGCGCCTGAGTCGCGCAGCCTGAGGGTCGTTGGGAGGCATCGCTTCTGGATCCGTCCGCTCCCAAGCCTACCGCCCCCCCTTCGACGCGCCCCGCTGGGGCCAGTACGGGAAGGGCGATTCCCGGCCCGACGACCGCGATCGAGCTACGTTCGTAGGGCCCCTTCCGGGCACCCGCGCCCGGACAGACTCCGGGTGGCGCTGGATGACTTCGATGAGCGACCTGGAGCCCCACGAGGTCTGGCGAGATACCTGGGCGCGCCTGGTGCGCGCCACCCACGACCGCCGGCATGCGTTTCGCCACCCGGTTGTCGCAACCCACTGCCCGCGTCGGGGCGTCCGAGCCCGCACCGTCGTCTTGCGCCACGCCGACGCGAGGGACGCGCAGCTGACGCTCTACACCGACAGCCGATCGGCGAAGCTCGAGGCGCTCGAGATCGAGCCGTCCCTGAGCTGGTGCTTCTACGACGGACGCCAGCGCGTCCAGGTGCGCGCGGAGTCCCGCGCCACGGTGCACGTCGGCGACGCCGTGGCGCGTGCCGCCTGGGAGCGGCAGGGCGCCGCGGCGAGGGCGCTCTACGCCGTCGAGCCGGCCCCCGCGACGCGCCTCGCCGCGGGCGAGTCGCCGGCGTTCCGCGAGGGCGAGGACGCGGGCTTCGACAGCTTCGCGGTCGTCGTGTGCTCGGTCGGCGAGCTGGACTGGCTGCAGCTCGGCCGCCAGGCGCATCGCCGGATTCGATTCGCACCCGGCCACGGCGGCTGGCAGGGCAGCTGGGTCGTCCCCTGAGGATCGCCGGGGCCGGGCTGCCGCGCAGCGCGGCGACCGGGCGCTGGGACGGGCTGGAAGCCCGAATCTCCGGGGGAAGCTCGGCCCCTCTATCGTCCGACCGGGTGACATGCCAATCTTTCACCGGCGCCGTCCCTGGCTGCATCGAGGTGGATCCATGTCCGACAGCAGAACACACCCCGCGGGCTCAGCCGCACCCGCGGGCCACGCCTTCCTGGGAGTCGCATGAGCGCCGCCGGCGAAATGCGCAACGTCCTGGTGACCGGCGCCACCGGATTCATCGGCCTCGAGGTGGCACGCCAGCTCGTGGGGCGCGGCCTCCGGCCGCGGCTCATGGTGCGCCGGCCAGATCGCGGCCGGCTGCTCGCCCCCCTCGACGCCGAGCTCGTCTTCGGCGACCTCTCGCGGCCGGCCAGCCTCGTGCGCGCCGTGGAGGGCGTCGATACGGTGCTGCACCTCGCGGCGCGCGCCACCTTCGAGCGCTACGACCGGGTGCGACCCACCATCGTCGATGGCTCGGTCGCGCTGATGGAGGCCGCGCGAAGGGCCGGGGTCGAGCGCTTCGTGCTGGCCAGCAGCCTGCTCGTCTACGGGGACGCGACTGCGCCCATCGACGCGGGCACGGTTCCCCGGCCCCGCATCGGCTACGGCGTGGCCAAGCTCGAGGCCGAGACGGCCCTCCAGCGCCAGGCCCCTGCCGGGACGAAGCTCGCCATCGTGCGCCTTCCGCACGTCTACGGTGCCCGGAGCTTCCTCTTCGACCAGCTGCGCCGCGGGCTCGTGCTGTTTCCGGGCTCGGGGAGGAACGTCTACTCCCACCTGCACGTGGAGGACTCGGCCCGCATCCTCGTCGAGGTCGCGGCCCGCGGCTGGGCGGGCACCTCTGCCGTGGCCGACGACGGCCCGAGCAGCTGGAACGACTTCTTCGCCATCCTGCGAGAGCACTACCCGCGCTTCCGGCTGCTGCGAATTCCCGAAGGCCTGGCGCTCGCCGGCGCCTCGGCACTCGAGGCCGTCTCGCGCCTGAGCCAGCGGCCGACGCTCTTCACGTTGGACACGGTGCGGGGCTGGCTCATGAACCTTCCCGTCGAGCCCGGGCTCCTGTGGAAGGAGCTGGGTCTCGAGCCCCGCTACCGCACGATCGATACGGGGCTCCCCGCGAGCCTCGACGAGTTGGTGAGCTTCCGCTGGCTCCACCCCGTGGCCGACCGGTCGCGTGGCTGAGCGGGCGCCGCAGATCCGACCCGGAGAGCGGCTGCTGCTGACGGGAGCTTCGGGCTACGTCGGCGGGCGACTGCTCCCACGGCTCGAGGGGCGGGGCTTCGCCGTGCGCTGTCTCGCGCGCCGTCCCGAGCTCCTGGCGCATCGCGTGGGCAAGGACACCGAAGTCGTCGAAGGCGACGTCCTCCGCGAGGAGACGCTCGCCGATGCCCTCGAGGGCGTGCACACGGCCTACTACCTCGTGCACTCCATGGGCAGTGCCGACCGCGCGGGCTTCGAGGCGCAGGACCGGCGGGCGGCGGAGAACTTCGGGCGCGCCGCGCGCGCGGCGGGCCTGCGGCGGATCGTCTACCTCGGCGGGCTCGGCGAGGAGGGGGCGGACCTGTCGCCGCACCTGCGCAGTCGCCACGAGGTGGGCCGCCTGCTGCGCGCCTCGGGCGTGCCCGTGATCGAGTTTCGCGCCTCGATCGTGATCGGTCCGGGGAGCCTCTCCTTCGAGATGCTCCAGGCGCTCGTGGAGCGCCTCCCGGTCATGGTGACTCCGCGCTGGCTGCGCGTGGTGGCGCAGCCCATCGCGATCGGCGACCTCCTCGCCTACCTCGAGGCCGCTCTCGATCTGGAGACCGGCGAGAGCCGGATCTACGAGATCGGCGGAGCCGAGCAGGTCTCCTACGGCGAGCTCATGAGGGAGTACACGCGTCAGCGGGGGCTTCGCCGCCTGATGATCCCCGTCCCGGTGCTGACGCCGCGGCTCAGCAGCCTCTGGCTCGGGCTGGTGACGCCTCTCTACGCGCAGGTGGGGCGCGCGCTGATCGAGAGCATCTGCCACGAGACGGTCGTCCGCGACGACCGCGCCCGGCGCGACTTCACCGTCGAGCCCATGGGCGTGGCGGAGGCCATCGCGAGCGCGCTGGCCGACGAGGAGCGCGACCTCGCCGAGGCGCGCGGGTCGGATGCGATCTCTGCGGGTGCGGGCGAAGCCGGCCCCTTCGCCGGCTACGGCGGCCTGAGCCGGGGGCGCTGGCTCCTCGAGTCGCGGCGCTGCGAGCTGGAGCTCACGCCCGCCGAGGCCTTCGCGCCCATCCGCCGCATCGGAGGCGCCACCGGCTGGTACGCCCACGACGGGCTCTGGGAGCTGCGCGGCGCCCTCGACCTCCTGGTCGGCGGCGTTGGCGTGCGCCGGGGCCGGCCCGACCCGGAGCAGCCGCGCGTGGGCGACACGATCGACTGGTGGCGCGTCGAGGCCTACGAGCCCGACCACCTGCTGCGCTTGAGGGCCGAGATGAAGGTCCCCGGCCGCGCCTGGCTCGAGTTCGCCGTCGAGGCCACCGAGCGGGGCGCCGCCATCCGGCAGACGGTCATCTTCGATCCCTCCGGCCTCTCGGGCCTGCTCTACTGGTACGGGATCTACCCGCTGCACGCGGCGGTCTTCCGCGGGATGCTGGCCGGGATCGCCCGAGCAGCGCTCGAGGGCCGCGGCAGCATGCCGAGCGCGGGCTAGTGTCGCTTCGCCCGGGGCGTCGTCTTCTCGCTCGGGTCCGCTGCGGCTCGGGCGGGGCTGTCGCTTCGGCGGCCCTCGCCACCGGAGCCCCTCGCACGGGCGGCCTCTCCCCGGAACGGGCAATGATCTCTTCAGGGGGCCCGACGATCGGTGGAACGATCACGATGTCCGCCGTCTCGATGGCGTCGAGCCCCACGAGACACCCGGGACTTCCACGCCCCCGAAGCCCTCGATCGGATTCGCCCTGCTTCCCGCCACGGAGACGTCGAGAGGCGGAGCGACTCCGGCGGACAGCGCATTGGCGATCGCGAAGGCCTCGATGCACCCCGCCACCGAGGAGGCCATGGAGCCGGGCGTCGCGAGCACGACGATCGTCCAGGGGGATCTCCCTCGAGAGCAGTTGCCCCTGGAGTCGACTGTCGCCCCCCGACGATTCGTGGAGGCACCTCGCGCCCGCGGACTCGGCGGCACGGGATCCCGCTGCTCGGCTCCTCGACCGATGCTAGGCGCCTCGGGGATACCTCATGAGGCGTAGGATCAGCGCGTCGCGCATCCGGTCCGGCACGAAGCGCGCGAGCAGTGCCTGGAACCTGGCGTCGGTTCCGACCACGTAGCGGGGACGCGGTCGCGCCTCGGTGAGTGCCTT
>CAZYOL010000097.1:0-15652 GCA_964649065.1 uncultured Spirochaetales bacterium
CCGCGGCCCGCCAGGCCCGGCGCGGGCCCGACCGCCCCGGTCCGGGGGCGGGTCGGACATGCCCGACGGGGTACGCGCCGGCCTCTCGAGGGCCCCATGGACTGTCCCCGCTGCCAGCGCGAGAGCCGTGAGGACGCGCGCTTCTGCGACGGCTGCGGCGCCCCGCTGCGCGGCACCCCGCCGGCCGCCGGCGCGAGCCCGCCGGCTCCCGCGCCGACGCGCCCGGACTACACGCCCCGCCACCTGACGGAGCGCGTGCTGCGCTCGCGCAGCGCCCTGGAGGGCGAGCGCAAGCAGGTGACGGTGCTCTTCGCAGACATCCAGGAGTCGCTGGCGCTCTCGGAGCAGATCGACCCGGAGGAGTGGCACCGCCTGCTCGACCGTTTCTTCGGAGTGCTGGCCCGGGGCGTGCACCGCTTCGAGGGCACCATCAACCAGTACACCGGCGACGGCATCATGGCCCTCTTCGGCGCGCCGATCGCCCACGAGGACCACGCCCAACGGGCCTGCTACGCGGCCCTCGACCTGGGCGAACGGCTGCGGCTGCTGGCCCGCGAGCTCAAGCGCGAGCGCGGCCTCTCCTTCTCGGTGCGCATGGGCGTCAACTCCGGCGAGGTCGTGGTCGGGCGCATCGGCGACGACCTGCGCATGGACTACACGGCCCAGGGGCCCACCGTCGGCCTGGCGGCGCGGCTCCAGAGCCTGGCCTCTCCGGACACCGTCTACCTGTCGGAGACGACGGCGGCGCTGGCCGCCGGCTTCTTCGAGCTCGAAGATCTCGGCGCCTTCCAGATCCGCGGCGCCCGCGAGGAGGTCGGCGTCTACCAGCTGCGCGGACTGGGCGACGCGCGCACGCGCCTCGACCGGGCCCGGGCCCGCGGCCTCTCGCGTTTGGTGGGGCGCCAGGAGGAGTCGAAGCGGCTGGAGGAGGCCCTGGAGCGGGCGATTCGAGGCGAGGGCTCGGTGCTGGCCGTGGTCGGCGAGCCGGGCGTCGGCAAGAGCCGGCTCACCTTCGAGCTGGCCGAGCGCTGCCGCCGCCAGGGCGTGGCGGTGCGCGAGGCCCGCGGCGTCTCCCATGGCCGCATGATCCCCTTCCTGCCCGTGCAGGAGCTGATGCGCGGCTACTTCGGCATCGCCGACGAGGATCCCCAGGAGACCGCCCGCGACAAGATCGCCGGGCGCGTGGTGCGCCTCGACCCGGAGCTGGCCGACGCGCTGCCGCTGCTCTTCGACTTCTTCGGGTTGCCGGACGCGGAGGCGCCCGAGCCCTCCGAGTCCGCCGAGGTGCGCGAGCGCCGGCTCTTCGAGATCATCCGGCGCCTGGTCCACGCCCGCAGCGAGCGCGAGCCCGCGCTGATCGTGATCGAAGACCTGCAGTGGCTGGACGGCGCCAGCGAGCGCTTCGTCGAGAACCTGGCGGATTCGGTGGAGGGCACCTGCACGCTGCTGCTGCTCAACCAGCGGCCCGAGTACCGCAGCGCATGGGCCGAGGCGCTGCCGCGCATCGAGCTGGCGCCCCTCGACCCGGGGGCCACCGACGAGCTGCTCGCCGAGATCCTGGGTCGCGACCCCAGCCTGGGCGAGCTGCCGAGGCGCATCCGCCAGCGTGCCCAGGGCAACCCCTTCTTCGTCGAGGAGCTGGTCCAGTCGCTGGTCGACGCCGGGCACCTGGGCGGCGCGCGCGGGGCCTACCGCCTGCTCGAGCGGGTGGACTCGCTGGCGATCGCGCCGACCGTGAAGGCGGTGCTGGCGGCGCGCATCGACCGGCTTCCGGAGCGCGACAAGCAGCTGCTCCAGACCGCGGCGGTGATCGGCCAGAGCTTCTCCCAGCGGCTGCTCGAACCGGTGGTCGAGCTCGACGACACGGAGCTGGCGGCCGGCCTGGCGGCGCTGGTGGAGGCGGAGTTCGTCTACGAGCAGGCCCTCTACCCGGAGAAGGAGTACGCCTTCAAGCACCCCCTCACCCACGAGGTCGCCTACTCCACCCAGCTGGCGCGCCGCCGGCGGGCGGTGCACCGGGCGGTGGCCCGCGGCCTGCACGCCCTCGACGAAAGCAGCCTCGACGAGCGCGCCGCGCTGCTGGCGCACCACTGGGAGCGCGCCGGCGACAGCCAGCGCGCGGCCCGCTGGCACCGCCGGGCCGCGCTGCGGGTCGGAGCGAACCACTTCGTCGAGGCGGCGGGCCACTGGTCGCAGGTGCGCGCGCTGCTGGAGCGGGCGCCGCAGAACGAGGAGACGCTCAGCATGGGCGTCGAGGCCCGCGGCCAGCTGATCGTGGCCGCGGCCAGGCTGGGCTGGGCCCCGGGCGAGGTGGACGCGGTCTTCGCCGAGGCCAAGCGCCTGGCCGAGCGCAGCGGCGACGTGCGCTCGCTGGTGCGGGTGCTCCTCCACTACGGCTACTCGAAGTCGATCTCCGGCGAGCTCGACGAGGCCGCCCGCCGCTGTGCCCAGGCGCGCGAGCGCGTCGAAGAGACCGGCGACCCGGATCTGCGCGTCGCGGCGCTCTACCTCCAGTGCAGCATGCGCGTGGTGGGCGTGGGCCAGTGCCGCGACTCTCTGCCGCTCCTCGACGAGAGCCTGGCCGCCACCGAGGCGAGCCCCCAGGCGGGCACCGGCGTGCTGGGCTTCCCGCCGCGGCCGGTGCTCCGGGTCATGCGCAGCACCGTGCTCGCCCTCTCGGAGCGCCTCGACGCCCACCTGCGCGACATCGAGGCCGTGGCCGCCGAGGACGGCGGCCACCCCGCGACCCAGCTGATGGCCTGCTTCTTCGGCGTGCTCGTCGCCGAGCGCATGGGCGCGGCGGATCGGGCCATGCCGCTGGCGCGCCGGGCCTTGGAGATCGCCGAGCGCATGGGCTTCGGCAGCGCCTACGCCGAGCTCTCCCTGGGCCGGGCCCTGCTCTGCTCGCGGGCCTGGGGCGATGCGGCGGAGGTGCTGCGCCAGGGCGTCGCGCGGGTGCGAGGGCAGCGCGCCTACCTCTACCTGGTTCCGGCCTTCCTGCTGGCCCTGGCCCGGGCCGAGCTGCGCAGCGCCCCGGAGGCCGCCGTCGCCGCGGCCGAGGAGGCCCTGGCGCTGGCCCCGAGCGGCGGGCTCTACGCCGCCGAGGCGGAGCTGGTCGAGACGCGCTCGCGCCTGGCCGTGGGCGGAGCCCGGGAGGCCGCGGCGGTGCGCGCCTCCCTGCTGCGGGTCGAGGCCGTGGCCCGACGCTGCGGTCTCGCCTACCTGGAGCCCGGGGTCGCCGAGGTGAGGGCCAGCCTGTGTCGGGCCGAGGGCGATGCCGCCGGCGCCGCGCGCTGCCACGAGGAGGCCCGCCGCGGCTACCAGCGGGTGGGGGCCAACGGCCAGGCCGCACGCCTGGCCGCGGCGGCGTCTCGCGGCCCCGGCTAGGGCTCCGCCCCGCTGGCAGCGGGCACGACGGGCCGGGTACCCTGCGCCGCTCTCATCGGGAGGTCACACCATGCCGCGTCGAGTGAGATCTGCTCCGGAGACCCGGAGAGCGCTGCTGCGGTCCCTGGCGGGGATCTTCGCCCTGACCGCCGCCGCCTGCAGCTCGACGCATCCGCTGATGCCGACGCCCACCCTCTACACCGGGCCCGTCGCCAAGAAGCTCTTCACCGACCTGCCCGAAGACCATCGGACGCCTCCTGTCGACCTCTTCTTCCTCACCGACCGCGCAGCCGCGACGAAGGAGAAGGCCAAGCAGCCCTACACCGCCGAGCGATCGCGCTCCCTCGCCTTCGGGTCCGCGGTCGTGGAGTTCGCCGAGGGCGTCAGCTGGGACACGCTCTTGCGTCAGAGCTCCGTCGAGAAGCGCGACGAGACGCTCGCGCTGGAGCTGGGGCCGACCCAGGAGCTGGGCCGCTTCCCGCCCATCCCCTACGGCGTGGCCGCGACGGCAGATGGCATCTCCCGCGCCCCGGACGTCGTCGACCAGCACGAGGAGGCCACGCGCGTCCTCCACGACGAGCTCGCCCGCCGCCTCGCCAAGGCGCCCCGCAAGGAGCTCGTGCTCTACATCCACGGCTACCACGACGACTTCGAGTCCGCCGCGCTGACCATGGGCCAGCTCTGCCACTTCCTGGGTCGGGAGTTCGCCTGCGGCATCTTCACCTGGCCCGCGGGCGGAAGCCGCGGGATCCTGTTCGGCTACAACGTGGACTACGAGTCGAGCACCTTCGCGGCGGATCACCTGCGGAAGGCGATCCGCACCGTCGCCACCACCCCGGGGCTCGAGAGGCTCCACCTGCTGGCGCACAGCCGGGGGACCGACGTCCTGGCCACGGCGCTCTCCGAGCTCGGCGTCGAGGCCTACCTGCAGGGAGACACCCTCCCCGGGGGGTTTCGGATCGGTCAGGTCGCGCTGCTGGCGCCCGACATCGATGTCGACATCGCCCCGAGCAAGATCTTCAGGGTCCTCTCCGACCCGGACCTGCCCTACGCGGGCACTCCTCGCCCGCGGATCGCACTCCAGCCGGACCCGAGCTTCCGGCTGACGATCTACTCGTCGCCCTACGACCGGGCCCTCGCCACCTCGAGCTGGCTCTTCGGCAGCGTCGCGCGCCTGGGCCAGATCGACCGGGAGAAGCTCCGTCCGGAGGAGGTGGAACAGATCCGTCGCATCGGACTCATGAACGTGATCCAGGTGGAGGAGCGGACGGACACCTTCGGCCACGGCTACTTCGTCTCCAATCCGCAGGTGAGCTCCGACCTGGTCGCGATGCTCCGCTACGGCCTCGAGCCCGGAGACCCGGGCCGGCCGCTCGTCGAGCTCGGCCGGCCCTTCTGGCGCGTGCTCACGCGGAAGGAAGCGCGGCAAGAGGCGCGGAAGCAGGCGGAGGGCGACTAGCTCCTCCGCAGCCCCAGCCCGCGACCTGGCACTCGCCTTCCCGGCGCGGGCGAGGCTCGCTAGAGCTTGCGCACCTTCTCGCGCCCGGCGCTCAGCTGCGCGGTCGCGTTGCGCGTGTCGAAGACACGCGTGCTGTGGGCCACGACCCGCTCGTAGTCCACGCCCGAGTGGGCGGTGAGGATCAGCGTCAGGTCGGCCGCGGCGAGCAGCTCGTCGCTCAGGCTCTCGCTCTTGAAGGTGCGGCCCTCCACCTCCAGCTCGGGTACGTGGGCGTCGTAGTAGTGCACCTCGGCGCCCTTGGCGGCCAGCTTCGCGATGATCTCGATGGCCGGCGACTCGCGCACGTCGGAGACGTCGGCCTTGTAGGCGACGCCCATCACCAGCACCCGGGCCCCGTTGAGGGCGATGCGGCCCTCGTTCAGCAGGTCGGCCACCTTGGCGACGACGTGCTCCGGCATGTGGCTGTTGATCTCCACCGCCAGCTCGATGAAGCGCGCCGGGAAGTTCAAAGACTTCATCTTCCAGGCCAGGTAGCTCGGGTCGACGGGGATGCAGTGGCCGCCCAGGCCCGGGCCGGGCTGGAACTTCATGAAGCCGTAGGGCTTGGTGGCCGCGGCGTCGATCACCTCCCAGACCTCCACGCCGAGCCGGTCGCACATCAGCGCGATCTCGTTCACCAGGCCGATGTTGATGGCCCGGAAGGTGTTCTCCAGCAGCTTCACCATCTCGGCTGCCTGGGTGGAGGAGACGGTCACCACCTCGTCGAAGACGGAGCGGAAGACCTTGGCCGCCAGGTCGCGACACAGGGGGGTCTCGCCGCCCACCACCTTCGGCACTTGCTGCACGGCGAAGTGCTTGTTGCCCGGGTCGATACGCTCCGGGGCGAAGGCCAGGGAGAAGTCGACGCCGACCCGCAGGCCGGTGCCCTCGAGCATCGGGACCATCAGCTCGGAGGTCGTACCCGGATAGGTGGTGCTGCCGAGGATCACGAGCTGGCCAGCGCGAATGCGTTTGCGGATCTCCTCGAGGGCCTGGGCGATGTGGGAGACATCCGGGTCGCGGGTCTTGGTCAGCGGCGTGGGTACGCAGACATTGATGACGTCGCAGGCGGAGAGCCGGCCGAAGTCGGTGGTGGCCTCCAGGCGCCCGGCCTTCACCTGGGCGGCCAGGTCGGCGGAGGAGACGTCCTCGATGTAGGAGAGGCCGCGCCCCAGCGAGTCGACCTTGGTGCCGACCAGGTCGAAGCCCGTCACCGGGAAGCCCGCCTTGGCGAACTCGACGGCCAGCGGCAGCCCGACGTAGCCGAGGCCGATCACGCCGATGCGCGCCTCGCGCGCGTCCAGCCGCGGGTGCAGCTCCTGGAGTCGATTCACGCGCCTGGCTCCCCGGCGCCCGCCCCGGAGCGCCCCTTGAAGTAGTCGGCGAAGTATACGTAGCCCGAGGCCAGGGTGAGGACCGTCGCCAGGGCCAGCATACCCAGGCCGACCCGGTGCGCGTCGAGGCCGAGGGTCGTGTAGTGAAAGAGCAGCGCCGCGATGGCGATGTTCTGGATGACGGTCTTCCACTTGCCGAGCCGCCTGGCCGGCACCAGCTGGCCTCCCGCCGAGGCGATGCCGCGCAGCGCGGTCACGGCCAGCTCGCGCCCGACGATCACCACCACCATCCAGGTGGCCCAGACGGGAATGCGCCCCATGGCCAGCAGCACGATCAGCGCCGTCGCCACGATCAGCTTGTCCGCCAGCGGGTCGAGCAGCACGCCGATGCTCGTCACCTGCCGGCCCCGGCGCGCCAGCCAGCCGTCGACCACGTCGGAGGCCGCCGCCACGATGAAGCACCAGGCGACGAAGGCACTGCCCTGCTCGCCGGGAGTCCACGGCAGCACCAGCAGGACCGGCACTGCGGCAATGCGCAGCACGGTGATGGTGTTCGGGAGATTCCAGAAGCGCTCGCCGCGAGCCGGAACGCGACGGCTGCCACTCACGCGAAGCGCCCCCCCGACGCTCGCCCCCGTGGCCGGCTCGGCGGCCGGCTCACCGGCCGAAGTCGCCATAGTAGGTTCGATAGTAGGAAAGAACGCGTGCCACGTAATCCCGCGTCTCGCGGTACGGCGGGATGCCGCCGTGGCGATCGACCGCCGTCGGCCCGGCGTTGTAGGCCGCCAGGGCGAGCGACAGATCGCCGTAGCGATCGATCATCTCGCGCAGGTAGCGGGTCCCCCCCTGGACATTCTGCTCGGGGCGCAGCGGGTCCTCCACCCCCAGATAGCTCGAGGTCGCGGGCATCAGCTGCATCAGGCCCTGTGCGCCCTTGTGGGAGACGGCGCCGGGCTCGAAGGCCGACTCGGCCGCGATCACGGCCTTCACGAGCGCCGGCGAGACGTCGTGGCGCCGCGCCGCCAGCCCGATGATGCCGTCGTAGATCCAGGTGTCCGGAGGACGGCGCCCGGCCACCGCGGGCTCCGCCGCGGCCAGCCGGGTCATGCCGCCGTAACGCGGCTCGTGGGGCCGGTTGGTGAAGTGCACCACGCCCTGATCGTCGACGAAGCTGTAGACCTCCGCCCGGGCCGGCCCACAGAGCCCCAGCCACGCCAGCAGCACCCCCGCGGGGAAGATTGCCCTGTGAGCACGCACCCAGATAGACTCGGCGTTCATCCCGAGAGGGTTATCGGAGTCGGCCCGCCCCGCCCTTGAGCGGGCCGATCCGGCCGAAGCGAGCGTGCCCCGATCCTCCCAATTCGACTTTCTCGTCATCGGCAGCGGAATCGCGGGCCTCTACTACGCCCTGCGCGTCGCCGAGCACGGCAGCGTCGCCGTGGTCACCAAGAAACGGGCCGCCGACTCGGCCACCAACTGGGCCCAGGGCGGCATTGCGGCCGTCCTGGATCCCGAGGACACCTTCGAGTCCCACGTGGCCGACACGCTACGGGCGGGCTGTGGTCTGTGCGATGAGAAGGTCGTGCGCTTCGTGATCGAGCAGGGCCCGCGGATGATCGACGCGCTCGTCAAGCTCGGCACCGACTTCGACCGGCCCGAGGGCTGGCAGGAGACGACGCCCCTGGCGCAGGGCGAGTACGACCTGGGCCGCGAGGGCGGCCACAGCCACCGGCGGATCCTGCACCACCGGGACGCCACCGGACGCGAGATCGAAAGCGTGCTGCTCGACCGGGTCCGGTCGCACCCGCGCATCGCCACCTTCGAGGACCACTGCGCCGTCGACCTGCTGACGGCCGAGAAGATCGGCCTGCCGGGCGGGCAGCGGGCGCTGGGCGCCTACGTGCTCGACGCGGAGACCGGCGAGGTGGAGTGCTTCGAGGCCCGCATCACCCTGCTCGCCACCGGAGGGGCCGGCAAGGTCTATCTCTACACCTCGAATCCGGACATCGCCTCGGGCGATGGCATGGCCATGGCCTACCGCGCCGGGGCCACGCTGGCGAACATGGAGTTCGTCCAGTTCCACCCGACCTGCCTCTTCCACCCCCAGGCCAAATCGGCGCTGATCACCGAGGCGGTGCGGGGTGAGGGGGGCATCCTCCGGCGCCAGGATGGGCGGGCCTTCATGGCCGACTACCACGAGATGGCCGACCTGGCCCCGCGCGACGTGGTGGCCCGGGCCATCGACACCGAGCTCAAGCGCTCCGGCGACGACTGGGTGCTGCTGGACATCAGCCATCGCGAAGGCCGCTTCCTGCACCGCCGCTTTCCGAACGTCGACGAGACCTGCCGGCGCTTCGGCATCGACTTCACGCGCGAGGCCATCCCGGTGGTACCGGCGGCCCACTACTGCTGCGGCGGCGTGCGCACCGATGCGCGCGGCGAGAGCGACCTGCCGAATCTCTTTGCCGCGGGCGAGGTGGCCTGCACCGGCCTGCACGGCGCCAACCGCCTGGCCTCGAACTCGCTGCTGGAGGCGCTGGTCTATGCCGATGCGGCCGCCACCGAGTCGGTGGCCCGCCTGCCCGCACTGCGGGGCCACTCGGTCTCGGTCCCTCCCTGGGAAGTCGGTCAGGCCACGGCGATCGACGAGGCCGTCGTGATCACGCAGAACTGGGACGAGATCCGGCGCTTCATGTGGAACTACGTGGGCATCGTGCGCAGCGACCGGCGGCTGGAGCGGGCCCGCCACCGGATCGAGCTGCTGCAGGAGGAGATCACCGAGTACTACTGGAACTTCCGTCTGACGCCGGACCTGGTCGAGCTGCGCAACCTGGCCACCGTGGCCGAGCTGGTGATCCGCTGCGCCGCGCAGCGCCACGAGAGCCGCGGCCTGCACTACACGGTCGACCACCCCGAGCGGGACGACGCGCGCTTCGGCGTCGACACCCTCGTCCGGCGCGACGACCCGCGCGACTGAAGATGCCCGCCAGCAGAATGCAGCGAGGCCTGCTGGCCCTCGTGACGCTCGCCGCGGCCCTGTGGGCCTGCGGCTCGCCGATGCCGGTGGGCCCGGGGGACGGCGTCGGGATCGGAGCCCGGCCCCCGGCGCCCAGCGAGGCCGACCGCGTGCGCTTCGCCCGGCGCATGCTGGAGGAGGCGCGCGCCTTCGAAGCCGACGAGCGCTACGAGGCGGCCGAGCCGGGGGCTGTGTGGTGGAGGCGCGCGCGTTGGTTGCGGACGAGCTCTTGGTGGGGGCCGTGCGGGCGGCCCGCCGCGGCCTGGAGGCCCGCCCGGACGACGCGCCGCTGCACCGCGCGCTGGCCCGGGCCCTGGAGGCCCAGGGGCGCAGCCCGGAGGCGCTGGAATACCGGGAGCGCGCCGAGCGCCTGGCGCCCTCCCCGCCCCCTCCGCCGGAGGCGCCGGTGCCCCACTCGTCGCGCGACGTGGTGGTCGCCCTGCTGCGCCCCGATCCGGCGCATCCGGATCCCGCCCGGGTTCCCGGCCAGTGGCCGGATCCGGTGGTGGCCGAGGCCCTGGAGCAGCGCCTGCGCGTGCGCCTCTCCGAGGCCTCGATCGTGCACCGCGAGCCCGGGAGCGTGGCGGAGGCGCGCCGCTGGCTGGCCGGCGTCGATCCGCGCTCCGCGATGTCGCTGCGCGTGGAGCGCGCCTTCTGCGATGCGACCGTGAAGGACGGTCCCTTCGCCGTCGCCTGGCTGCGGCTCGCCGCGGCGGTCCCGGACGGGCGACCGGGACAGGCCGAGCTGGTGAAGCAGGTGGTCTCGGATCCGCAGCTCCCCGGAGGCTGCCGGCGCGAGGTCGTCTCGCGGGCCCTGGAGCGGGCCCTGGAGCTGCCGCAGGTCGAGCGGGCACTGCGCGCCCCGGCGCCCCCGCGCGCCCCGCGCGCCCCCAGCGCGCGCGCCCACCGCTGGTCGGCCGGGGCGATCCGGTCGCTGTTTCCCGACCTGGGACGACGCATCGAGGAGGAGCTCGCCACGGGTCGCCGCTGGATGCGCGCGGGCCAGGTCGCGAAGGCGGGGGAGGCCTTCCACCGGGCCGCGCACATCGACCCGGAGGATCCGGACGTGCGCGCCTACCTGCGCGAGACCTCCGCCACCCTCGAGATGTCCGCGCAGCTGGGCGACGCCGCGGGCGAGCCCGGCGTCCTCGCACCGCGCATGACGGCGCGTCAGCGCTCGGCCATGGAGGCGCTGCTCGCCGAGGAGCGGCGCCGACGCGACGAGCTTCTGGCGACGCTGGCGGTCCTGGACGAGGACGTGCGCGCCCCCGAGCCGCGCCTGCTCGGCCTGCTCCACGAGCAGGAGATCGGCGATGGCGAGGCCTTCGGGCCCCGGCTGGCGCGGGCCCGGGGGGGTGACACGATCGTGCGACGCGCCGCCTACGCCCCCGACGGCACCTGGATCTCCCGCTACTACCTGGCCGCCGGAGAGGTCTCGCCGGTGGTGCGCGAGGAGGACACCAGCGGCGACGGCCGGGCCGACCGCTGGGTCGCCTACGAGGGGGGGGCGCGCAGGGAGATCTACGAGGACGGCCTGGGCCGGGGACGGCCGGACCTGCGCATCGTCTTCGAGCCGGGGGGCGAGGTCCTCGACCGCATCGAGCTCGACCTGAGCGGCGACGGACAGGCGGATCGCGTCTTCCAGTACGTCGAGGGCCAGCTCGCCGTGGAGAGCCTGGACACCAACGGCGACGGCCACCTCGATCGCTTCGACCGCCTGGACGGCAGCGGCCAGCTCGCGGTGCGCGAGGAGGATCGCAACGGCGACGGCGAGATCGACGTGCGGAGCGTCTTCGAGGACGGCCGGCTGGTGCGCCGCGAGTTCGCCCGGCCCGAGAGCGCTCCCGAGACCTGAGCCGCGCTCAGGTCTCGGTGCCGAGGACGCCGCGATCGACCAGGCCGACGATGGCCCGGTAGATCTGCGGGTCGGGCTCCGGGATCACCTCCACGATGCGATGGATCCGGAAGCCCGCCCGGGCCAGGTCGAAGACCGCCTCTTCGGTCTTCGAGGGCGCAGCCCCGCTCAGCGCGTCGGCGTCGAGCACCCGCAACACGGCGCGCGGCGGCAGGGCCCGCAGGTCGAGCTGGGCCAGCTCGTCGAGCTGGCGCATGGCCTCGAGGATGGCCGCCTCCAACGGCAGGGGCGGCTCCGACGAGTCCTGATCCTCGACCCGGGCGTGGAACTCGAAGCCGCCGTCGGTCCAGGCCATCAGCCGCGTCAGGGCCTTGAGCCCCGTCGCCGAGCCCACCCGCGCGTAGCGCAGCAGCCCGCCGCCGAAGCCGACGCTGCCCTCGAGATCGCCGTGGACCAGCGTGAGGGTGCCCTCCCGGGCGCTGGTCCCGAACATCTGCAGCAGGTTCTGGGGTCCGAGCTCGGCGATCGAGCCCGAGATGCCGCCCAGCCGCCGGCTGTGCTCGGCGCTCTGGATCTCCTCGACGAACTCGTGGAAGCGGCGCTCGTGGGCCTCGGGCGGCTCGAAGTGGATGCCGAGAGCGCGGACCTCGCCGGCATTGCGGACCTCGCGCACGACCTTGCCCCCGACCTGCATCGAGCGCCCGTTGGTGGGATGAACCAGCGTCAGGTCGACGCGCTCTCCGACCGGCACCTCTGTGCCGGGCACGCTCACCAGCACTCCGGAGCGGCTCAGATTGCGGGTCTGGGCCGCGACGGCGCCGCCGGAGACGTCGATGGTGGCCGGCACCCGGGCCGGGACGCGCGGGGCCGAGCGGCGCCCGCTGTCGTGGGGCTCCTGCTGGAAGGAGCCGCTGGCCTGGACCAGCGGGGCCAGCTCGTGGCGCACCTGGTGCGCCAGCAGGGCGAACTGCACCGCCACCCCCGGTGTGCCGCCGCGGGCGGCCATCTCCGGCGGCACGTGGTGGACCACCTCGCCGGCGATCGCCACGGACTGGTCGCAGAAATCGAGGTAGATCTCGACCTGGACCGACTCGCGCAGCTCGAAGGCCTCGTCGGTCGCGACGAAGACCCCCGCATTGGAGAGATTCGTCACGTACTCCCGCTCGAAGGACTCGGGGCTGTCGAACGAGATGCGCAGCGTCCGCTCGGCGCGAGGCACGGAACCCCCCTCGGGCCGACCCGGGGGGAGGGCTGCCCACCGAGCCCATCGGCCGATCTCGCGCGGGGCTGAACGCTCGGATCGGGCCCCTGGAACCCAGTTTCCGGGCTCCCGGGCGGGGTGGACGCCGCGCTAGGTGGGCTCCTCCTGGCCCACCTCGCGGAACAGCGAGAGCTGGGGCGCCACCGGGTCCGGCTCGACCGGCACCGGATAGTCGTCCGAGAAGCAGGCGTCGCAGAAGCCCCGCTTGAGCGACTTCGCCACCTCGCGCAGGGCCTCCAGGGAGAGGTAGCCGAGCGAGTCGGCCCCCATGCGTTGGCCGATCTCCTCGGGGCTGTGGTGGTGGGCGACCAGCTCCTCCCGGGTGGGCGTGTCGATGCCGTAGTGACAGGGCCCCGTGTAGGGAGGCGAGGAGATGCGCAGGTGCACCTCGCGGGCGCCCGCCTGGCGCACCATCTCGACGATCTTCTGCAGGGTCGTCCCCCGCACGATCGAGTCGTCCACCAGCACGACGCGCTTGCCCGCCACGATGCCCGAGGCGGCGTTGTGCTTGACCTTCACTCCGAAGTGTCGAATCGACTGGGCCGGCTCGATGAAGGTGCGGCGGACGTAGTGGTTGCGGATCAGCGCCTGGTCGTAGGGAATGCCGGACTCCTCGGCGAAGCCCAGCGCGGCGGTGTTGCCGGAGTCGAGGACGGGGACGATCAGGTCGGCGGTGGCCGGCGCCTCGCGAGCCAGGGCGCGTCCCAGCTCCTTGCGGAAGGCGTAGACGTTCTGCCGGTTGAGGTTCGAGTCGGGGCGCGCGAAGTAGATGTACTCGAAGATGCAGAAGGTCTCGCGAGGGGCGCGAGTGAAGGGGCGCAGGGTGCGAATGCGGCCCCGGCGGATCACCACCACCTCGCCGGGATCCAGGTCGCGCTCGTAGCTGGCGCCGATCAGGTCGAGGGCGCAGGTCTCGCTGGCGGCCACCCAGGCCCCGTCGAGTCGGCCCAGGGAGAGGGGCCGAAAGCCGTTCGGGTCGCGGGCGGCGACCAGGGCGTCTCCGGTCAGCATGAGGATGCTGTAGGCCCCCTTCACCCGGGAGAGAGCGTCGATCAGGCGCTCCTCCTGAGTGCGCTCGCGCGAGCGGGCCAGCAGCTGGACGATCACCTCGCTGTCGGCGGTGGTGCTGAAGATGGCGCCCCGCCCCTCCAGCTCACGGCGAATGGCCAGGGCGTTCACCAGATTGCCGTTGTGGGACAGCGCCACCGGGCCGCCGTCGGTGGTCGCGCAGAAGGGCTGCGCGTTGCGGAGCTGGCTCTCGCCCGCCGTCGAGTAGCGCACGTGGCCGATGGCATGGCGCCCCGGCAGCTTCTGCAGCGTGCGCTCGGTGTAGACGTCCGAGACCAGCCCCATCCCGCGGTGGGCGTAGTGCTCGCCCCCGTGCAGCGAGACGATGCCGGTGCTCTCCTGGCCCCGGTGCTGCAGCGAGTAGAGGCCCAGGTAGGTGATGTTCGCGGCCTCGGGGTGTCCGTGCACGCCGAAGATTCCACACATGCTCAGCTCTCCTCGAGGCGGCGGGGGATGGCCCGCTGCCAGATCTCGCGCAGGCGCGCGACCGGGGCGTCGATCCAGCAGGAGCCCGAGGGCCCTGCCACCCGCAGCCGGCTGCCGCCGGTCGTCCCGATGCGGGCGATCGGCAGCTCGTGGCGGGCCGCCAGGGCCCGGAGGGCCCCGGACTCGGAGCTCGTCACCAGGACGCGCCCGGTCGACTCGCCGAAGAGCAGCGCCTCCGGCCGCAGCGACTCGACCAGCTCGACCTGCGCGCCCAGGCCCTCGCCCTCACCGCCGAAGCAGCACTCGGCCAGGGCCACCGCCAGCCCGCCCTCCGAGACGTCGTGCGCGCTGCGCAGCAGGCCGGCCGCCACGCCCTCGGCCAGCAGCGCGTGCAGGCGGCGCTCGCGGGCCAGGTCGACCCGGGGCGGCAGGCCGGCCTCGAGACCGCGGCGCAGGGCCAGCCAGGCGCTACCGCCCAGCTCCTCACGGGTCTCGCCGATCAGCAGCAGCTCCAGACCCACGGCGGGGAAGTGCGAGACGGCGTGGCGCTCCCAGGGCTCGAGCAGGCCGACCACGGCGATGGTGGGCGTCGGGTAGATCGCGCGCCCGCTGGTCTCGTTGTAGAGCGACACGTTGCCGGAGACGACCGGCGTCCCGAGGGCCTCGGCGGCCTCGGCCAGGCCTCGAGTCGCCTCGGCGAACTCCCACATGATCTCCGGCTTCTCCGGGTTGCCGAAGTTCAGGCAGTTGGTCAGGGCCAGCGGCCGGGCTCCGGTGCAGGCGACGTTGCGCGCCGCCTCCGCCACCGCGGCCACGGCGCCGGCGTGGGGGTCGAGCCAGCACCAGCGCGGGTTGCAGTCCACCGCCAGGGCCAGGCCCTTGTCGGTGACGCTGCCGTCCTCGCGCTTCACGCGGACGAGAGCGGCGTCGCCCCCCGGACCGATCACGGTGTTGCCCTGCACGAGCTGGTCGTACTGGCGGTAGATCCAGGCCTTGGAGCCGAGGCTGGGCGTGTCGAGCAGCGCCTCCAGGGCCCCGCCCGGGTCGTCCTCGGGGGCCAGCGCCGCCCAGTCGAGCTTCTGGCGCTCGCGCAGGTCCGCCGGCTCGCGCAGGGGCCGCTCGAGCTCGGGCGCGCTGCGGGCGACCGGATCGACCGGAATGTCCACCACGGTCTCACCCCGCCAGGAGACGCGCATGCGACCGTCGTCGGTAACTCGGCCGACGACCGCCACGTCGAGGTCCCAGCGCTCGAAGATCTCGCGCACCCGCGACTCCTGCCCCGAGCGCGCCACCAGCAGCATGCGCTCCTGGCTCTCGGAGAGCAGCAGCTCGTAGGGCGTCATGCCGACCTCGCGCTGGGGCACCCGATCCAGCGAGAGCTCGATGCCGGTGCCGGAGTGGCTGGCCATCTCGAAGGAGGAGCAGGTCAGGCCCGCTGCACCCATGTCCTGGATGCCGACGATCGCATCCGTGCGGAAGAGCTCCAGGCAGGCCTCGATCAGACACTTCTCGGTGAAGGGATCTCCCACCTGCACCGTGGGCCGCTTCGCCTCGCTGCCCTCGTCGAACTCGGCCGAGGCCAGCAGGCTGGCTCCGTGGATGCCGTCGCGACCGGTCTTGCTGCCGACGTAGATCACCGGGTTGCCGAGGCCGGAGGCCCGCGCCAGGAAGATCGCGTCCTCCTCGGCGACGCCGATGCTGAAGGCATTCACCAGGATGTTGCCCCGGTAGCAGGGGTGGAAGCTGGCCTCCCCGCCGACGGTGGCCACGCCCACCGAGTTGCCGTAGCCGCCGATGCCCTCGACCA